>JAHEBN010000013.1 GCA_024645245.1 Jiulongibacter sp. | reverse complement strand
GCAACAGTTGTGGCACCTCAGGCAACAGCAACAGTGTTACAATCACAACCGGAGCAACACCTGGAGCACCTACCATAGCTACCAACAAGACCGAGCTATGTAATACAGAGAAGGCAACCCTAACGGCAACCAATTGTACAGGCACAGTAACCTGGAGTACCGGAGCCACTGGAGCCACGATCGAAGTGGGAGCAGGCACATACAAAGCAACTTGTAGCAACATTTGTGGATCTTCAAATAATAGTAATTTGATTATTATTGGCAATGCATTAGTCCCTGAACCACCTGTCATTGCAGCAGCTTCACTTGAAATTTGTGGGTCGGAAACGATTACTGTTAATGCCGTAAATTGTTCGGGTACTGTGAAATGGTCAACTGGTGCTACTGGAAATAGTATTGAAGTTTCAAATTCAGGAATGTATTCGGCAGTATGTGTAAATACTTGCGGAGATAGTGAAATAAGCAATATTATTGAAATTGAGAAAGGTCGTGTACCAAATACACCAGTAATTACCACAGATCGAGTGAGTGTATGTGGTGATGAAAAGGCAACATTAAAGGCTGTTAATTGTGATTACTCGATAAAATGGAGTAATGGCGAAGTTGGCGAGATGATTTCTGTTGGTGCAGGCACATATTCTGCTGTTTGTTTCAATTCTTGTGGGGAGAGTGGCAATTCAAACACTATTTTGATCGAAAGCAATCTTTCACCTGCCTCTCCTAACATTAAAACCAATAAGAATAATTTGTGTTTGCCTGATTCAGCTACATTAAGTGCTACTGTTTGCAGTGGTACTGTAACATGGAGCAATGGTTTAGTTGGCGATACTATTTATGTAAAAACAGCAGGTTCTTATACAGCAATTTGCACAAATAGTTGTGGAACGAGCATTTCTTCACAGCCAGTGGTAATTACTATTGGAGGACAGACATCTGCACCTGTTCTATCTGCTGATAAAACAGAAATTTGTTCGCAAGAAAGTGCTATTTTAATTGCTGAAGGATGTAATGGTACTGTCACATGGAATACGGGTGCTACTGGAAATACTTTAACAGTAAGTACCGCCGGATCATATACGGCAACATGTACCAACACCTGTGGTTCAAGCAGTCCTTCTCAAGCGATATTGATAAAAATTAAAACAACAGGTTGTGGAGGATGTAATTTAGCAAAACCTGTTATTACGGCTTCAACTACAGAAATTTGTGGTGATGGCGAAGTAATTTTATCAGTGACTAATTGTACAGGTACGGTGATTTGGTCATCTGGTCAAAAAACAGCTTCAATAACTGTTTCTCCAAACAGTACAACGAAATATACGGCAATATGTAAGGCAGATAATTGTACAAGCCTTCTTTCAGATGCAATGACCATAGTAGTTGGAAATACTTCAAGGCCTATCTTGGCGTGTAGTACAGATCTGATTTGTGCAGGTGAGTCGGTTACATTAAAAGCTTACAATTGTTCAGGTACAGTGGTATGGTCCAATGGGGAAAGTGGCTCAAATATTATTGTTACGCCAACGGTTAGCACCAAATATTCTGCCGTATGTAAACTTGGAACTTGCACTAGCGAATCTGCAGATTCACTTTCACTGACAGTGGGAACGCCTTCTGTACCGTTCATTTCTTGTCGTACACATAGCATTTGTTTAGGTGAGACCGCAATATTAACCGGTTCTGGATGTCAGGGAATTCTTAACTGGTCGAATGGTACAGTCGGGGGTGTGATTGAAGTTACGCCTACTCAACCAGGCACATACAAATACACAGCCGTATGTAAATCAAAAGGCGGTGGATGTGAAAGCGAAGTTTCCAATGAAATTTCAATTGTAGTTGGTAAGACACCTTCAACTCCAACAGTGATTGCTGAATTAACAAATGTTTGTCCATTTGAAACAGTTGATTTAAATGGGGCTATTATGGGTGCAGTATCTAGTTCAGGTGGTATTTTCGAATTCCATGCAAGTAATTCTCCAAATTCGGCTTTGATCACTTCACCAGGTATGACAGGAGCCGGAGTTTATTACGTATTCGAAAGAAGCGATATTTCATGTATAAGCAATGCGGCTAGTGTTAAGGTTATAATTACAGATTGCGGAGAAGATGGAATTACCCCAAATCCAGATCAATATGTTGACTTAAGTGTAACCAAAATAGGTTCGAGCATACATGTTCCTGTGGGTCAGGATGCAAATTATCAGGTAACGGTTAAAAATATCGGAACTAATTTGGCTAGTGGCATATCTGTTAGAGATATCCTTCCTGATGGTCTTGAGTTTAAGGATGCTAGTTCAAATGCTGATTATAACAATGGAACTGTATTTATAAACATTGATACCTTGAAAACAGGTGATAGTATTGTGTTTAATTATATCACCAAGGTAACAGGTGCAGGTAAAATTGTAAATAAAGCTGAACTGTATAAAATTGATCAGATTGATAACAAATTAGCTAATAATATCAGTGAGTTCGTGATAAATGATCCGTTGGATACTGCAATGATTGGTATCAGCAAAGTTTGTGGAGAAGCAGTACTTATCGGAGAGCAGAAGTTTGAAGTGCCATTTACTATCTATCTTACCAATATGGGTGGAATTGACATCACCAATATAAATGTGACAGATGATCTGGACAGAGCTTTTGGAAATGGGGCTGTTATACAGGATGATGTGATTACTGTTGAAGCAGAAGGTGGATTAAAAGCCAATACTGCCTACACAGGAAGAACAAATCAAATTTATTTATTAGTTGATACATTGAGTACTTTGAAAGTTGGTGAAAAACTTGCTATAAAATTCAAAGTAAAAGTTGATTTGACCAATGCCAATACTGACTTGTTCTTTAATGTTGCAGAGGTGTACGCCGGTGATGACGCCGCGTGTCATGATATTTCAACTAATGGAATAAATGCGGATCCGGATTTTGATGGTGATCCAACGAATAATGATGAGCCTTCGCCAATTATATTTAATCTTAACCCTATACCAAATTTCGGTGCTATTGCTGTGGCTTTAAGCATTGTTGATAGCGTTGAAAATGATGCGATGAGCTATGATATTACTTATAAAACCATCGTTAAAAACGTTGGAGCGGTTAAGTTAACTAATGTTCAATTGATAGATAGTCTTATCTATGTATTCAGTGATTCATTACAATATACAATTATAGGAACTCCTACTACCAATGATAATGGTAAACTTAAAGTAAATGAAAGCTTTGATGGCAAGTTGGATAATAACCTGTTGGTTTCTGATTCTACCTGTGTTTTAGAAGTAGCACAAGCTGATACAGTTTTCTTTACCGTAAGATTATATCACGAAGGCAATAGTGGTCCTTACTTTAATTCAATTCTGGCTCAAGGTTTGGCTGGTAATACTGTAGTGAGTGATTCATCTAATAACGGAAATGAAATTAAGATCGGAGTCAATTCTCCAACATCTATCAGGATACCATTATCAACCGGTGGCGATGTAATTGTTCCAGAAGGATTCTCGCCAAATGGTGATGATCTGAATGATGAATTATTAGTTCAAATACCTAATGGAGTTGTAATCGAATCATTCGAAATTTATAACCGTTGGGGACATTTGGTATGGAAACCCGAAAATATGAATCCGGCTAGTAAAGTGTTTAAATGGGATGGTAAATCTAATCAGGGAATCAGATTCGGAGGACAGGATTATGTACCGGATGGCACTTATTTCTACTCGATAAAAACAACCGCAAGTCCAAAACCTTTGGTTAGCTTCATTACGGTTGCAAGATAAGAATGACAAATAAAGCCATAATCCTGTTTGGGATTATGGCTTTATTATTAAAACAGAATTATTGAAAGGCATGATATTTGCTAATTAATTCGTTGTTTATAATACCCAATCCATTATAATGCACTTAAAAAAGGTAATCATATTGCTACTGCTATGCTTTTGTACTACTGCAAAAGCACAAAGCGTCAGCAAACTGCAGCAAAAAGCTGATGATGCCTTTAAGAAGATGGCCTATGTTGAGGCCATTGAAACTTATCAGGATATACTTACTAAGGATAAATCTTTGACTGTTGAACAATCAAATAATATCCAATTGAAACTGGCTGAAGCATATTATTTAGTCAAAGATTTTGAAAATGCAGAAAGAATATTTAGTCTGGTTCTGAAAGAATCTCCCCTTCTTAAAGGAGATGAATTAAAAGCATATCTGAAATATGCTCAAGTTTTAACTTCAAATGGTAAAAGGCAGGAAGCAGCTGTTCAGTGGAAAAAGTATAATGATTTGCAGGAACAGGATAGACGAGCTGAAAACTTTTTGAAGCTTTATCCTAATCTTGATGCACTCACACGGAACAGCAGCAGTTATATGCTCGAATATATTGGAATCAATACAAGTAGTGCCGATTTCAGCCCAACTTACTATGCTGATGGTCTGGTTTTTGTTTCAGGACGGCCAAAAAATTCAGCAATTAAAAGAGTATTCAGTTGGGATAATTCATCTTTTCTTGATTTATACTTTTTAGAAGATATTAAATTAATCAGTCCTAAAAGTGAAGCGGCATCCGTTAGTACATCTCAATCAGGTAATCAGGATTCCAATAAAAAATCAGTTCGGTCTAAATTGGGCTCCGATTATTATACTCCACCCACCGCAAATGATGCTCAAACCATAGCACATCAGGGGAGTGATTTTATTAACGGGAGTAAAAACTATGAAGAAACTGCAAGTGTTGAAACACGCAGCTTCAGCAAAAATCTGAACAGTAAATATCATGAAGGTCCCTGTGCTTTTTTTGATAAAAACACCAAAATTATTTTTACCCGAAACAGCCTTTCAGGTCCTGGCATTTTTGGAAATAAAAAAGATGAAATCAATAGATTACATCTGTACATTGCTGAAAAAAAAGAAAAGGATTGGGGTAATATCAAAGAGTTTCCATACAACAGTTCTGAATACTCTACTGGTCATCCCACAGTATCCAAAGATGACAAAGTTTTATATTTTGTTTCAGACATGCCCGGAGGTTTTGGAGGTACAGATATATATTTATCAAAATATAAAAATGGGGCATGGTCACCACCTCAAAATCTTGGAGGGTCGGTAAATACTCAGGGAAATGAAATGTTTCCTTTTGTAGATGATTCAGGGAATCTTTATTTTTCGTCTGATGTACATCCTGGTTTAGGTGACCTCGATATTTTTTATATTGATATTGATCAATCAACCTTTATGCCAAATGGCAAAATAAGGAACCTGGGGGCACCTCTTAATTCTAACAGGGATGATTTTGGAATAATTACGGATGGCGATAGGTCTAGTGGTTATTTCAGCAGCAATAGAAAAAGAGGAGGAAGCGACGACGATATATATCGTTTTACGCGTAACGGTACCAAATATGGTTGCCGTGATTTAATAGTTTCGTTTAAAAATCAGGCAACTGGAGAGGCAATTGCCGCTACTTCTTTTCAATACACAAATATTGAAAAACCGGCCATATCAGAAAGTGCTACAACTAACAATAATGGAAGCATAAAGCTATGTTTGCCTGCTGATAATGAATATTATTTCTATCTTAACTCGGATAAATTTTTGCCTGTTAAGAAATTCTATTCCAATAAAGATGCTTCTGACTTTGAACCTTCTATTTTAGAAATATTACTTGAACCAATTCAAGCGGTAATACCAGAAAATAAAGATAAAAGTAGCGAGAATGAACCCGAACTTAAAAGGGTCTTGATTCAAAAACGTGATAATACCAATTTGAAAATTTTTAAAGGAGTTATCTCGGGAGGAGAAAACAATGAGCCGGTTGGTGGTGTAAAAATAAGATTCATTAATAAATGTACAGGACAAGTACAGGAAAAGTATTCCAAAAAAGACGGCTCATATGAGTTTGACAGAGATCCTGAATGCGATTATGAGCTTGTAGCCATAAAAGATGATTTTGCCACTAGTTTTGAGCTCATAGAGAAAAGCTATGATAAAAAACTTTTTGGTAAAAAGGTAAAAGTCAAAAGTAATGCAAGTCTTACCGGTTCTTTATTTGATACCAAACTGTACAAGGTTGGTGATGTGGTAAAATTGGATAACATTTATTATAACTCAGATGAGTATAAAATTAAAGGACTAATAGCCCTCGAGCTGGACAAGTTAGTAGGGGTATTAGAGAGATACCCTAATATGATTATTGAAATATATTCACATACTGATACACGCGGCAATGCTCAGGATAACATGCTTTTGTCACAAAGACGTGCACTCGAGGTCGAAAATTATCTGGTCAAAAAAGGAATAAGCAGATCCAGGATTAAAGCTATTGGAAAAGGTGAAACACAGCCTGTAAATAATTGTAGTGACGGCGTACAGTGTACTGAAGCCGAACACCAGCGTAACCGTCGTACGGAATTTAAAATTCTACAAATTGAAAAGATCTGATTAGAATGGCAGATCGTCTTCTTCAGTATTCATTGCAATAGGTGCAGGTACTTCTTGTGTACTTTTTTGAGGTGCTGCATTTGACTGATAATTATTACCACTCGTATTTTCAGATGTAAAATTGCCTTCGTTTCTATTGGCTCCGCTAAGCATTTGCATTGCCAATCCCCTTATTCTTATTCCACTTCTTTCCACGCCACTTTGATCAGTCCATTTTTCATTTCTGATTTTACCTTCAATATACAGGGAATCTCCTTTTTTAACATATTGTTCAGCAATATTCGCTAATGCATCCCACAACTCTATCTTATGCCATTCGGTTTGTGTTTGCTTTTGACCAGTCCGATCAGTATAGCTCTCCGAAGTCGCAAGTGAAAAGTTTGCAACCTTTGATCCACTTGGCAGTGTTCTGATTTCAGGATCACCCCCTACATTACCAATTAACAAAACTTTATTAAGTGCAGCCATATTTTTAAATTTTCGGGTTTCTAAAATTACAATTTAAGATTAATCGTTACAAATTTTTCTATCATTCTGGGTTTAGGTAATTGAAAAAGTTTTTCAAGTGTGACATATTGCCCGGGTAAATTGTTTTTTTGCTTAATTATAAGATGGAAAAAATGAGCCTGTAATTTTTGATGGCTTAGAATATGGGTTAAGTGAGACTCACTTTTTAATAGTACATTTTTATTATTAAGCCACTCCGGAAACATTCCAGACAAATCATCAATATTCTGCACAGGATTATCTGTTTCTATTAAATAGAACTCATATAAATCTTTTAACACGTCATTTTTAGCTCTTTTCTGTACGTAAAAAGTATTCTCCATTTCCAAAACAAGATAATTGAGAAACCTTTCCCGGGTTTTTGTTTTAGTCGTTTTAACAGGAAAGCATCCTTGATTGTTTTTTGCAAATGCCAAACAATTATTTCTTACAGGACAAATCGTGCAATCGGGGTTTCTGGGTTTGCAAATTACTGCTCCCAACTCCATAATAGCCTGATTATATATTCCGGCGTCACTTTCTGATATAATTTCATTGGCAAGTTGATAGAATTCCTTTTTACCAGCATTAGAGTCAATTGGTGTACTAATAGCAAAATACCTGCTTAGTACACGATACACATTTCCATCAACCACTGCTGATTTTTCACCAAATGCAATCGAAGAAACCGCGGCAGCTGTATATGGGCCAATTCCTTTTATTTTCAATAGTGAGTCAAAATCTTTAGGAAATTCTCCCTGAAATTCGCTCAAAATCTGATTGGCTGCTGCCTGCATATTTCTGGCTCGGCTGTAATAACCTAACCCTTGCCATACCCGCATTAATTTATCACTTGGGGCAAATGCCAAATCCTGAATCGTAGGAAATTCATTGAGAAAGTTGAAATAATAAGGTTTGGCTTGCTCAACTCGGGTCTGTTGTAGCATTATTTCAGAAATCCAGATAAAGTAAGGATTAGTTGTTTTTCGCCATGGGAGGTCTCTTTTATTTGTTTTATACCATTGAATTAATTCATTTAGAAGCATAATTTAAGAAATTATTTATATATTATTTGGAATTGTAAATGTAACTTACTAATAGCTAATATTTTACCGAAAAAAAATATTCAATTACTTGCCATCTTGTAAAGGTTTAAATTATCTTTGCAGTCCCTTAGGGGAACCAATCGATTTAGCATTCAAATTTCAAACTTATAATTCAATAAACGTGACAAAAGCAGAAGCAATTGCAGCAATAGCTGATAAGACAGGAGTTGACAAGGCCAGTGTGTCTACCACATTAGAGGCCTTTTTTGTTACAGTGAAAGACACCCTTGGAGAAGGGGAAGCACTGTATATTCGTGGATTCGGTAGTTTTGTAAACAAAAAAAGAGCCGCAAAGAAAGCCAGGAATATATCTAAGCAAACTACAGTAACTGTTCCGGAGCATTACGTACCTAGTTTTAAACCTTCTAAAGAATTTGTAGACCTGATCAAAGGTCAGGTGAAATAATTCCTACAATTTTGAAGTCAAACTTACATTTGTCTATTGTTTTAGGTGTGGGAGTTATACTTGCGGGTATATTATATTCCCTACCTAAAACGGTAGTAAATGACAAAGATTCAGGACTCAATTCGGCTGAAGTAGTAGAAAATTCGAATTCCACGTCAAACAATGAGGGAACACATTCACCTCAATTAAGCTTAAAAAATAAAATCAAGGCAGATTCACTAAAGGCACTGATTAGGAATCAAGAAGAGAATTCAGAAGTTTTAATGATTCTTAGTGAATTATATGCCGCTGAAAACATCTACGATAGTGCAGCGTATTATGCGGAGAAAAAATCCGTAATTACGGGTTCACCTAAAGATATGAGCCTTTCTGCAGATTTATACTTTCAAGCATTTTCGCTTAGCCTGAACCCGGTCGACAGGGAAGAATTGGCTGAGAAAACCAGGGATATGTATGGAAAGGTTTTAAATTTAATTCCTTCGGATTTACATGCAAGAACAAATACAGCAATGACTTATGTTACATCAGACTCGCCTATGCAAGCAATAATGATGTTACGTCAGGTATTAGCCGATAACCCCTCCTATGTGCCAGCTTTGATGAGTATGGGTGGGCTGTCCTTGCAATCTGGCCAAAATGATAAAGCCCTTGCGAGGTTTCAGGAAGTTTTAAAACTGGATCCTGGAAATGTGAATGCAATAATAGGTTTGGCATTCGCCCAAATTGAATTGGGTGATAAAGAGAATGCAAAGAAAAACCTGGAGATGGTTCTAAAACTACCTTTGGATGAAGTATTGCGTCAGGAAGTTGTAAATACTTTGCAAAGTCTGAATTAATCCTTAATTTTGCGGTTCGAAAAAGATTAGCCCTTTCCCCAAATGGGCTTATCGATAAGATTTTTAACATTTAAACAGGGCCTGAGATGGGGTAGGGTCAAATAAAGTTATGCCTTGCGGAAAGAAAAGAAAAAGACATAAGATGGCTACACACAAAAGAAAAAAGCGTCTTAGAAAAAATCGTCATAAGAAAAAATAATTATGACCTCGGTTTTTTAGACCAATTTTCTACTCAACATAGATAAGCAGTTGACAAAAGCCATAGGTTTTTAACTTATGTTTTTGTTTTCTGCTTTTTTTGGTTTAAATCGTTAAATGTTCTCTGTCATTTTTTTGACAGGGTTTTTTATAAAATCTTTAATTCTAACTCAGATTTTGAGCAACGAATTATTCATAAGTAGTATGCAGAAGGGCGATAGGATTGCCTTGATGCAAGATAAGCGACTAATAGAGTTTCATTTTGATGAGGCAGAGCATCATTTTGCTGTGGGAGATATTTATCTCGGTACAGTTAAAAAGATAGTGTCTGGCCTTAATGCCGCATTTATAGATATTGGCTATGAAAAAGATGCATTTCTGCATTATCATGACCTGAGTCCAAACATACTCTCATTAAATCTATTTACTAAAAATATACTGGCCAATAAGCAGGTCAATCTTCGGCTGAAAAATTTTAAAATTCAGCCTCAGATTGATAAGTTGGGCAAAATCAGCGATGTATTAACCAAAGGACAGCCAATATTGGTTCAGGTTGTAAAAGAGCCAATATCGTCTAAAGGACCCCGGTTATCGTGTGATATTTCTATTGCCGGCCGATACGTGGTTTTGGTACCCTTCGCCAGTTCTGTTAATATTTCTAAAAAGATAACCAGTAAGCAGGAAAGGCAGAGATTACATAAATTACTTTCTTCTGTAAAACCTGAAAATTTTGGTGTAATAGTTAGGACTGTTGCTGAAAATAAAGATATTGAAGACCTGCAAAGGGACTTGGAATCGTGTGTGGAGAAGTGGGAGCAAGGCATTGAAGCTTTAAAAAATGCTAAACCCAGAGATAGGATTGTAACCGAAATGGATAGAGCAGCCTCTTTATTAAGAGATATGCTCAATGATGATTTTGATAACATTGTGGTGGATACGAAGGAAACGCACAATAGCATTAAAAATCTTTTACAAACGATAGCTCCAGATAAAGCTAAAATACTAAAACTTCACAATAACAGTAAGAATAAGATATTTGAACACTACGGTGTTGAAAAACAAATTAAGTCACTTTTTGGTAGGTCAGTTAGCTTGCCTAGTGGTGGATATTTAATTATTGAGCATACTGAAGCCCTTCACGTGATAGATGTGAATAGTGGCAATAAATCTACAAAAGAGGACGATCAGGAGGCAACTGCATTGGCAGTAAATCGTGAAGCGGCCACCGAGATAGCTCGGCAATTGCGATTAAGAGATATGGGCGGTATAGTAGTGATCGATTTTATCGACATGAAAAAAGCCAATAATCGTCGCGATATACATGAAGCACTAAAGAATGAAATGAAGACCGATAGGTCTAAATATACAATTCTTCCTATATCCAAATTTGGTTTATCACAAATCACTCGTCAGCGTGTTCGCCCTGAAATGAATATTTCAACACGCGAACAATGCCCCACTTGTGGTGGTACAGGAACAATTCAGGCAAGCATTGCGGTTACTGACATGATCAATAACCATTTGGAGCATCTGCTTCAAAAACAAAACGAGGGCGGTGTGAGTATAATTGTACACCCGTTTATATATGCATATTACAGAGAAGGGCTTATTTCACGCCAAATGAAATGGTTTTTCCATTACAAAAAATGGATTAAACTGGTGAAAGACAGTTCATTCGGAATTACCGAATTTCATTTTCTAAATAAAGCAGGTGAAGAAATTGAAATTTCTTAATTGACCTTTGCTTTCAGGCCTACAATCATAGCAGATATTACCTGCTTATAATTTCAGAATTCATAAATAGAATAAAATAAAAAGCCTGTGATTATATCACAGGCTGATAGTTTCTGGAAAATGCAAGAATGTTACTAACCGCTAAATCAGAAGGATTTAAAGAGATTTTATCCATTTCTGATCTCAGTTTGAGGCTGTCTAAATAAAAATCCAGCAGGCTGATTTCTTCAGACAAATTTGTTTCAATACTAACATTTTCAACATCTGATGTTTCGTCAAATAAATAACGGACTACATCATTGATTTTCGACGTAAAGGTTTGTGTCATAGGCATATACTGATTTACTCATCATTTTTCTTAAATTGATGAGAGCATAACGCATACGACCTAATGCAGTATTAATACTCACTCCGGTAGCATCTGCAATTTCCTGAAAACTCATGTCTTCATAGTGTCTCATTATGAGCACTTCGCGTTGCTGATCCGGCAATCTCTTGATCAAATCTCTAAGATGATCATGTGATTCTTTCTTTATTTGCTTGGTTTCAATAGAACTTTCCGCAAAACTTAAAGAATTGAAAACACTGTTTCCATCTTCAAATACTACGCTAGGATAGCGTCTTGCTCTCCTGAAATAGTCTATAGCCAAATTATGAGCAATTCTTAAAATCCAGGGAAGAAATTTTCCTTCTTCATTATACTTCCCATTTCTTAAGGTTTTTATAGCCTTTATAAATGTATCCTGCATGAGATCTTCTGCAACATATTGATCTTTTACTACAAGATAGATTGTGGTATAAACCTTAGATTTGTAACGCTTTACAAGAGTAGCGAATGCGTTTTCGTCGCCACGGATATAAGCAGATACAAGCTCACTTTCGTTAACCAGGACTTTTCCCATTTTACAAGTTGTTTAGTTAACGTAGAGTTTTATATCATATTGTAATCCCGTGTTTTTATTTGAAGATTTTAATAACTATTCCGAAAGATAGAAAAAAGAATTGCAATAAGACAAATTACGGCATGAAAAATTTACTTAACGGAATGTTAAATGTTTTCTTTTTTCGTTATTTATTAATGTGTCAAAAATTATTCCAATTATTTACAATTTCGTCAAAGAGCTCAATTTAGCTTTAATTCTGCTATTTTAACTAATTTGGAATGGCTCGGTATAATTTTTGCTAGGATATTTAAATTGTTGTTATTGAGATTATAAAAAATTTATGAAATCAGAATTATTACTTACAGATATTTCTGCGTCAACATTCAGAAATCCCATTCGTATCAATATGAGTCGTTTGATATTATTTGTTGTATTATTTACATCTTTTAAGCTTGCTGCTCAGAGGGATTTGATAACAACTCAGGCCGGTGAGGAAATACGATGCCGTATTTTGGATGAAACTCCCACTCGTTTCAGATATGCCTACATTGGAAAGGGAGATAAAATTTTAAGAAATGAAATTTTTAAAAATCTGGTAAAATCATTTAAATACAATTATTTCGATAATGATTTAGTAAAAAGTAAAGATATGGGTGTGTCGGCCGTATCATCAACATCGATTAAGGCTCAGCGTGTCGATACTAGAAAAGGAACTGCTAAATCAAATACAAAGTCTCGAAAAGATCAAAACGAAGAAGTTATTGCACCCCAAATAATGGGAGTACCTGAAAAAGAACCAGCAGAAAAGGCTGTGAAACCTATGGATGAAAGACGAAGTGAGAATAATAACAAACAAAAAGATATTGGGAAGAATAAATCTTCAGAAGATAATAAAACATCCGAAGTTAATGTAAAAGATAAAAAAGAAACTGTAGGAGATTCCCAATTGAATAAGGAGCGAAGAAAAGAGGCTGAGATTAATAAAAAGCCGGAAGAGACATTTTCTATTAATAAGGATGAATCAGAATCAATTAATTTAGAGATAGATAAAGCTGAAAAAAACCAGGATATTGTATTACCAGAGAGTAAAAAATCAGAAAAGATTGGAAAGGGTGAAAACCTTACCAATAACGAAAATGCTGAATTCATACGAAATAGTAAAACCGAAACAAAAAAGCCTTCTGATTCTGATAAAAAGACAAATATAGCAGAAACTAAAAATACGGAGCATATTGATTTTGATTCTTCTGAAAAAAAGGAGATTACTTCGCAGAAAACTGAAGTTACCGCTAAAAAGAATGAAAATATTACAAATAAAGAATTAGCTGTTGAGCCTGAAAAAGTGGTAATTAGAAATGGAAGTCAGCCATTAAATGAGCAAAAACAGACAGTTGTTACTTCAAAAGAACCTGTTTCCCAAGAAGTAAAAGATTTAAAAAAAGCAGCTCAGGTAGAAAAGATATTGCCAGATCAAAAAATACCGGATCCATATAGAAATTACCTTAAATATAGGGTAGGGGTTAAAACTGGTATTGGAAATATAAATCAGAAGGCCTTAGAAAATGAAAATGCATTTGGTCTCTATAAAGAAAAGCTCTTAAAAGGCTGGACTTTTGGTGCCGATGCAGCTTATTTTCCCAAAGAGAGTTTTGGTTTAGGTTTTGTTTTTACAAACTTTCAGTCTAAAAATAGTAATGGTAAGCTCACTTATACCAATGCTATTACAGATGAATTGATTATTGACGGTAAAATTAACAATCATATATCCACGAAATTTATAGGACCATCGCTATTTTTCAGAAAAGGGATTGATTTCAAAACTTTTGTGGTATTGGGTTTAGCACCAGGGATGTACTTCTATTCCGATAAAGGGGCTTATAATGATGCATCATTTAACTTCAAAGGAAAAGATTACGGTGCTGCAGCAACTTTAGGTTTGGACTTCCTCTTGGGTAATGATTTGACCGGAAGAGATATAATCCTAAGCCTGGAGGCGGGTTACAATTATGGACGTCTGAAGTCTCTGGACTATGGAAATGGACAAGGTCCCGTTACCTTGAGTAGTCCAATTATAATGGATAGACTGGACTTCTCAATAGGTTTAAGGTTTATGCGTTTCCCTCATTATCTGAAACAGAATTAATATTCATTCAGACTAAATTACCATAAAGATCGAATTCTTCTGTATGTTTGATTTTTACATTAGCAAAATCTCCCAAACGAACATATTGATCTGCTGACAAAAGCACTTCATTATCTACTTCAGGAGAATCATGCTCGGTGCGTCCGATAAAATAACCACTTTCTTTTCTATCAAATAATACTTTATAAGTATTTCCAATTTTGGATTTATTGATTTTAGCTGATATATCCTGCTGAAGTTCCATTATAATATCCGTACGTTCCTGTTTTATTTCTGAAGGAATATCGTCGGGCATTTTAAATGAGTGCGTATCATCTTCATGTGAATATTGAAATATGCCTAATCTCTCAAATTTCATTTTCTCTACAAAACGGTACATTTCTTCAAAATGCCCTTCTGTTTCGCCGGGATGACCCGCAATCATGGTGGTTCGTATTGCAATATTTGGTACTTTATCGCGAATAGTATTAATTAACGCTTCAGTTTTTTCCCTATCTATGCCTCTCCTCATAATTTTAAGCATTTCAGATGATCCATGTTGCAGGGGCATGTCGAGGTAATTACAAATATTGGATCTTTCTTTCATAATGTCTAAAATGTCCTTCGGAAAACCAGCGGGATATGCATATTGCAACCTTATCCATTCGATTCCCTCTATATCTGAAAGTTTTGCCAAAAGTTCAGACAAATTTCTTTTTTTGTATATGTCAAGACCATAATAGGTAAGATCCTGAGCTATTAAAATCAACTCTTTAGTGCCTTTAGCGGCCAGATTTTTAGCACTTAATACTAATTCATCCATTGGCTGAGATACGTGCTTACCACGCATTAATGGTATTGCACAAAAAGAGCAGGGTCGGTCACATCCTTCTGCAATTTTTAAATAAGCATAATGTGAAGGAGTGGTAAGCAATCGTTCACCTACTAATTCTTTTTTATAATCAGCTTTTAACGTTTTAAGTAAACGAGGCAATTCATTTGTTCCGAACCAGGCGTCAACCAGGGGAATTTCAGGAGCTAATTCATCTTTATATCTATGAGATAAGCAACCGGTAACGTATACTTTATCTATTTGACCTGCTTCTTTTGCTTCTGTATATCTTAAAATAGTATCAATAGACTCTTGCTTGGCATTATCTATGAATCCGCAAGTATTGATTACCACAATATTGGAATCGTCGTTTTCAGCTTCGTGCGTGGTTGAAATTCCATTACCTTTTAATTGAGTGAATAGTATTTCTGAATCAACGAGATTTTTTGAACAACCTAGTGTTACAATATTTACTTTATGCTTTTTTGTTCCTTTTGTTTTCATTTCCAACGACCCTTTATAATCGGGGCTGCAAATTTCGGCAAAATATGGCAGTTTACCTTGTTAAAAACCATCTTCCTCTTCAGCTGGTTTCTTTTTGGCAGGTAAAGTAGGAGTAGAAGTAGGTTCACTGGTTTTTGAAGACTCTACATTTTTCGAAACAGGTATTTCAACTGGTTCAACTTTATTTGCTGCCGAAGGAGATGTTGGTTTATTGAAGGCATCATCGGAAACTCCAAGGTAAGATTGTAGAAATCTACGCCTGAATGACATTGCCTCCGGCGAGTCTACCGCAATTATATCTAAATCTTTAGCTCCAGATCCCTTGTCTTTGGCTATCAGCAATTTGTTAATCTCATAGTCTGAGGTAATTATTCCCAGCTGGTCATTTTTATAACCCAGATAATACCAATCATTAGGGGATAATTCAAAGAACATATAAATTTCATCTCCCTTTCTTGGATTTCTTATAATCTCAACATATCCCGGTACTTTGGCATTGATGTCGGTTTCCCCGATGTTAGAAATTCCAAGTAATCCTGTACTGTAAAACGAGTTGAATACCGGATTCCATCTCAAATTCAGATCACTGAATAATATGGAAGCAAAGAATTTTGGAGACAGTTTAAATAGAGGGATATGTCCTTTATAATATTGTTTTCTATAATCTTCGGCTTCCTTATTTCCCACAATATGTGCAATTCTGTTCATAAAATCAGGAGAGTCTACAGGCAATGCACTTTCGGAATTTCCTACATCCAGATTGGTTTTAACCATGTTATCCCCAATTTTTAACAAAATTGGCTGTGGTACCGGCATATTGAATTTCATCAAAACGCTAAACTGACTTTTTAGTGAATCCAACTCCATGGAGCCTTGTCCGTAGGTTTCCACATATTTGTTTAGCTCGGGATTGATCAATTCTAATTTACCATCTACCTTAATAAGTCCTTTTCCGTCATATAATTCGAGTAATTCAGATAATTCGTTCTTTTTCTCTTGTTCGTCAATAACAAAACGCTTGTTAGTTTCGTCGCGTCTGAAAACTCCATGGGCCAGGAATATATCAAAATCATCTTCACTTCTTTTGGCAGATAAAAAAGTAGGATACAGGCCTTCCGAAACAGAACCTCTCTTTAGGTGAATACCTGCATACAATTGCTTACCGCCGTCTTTTAATGACTCGTCAACATTTATTGAGATGGCTTCTGATTTACTGCCAGAATAGTTAATCCAATTACTACCAAGTACAGGATATTGACTTAAAATAGGTTTTACAGAACCATTCAAATTTAAATTTTTGAAAGGTGCCAACATGGTAAAATCACCACGATACAGAATTTTAGGTGAAAGAAATACAGAATCTTTTTCGACTACTTTTGCCCTTGCGATTGTACTCAGTTTGCCGGATTTTTTGGACGCCAAAATCTGGCCTTCCGGGCTGATTTCAGCAAATTCAAAGCTTGCCATTTTAATTTTGAATGTATCCTGACTTACATTTACAAACTGATAAAAGGCATCACCGGAATAGCTAAGTTTAGAATTAATTGTAATGTTGGCATTGGCAAGAGTATGGTATTCGTTCAGTGTATCCGAAATTACAGTAGCATTTATAAGCGATTCTATCTTTCCCGACTTTATCGATACCTTACCTTCAGCAGGAATCACTTTGGAATCAACGGTATTTATGCCGGATATACCACTAATATTCAAACTGTTGTTATCAATTTCATAGAGGGCATCAGTTCCATTAAAACTAAGGTTATATTGATCAGAATTGGTAGCGGTAAATTTTGAATTGGCCAACTCGCCTTTCATTCGGATTTTCTTTTCCTTTATATTCCAATTTGCATTGTCGATTGTTGTTTTATAAGCTGCATTAGGAAAAGTAATTGTTGATGATAAGGAATCATTAAAGTCCATTTCTTGAGGTGAAATATTGACAAGGCTGTTTTTTACGTCAAAATTTACGTCAACTTTGGTTCCTGCCAATACAGGTTTACTGTTTAAATCAACCGACTTTATAATAAAATCGGATTTATTAGCGATGAAACCGTCCTGATTAAATTTGATTCCATTGGATTTAGTCTCAGAATCTTGTCTTTTTAATAATCCAAGTCCATAAAGTCCTGATTCTCTTACTAGTAACTCGCCTTGTAACTGGGTAGATCCTTTGTAGAAGTCGTAATCTTCTTTAGATTTAATTAGTAAACTATCCGCCTTTGGATTCCAATTGGCAGTAAAATTTGAAATACTTACCTGGGGGAAATAGGTTTTATTTGTTTGAAATGTTTCAATTATTTTTCCTGTTGAGCCTTTTCCATTGAGCTGATCTGTATTAAAATATACTTCTTCAAAGTTTAAAGATGCTGACAGGTGCATCAATTCACCTTTACTTATTAAACCACGTTTAGTCATTTTTAAGGGTTCTCTAAACTTAATTATGCTACTTTGGCCATATAATTCGTACGGACCTTTAGGGGCATGAATAAAACCGATGGATGTATCGGGTAAAACAGTAAGTATTTCACTAATTGGCTTAAAAATACCAGCAGAATAAAAAACTCCCGGATAGGCCATATTTACCTCATTAAGCGAGTCTTGTATGATTTTTGGTATCGTAAAGTGTACTTTTTCCTGATAGCCAAATTTGCCTCTTTCCGGGTTATTGAATGTAACCTCCGCACCTTCGGGTAATTCCAATTTGGGATATTCGGCAAGTTTTTTTCTGCCTGATTTGTTATTTGGACTATTAAGATAAAGCACACCTTTGCCTTTATATTTCATATAACCGCCAATCTCTAATCGACCTCCTTTCTTGTATATATCTATTGGAATGAAACTAATGGAGTCTATTTTTTCGAGGTTAACAAGAAACTTGTCATAGTCAACTTCAAATTCACCCACAAAACGGTAGTTTTTCACAATGATCTGACCTGTAAACCTAAATTTCTTGCTTCCATCCAATTTCATTGATTGATCTTTTGGCAAAAAGCGAATTCCTAAGGAATCTGAAAGCTTAAACTCCTGAGCTCCCTGAATATCCAGAGCACTGGATTCCCTATCAATTGTAGCATTATTATTGTTTCCCTTTGAAATGGATGACAATACCAGATCATCGTAATCTTTTCTACCTGTTGCCGACTCAAAATAATGGAGTCCTTTCCGGCTTAAAGCATATTTATCAGTATGAGGATTGTAATCAAAAAATCCCATTTGTGTGGCTATGATCACCCCATTGCGAACTATATTGGGATCTTTGCGAATTATTGGAATTATTTCATCCAGTGAAAACTCATTTTTTCTTTTTCGGTAAATATAATTACCAGCAAAAATCAGCGGATTATATCCGGCAACATCACTTAAGTTTCTGAGTCGTGCAGGGTTATAATAATTAAATGATTCAAATACAGCCGGTACTTCGTCTTTTCCAGCCACTATGTGGAAATCCATACTACCCTCGTTTAGATTCCATGCAAGAGCATCACAGCGGATATCCATTTCATGGAAAGTATCGGAATAAGTTGCTGTTCTGAAACCGCCGCGATCTACCTTATTGAGATTTAGCTGTTTGTTTTTAAACTGGTATTTTACTTTTACGGCCGGATGAGATATGGAGTCTTTTTGAATATAGGTAGTAAAACTTGCCTGATTGGAGGTTATTAATGAGTCAGTTATTTCAAACCTTTTCCCTTCCGCTTTAAAGGCATTATTTTTACCCCGGTTAACCCAAAGGGTGTTAATATTACCCAAGACTGAAGCGGTAAAAATTCTGTTTCCTACAAGTGAAATTCCACCTTTTAATTCAACTTCATATTCCGGAATGTTAAAATTTGCTTCACTTCTATATGATTTAAATCTTGGGTAGCTGCTTAGTTGGGTTTTACTTCCTTTGCCACCAATATATTCAAGAATTCCACGTATGCTGTCTTTTACATAAGGGTCATAAGTAAAAAGGGCATTTTCTGCCTTAAAACCAGGATTACTTATTTTAAAACTATATTTATCCAGGTAAGCTACTGCATTTGGAATAAAAACATTTTGCCAGTCCAATTGCCCTTTTTCTCCTACAAAAATTTTCTGAATAAGATCCACAGCTCCGGAGGTACCCTCGATTATCATGGAATCAACAGGTGTAACAATAGCCAGATTCACACTCTCCAAATTAATTATTAACCCACCAATTTTGGGTAAATTAATCAGATATTCATAATTATCCGGTTTTATTTCCAGATTAGGATTGTCCCAAGGATCTTCATTTGAAGCTTGATTTTCTTCTACTCCCCAGTCATCAAAAAGTCCGAAATCTTCTTCTTTTTGCTTTGATTCAATCTTATTAATTATTGGGGAATCAAAATAATCTTTTTTTGATTTTAAATAAGAAAAGGAAAATGCACCTTTAGTAATGTAAAGTTTATTGAATTTGCTGACATAAAGGCGATTATAATTAAATAGGTCGGTTAATTGTTCAATTATTGCAATGCTGTTTCCGAGGGTTTGTTCATTTATAATTGATTCGAGCCCGATGATAATTACATTTAGCTCATCCTGATTTACTCCTTTTGTCTGAATTGTATTGATTAAAACGAGTAGCTTGTAATATTCACCTATTTTATGACCTCTTCCTGACATTTTCTGAGCAAGTGATATAAATGCCTTTATATTTTCGTCGGAAAAGCTATTATTATAAATGTCTTTGAAAGTGCCGAATTGGGCAATTGAAAGGCTATTTTTGCCATCCGACATTACTATTTCCAAATCATCGATGAATTGATTTTTTTCACCAGATAGGCGTATTATCTGAGCAGAAACTGACGAAGTAATGAGAGTTAATAGAAATACAAAAATTATGTTTTTCAAGAATTTCTTTTTAGACATTTTTCGATATGATTAATCGATTTTACTAAAAACGACAGCGGCCCATTCCATCTTGCTACTTTGTCTGATTTTTTTCAAATTGTGTGTAATGGCAACAGCTTCAATATCAGCAATATCCTTTTCATAAAAACCACTGATTACTAAAACTCCTTCTGTTTTTAAAAATTTGGAATAGGTAGGAATTTCAGTCAAAAGTATATTCCGATTGATATTGGCTAGTACTATATCATAAATTTTTATTTCTTCCTCATTAATTGTACCCTGCTCAACGCTTATGTTTTCACAAAAATTGAGGGCCGTATTTTCAATTGTATTTTCAACCGACCATTCGTCAATATCAAATGCACGTATGTATGATGCCCCTAGTTTTTCAGCCAGTATAGCCAGAATACCTGTTCCGGTACCAACATCCAGCACTGATTTATTTTTATGATCAATACCCAGTTGTAATTGCATCACTTGCGAAGTAGTTTCGTGATGACCAGTACCGAAAGACATTTTGGGAGTGATAATGATTTCATGCTCAAAGTCAGGTTGGCTCAGGTGGAAATCAGCTCGTACCAAAATACGATCTCCAATTTCTATCGGTTGAAAGTTTTTTTCCCATTCTTCATTCCAGTTTTCTTTTGGTATTTGTTTTAACTGGTAAAAAAGAGTGGTTTTATTGGCATATTTTTCCATTAGTTGTTTAAAAATAGCATCATTAAAAAGGCTTTCTTCGATATATGCCAGAATCCCGTTATCTGTTTCCAGAAAACTATCGAAGCCAATTTCAGCTAATTCTGCAATCAATATTTCGGCATAATCTTCTTCAACTTCAATATTTGCTTCGTAGTAATTCATAAATGTTTTTTTATATCGGTTAAACGATTAATGTGTAAATAGTTTGGTATGGTTTCAATAGCCGGTTCGTGACTGAAATGTATAGCCTGCATACCTGCACCATGGGCACCAAGTATATCTGCATGATAGCTATCGCCTATCATAATGCCATTTTGAGGTAAGCAATCAGTAAGATTAAGTGCATACCGGAATATTCCAGGGTCGGGTTTTCTCATCCCGGCGGTATCATTAGTTATGATTTTGTCGAAAAAATGGAGTATTCCGCCTGCCTCAAGTTTGGCGTTTTGAATATCCAGATATCCATTACTTATGATATGAAGCCGGTAAGTAGCACTTAAGTTTTCCAGAATTTGGTAACAACCATCAATAAGCTTTTTCTTAGAAGGTAATAAATCCAGAAAAAGCTGATTGCATTTTATGGATTGTTCGCTTGAAATTTCTAAGCCGGTTTGGGCAAAAGAAAGTTTAAAACGCTCATTACGTATTTTCTCGTGGCTTATCAGATTTTGTTCTAATTCATGCCAAAGATTGCGGTTGATAACAGAAAAAGCCAAGTAGAATTCAACTGGATTGATACCTTTTTGGTGCAAATTGAGTAAATCGAAAATTTCGACAATGCAATCGAAGGCATTTTGTTCGAAATCCCAAAGGGTGTGATCCAAATCGAAAAAAAGCTGTTTCAAAAATCAAGTTTTAGTCTTTCAACTGGCTTATCACCAATCAGGTGTTCTTGCACAATTTCTTCCACATCCTGTGGAGTTACTTTGCCGTAAAATATACCTTCAGGATAAACGACAACTGAAGGGCCAAAAGCACAGGTATCCAGACATCCCGAGCGTTGAGCTCTTATTTGTTTTTCAAGCCCTTTTTCTGTCAGACTTTTTTTAAATGCATTAACCAACTCCATTCCTTTTTCACTTCCACAACATTTTTTTGGAGCTTCTTTATCATTTGTACAAATAAATACGTGTTTTTGGTATTTCATTTTATTATTTTAATTATTCCAGATTTCCCAGGACTTTTCTGCCTGATTAACTAACATATCATAGCCGTTTTTGGTTTTGGCCCCTTTATCTTTTCCTTTTTTCAAAAATAATGTCTCCGCAGGGTTATAAATCAAATCGTACAAAAAATGGCTATGATTTAAAGCATCGTAATTGATATCAGGACATTGGTTTGTATTTGGATAAGTACCTACAGGAGAACAATTTATTATTACCGGATAATTGGGTATTACTATTTTTGCCTCTTCGTAATTAATCGCTATATCAGATTTGGTTCGACTTACCAACTGTATTTTGAAATCTAAATCTTGCAATGCTGCCACAATTGCTTTGGCAGCACCGCCATAGCCTAAAATCAGAGCTTTTTTAGAAAAAACAACAGCACCTGTAAATTCTTCAAAGGATTTTTTGAATCCGTAATAATCGGAATTGTAACCAATAAGTTTATTCCCAGTAGTTTTTTTTATCACATTTACAGCACCCACTCTTTCGGCAGATTGGTCGAGGCCATCCAAATAAGAGAAAAAGCTTTGTTTATGAGGAATTGTAACATTTACCCCGCACAGATCTGGATTATCTAGAAAAAGCTTTGGAAATATAGATGGATCGGGCATTTCAAACAAATCATAGCGATGTGTTTTTTCTAAACCCATTTCCTGAAATTTTTCACTAAAGTATTTTTTAGAAAAGGAATGACCCAATGGGTAACCGATTAAGCCATATATTTTCATAGTTTGAAAAATTAATTGTTTCCTTTATGAGCTTAGTTATTGAAAAATTTGACTTTTATAAAGCCCCAGATCATGGGTAATACGGATACGAAAACAATGCCTAAAACCACTTTTTCAAAATTGGCTTTAATGAATTCATTATCACCGAGGAAATACCCAAGAAGTGTTATGGAGGTCACCCACAACACCGCTCCTATAAAGCAAAATAATATGTATCGGGGGTATTTCATGCTGCCGGCCCCGGCTACAAAAGGAGCAATTGTACGTATTATCGGCATAAACCGAGCGAGAATTACCGCTTTTCCACCGTGTTTATCGTAAAAAGCTTCTGTACGTGTAATGTATTCTCTTTTCAGGAAAAGTATTTTTTCACGGGATTTAATAAAACTACTGAATCGATTTCCGACAAAGTAGTTAACATTATCACCAAGTAATGCCGCAAGTATAAGTAAAGGTATTACCACACTTACATCAAGTTTGCCGGTGGTGGAAGCTAATAATCCTGTTGCAAATAGAAGGGAATCGCCTGGTAGAAGTGGCATTACAATTAGGCCGGTTTCTATAAAAATAATGGCGAATAATATCGCGTATGTAAGCGTATCGTAATTTTCCAGAAATCCTTGTAATGTGGTCAGAGGGTCTCTGAGAAAGTCGAGAATGAAGTGTATTATTTCCAAGATAAGAGGTTTTTTTTGGCCAAAAAATGATTTTAGATCAATCATCCTGACGGATTCTATCGTCTTGATAATATTTCCCTAATTTGTATTTTTTCTTGATTTCATCAGGCAAAAATGTGGCAAAAGTATCGCCTCTTAGGCCAAGACGAATAGTTTCCAGCGGTATTAGTTCATTGGGAGCAATATTGCCGAGATTTACATTAGGCCCAACTAATTTCACGAAATAAACCTGTTGGCCTTTTTGAGGAGCCTCCCAGATAATATTTTCGGGTGGAATGGCGTGAATAATCTCATCAACCAAACCCTGACGTACTTCACCGCTGCTGCGATACAAGCCGATATTTCCACCTTCACGAGCTTCTCCAATAACTTTCCAGGCACCGGCGTTTAGTTCCGCCTGCATCATTTCGATCCATTTATAAGGAGCAAATATCTTTTCAGCATCTTTGGAGCCTACTTCTGAAAGTACTTTACAACGCTTAGCCAATCTGCTTATGTATTCGCATTTTTCGTCATGAGGTAAAGTGATAGAACCATCGGAAACTTCGGCATGTTGCAAGTCAAATTTATCCATTACACGCATGTAATCTTCAAACTGACCGCGAACTACAAATGCTTCAAATAAAGTACCTCCGAAATAAACCGGAATACCGGCTGATTTATAGACATTTAGCTTTTCCTGTACATTTGGCGTAACATATGAGGTAGCCCAGCCCAGCTTTACAATATCAATGTAATCGGCTGATGTGCTTAGCATATCTTCGATTTCTCTTACGCTCAGACCTTTATCCATTACCATGGTAAGTCCGGCTTCGCGAGGTTTTAGGGTACGCTCTGGTACCAGATTGAGGTTATAATTCATATATCCTTTTTTGTGCCTTTTTTGTTTAAGGTATCAGGTCGCAAAAATAGGAATAATTTAAGATGCTGCCAATTAATGCAGTCAGTGTTATGCGATAAACTTATCAAATTGGTATCTAATGACCACCCGATATGGGCATTACATCTTCTATTTCTACATTTTTATTGGTTTTAATAAGTAAAGTGGCAAATGCAGCAATTAGTAAAAGTATTCCGGCAAATGAAATTGCTTTGCCTGGATCATTATTTAAAAAATGCTTTAGAATATACCCAAAAGAAAGTGTTTGAATAAGCATTGGAATAACGATCATCATATTGATAATCCCCATATAAACTCCGTATCGTTCTTTGGGAATTGCCCCCACAACAATCAGATACGGAATTCCCATCATACTTGCCCAGCCTATTCCAAAACCGGTAATTGCCGGGAAAAGCAAATACTTATTTTCTATCATTGGAAATGCAAGGAAGCCTAAACCAGCCAAAATAAGGCAAAAGGCATGTACCATTTTGGGCGAATATTTTTTTGCAAAATAAACGAGACTAAAAGCTACCAAAAACATGACGATATTATACCAACCATTCACAAGGCCTGTCCAGCCAACGGCTTCGTTATATACCGGATTGTCTTGATATTTAGTGGTTTTCCAAACAGATTGAGCAATACTTTTTGACGAATTTTGCCAATAACAAAACAGGGCATACCATTGGAATAAGTACACCAAAGCCAATTGCCACATTACTTTAGGCATGTCTTTAATGGCTGAAAAAATATCTTTGAATGGGGAAAGAATACTTAAAGGGTTAGCTTTCATTTCGGCTAATTCTTCTTCAGTGGGTGGAATTTCGGAGGTGGTACGCATACTCCACCATACAGACCCAATTGAGCATACCGAGCCTAGCAGAAAAGAAGCCATAACCCAAGTGGGTAAAGAGCCTGTGGTACCTATAAAAAGTATAGGGAAAATAAAAATGGAGAGGTTTACGAGAGTTTGGCCTAAACCGGTAAAAAAGCTTTGGGCTTGAAAACCGGTAGGTTGTTGAGATGCATCCAGTTTGTCGGCTATAAAAGCTCTGTAGGGTTCCATGGCGGTGTTATTTCCCATATCTAAAATCCAGAGCAAGCCAGCGGCCATCCAAAGAGAACTACTTAGTGGATAAAAAAGAAGTGCAATACTGCACATCAAAGCTCCAATAAAAAAATAAGGTTTCCTTCTGCCAAATCTTGGTGACCAGGTTTTATCCGACATGGCCCCGATAATGGGCTGAATAAGTAAGCCAGTCATTGGGCCAGCTAAATTGAGTAGAGGTATCTGGTCTGGCGATGCCCCCAGCATATCGTAAATGGGGTTAACTGCACTTTGTTGAAGGCCAAAACTATATTGTATACCAAAAAAGCCAACATTCATGTTGATTATTTGCCAAAAAGATAATTTTGGTTTCATAAATTTAGTTTAGGGTTTGATTTTAAATGCATTGTCAATGACAATATCGGCTACTTTTGTGTATTTCGAAATTATTTCGTGTTCAATATTCAAAACCTGCTCAACAAATGGGTCGAATGATTCCCTTCCTCTTTTTATTCGATCTTCCAGAGTTTGCTTGTAATCTCTTTCCAGAAAAATTCTTACATCTAAATTAGGTAATGACAATACATAAGTACCTTCGACAATAATTATTTGAATATTGGAAAAGTTAATATCTTGATTTTTAATCAAATTGGCATCGTAATCTGACAATGGAGCATTGATGCTTTCCTCACCAATTAGAAAGGAGTCTATATGCTTTTGAAGCAAATCCAGACGTACTTCATGTGGACCTACATTTACTAAATCTTTTTGTCGGTTGTGATGGTTGTCTTTGGCGGGTAACTTAAAATAATCGTCCATGCCGATTAAAAGACATGGAAAACCTTCTTCGATTAAGGCATTTTGCAGGCATATCGAAGTTACCGATTTGCCGCTTCCGGATTCACCGCCAATTCCTATTACCAGCTTACGCTTATGAAGAAGATTATTTTCTCTAAGATAACATATCAATTCATTGGTCAGTTGGAAATACTCTTTACTGATATTTAGCTTGTCACCGATCATTGATAATTTCTACTTAAAATTTAATTTTGGTTTCGGAATCTTTTTTGGCTCAACATACCCGTAGTCTAAACCTTGAAAAAAATTACCTGCCGGTTAAGAACCAGCAGGTAAATACGGAGCGTGTTAGATAAATTAATAATCTAACAGCTCTTTAGAATTGATTTATCACAGGTTATATTTTAATACCCGAAGGTAAAATTTCTTTATTAAGAAAGAAATTATGGGTACAAAGCACCCATAATTTCTAATTACCATTTATTCAACCATTCAACTTAGAATATCATTCTTATTATGAGAATGTAAACTTTGAATAGTCAAAGTAAATTTTAATGATTGAGAACAAAAAATTATTATTTTCCGCAAACGTTTGTGCAAACGTTTGCGGGGGATAACTTTTTTTATATAACTTAGATTTTGATTAATTCCAGAATAAAAATGATTATTTCAATATTCTTTTGATCGGATGTAGGTATGAAAAAAATTACTCTGAAAGAGCTTGCCAAAATGCTCAACTTGTCTGTTTCTACAATTTCCCGGTCATTATCAGATCATCCGGATATTAGTCAGGAAACAAAAAGAAAAGTAAGAGAGGCCAGCGAGTTGTATAACTATTCTCCAAATCTAAGGGCAAGGTATCTACGTACCAAAAGCTCTGGTCTTATTGCCCTCATATTGCCCGAATACAACATGTTTTTTATTCCCGAATTAATGAATGGGGTAAATACTCTGGTAAATGAAGCAAATTATTCTTTACTGGTTTTTCAATCGGATAATTCTTTCGAAAAGGAATTGGACATTATAGATTATTGTAAACAAATTTCTGTTGACGGAATTTTGCTTTCTGTTGGGCATGGTTTTAATATAAAGAACGAACTTCTTGAAATTGCCGCTGATTCTCCTCCAATAGTATTGATTGATAAAATTTGGGAAAATGAAACCTTTACTACTGTTGGAATTGATGATGTTGACATCAGTATAAGGGCTGTGGAGTATTTATATAATTCCGGACACAAATGTATCGGGGCAATTTTTGGTGATACAGATCTACCGATTACCCGTCGGCGAATGGGAGGTTATGAACAAGGTTTAAAAAGGAATGAAAAGCTATTTAAAGGTAAGTCATTGCTAATACAGGATATGAATAAATTAGAAAATTTACTAGCCGCTTTTCTGAAAAAGAATAAGGATATAACCGCCCTTTATATCATGTCGGATGAGTTAATGATTTCTGCTCATTATAGTTTAATTAAATTAGGCTATAAAATCCCTGATGATATTTCTATTATATGTATTTCTGACGGCAAACTGCCTTATTTATTGCATCCTAATATTACTCATTTTTATCATTCGGGACATAAAACCGGCAAAGCCGCTGCACAGGCATTATTAGATCAGATCAGGCGTAAAAATCCGGAAATTCAAAGTGTTAGAGTTGATTGTCAATTGAAACAATTGGGTTCCATCAAAATCAAATCAATATGATCTAAATTATAAATTCGCCAACTAATTCGTTATTTCTTGCGTATTTTGCACATTATTTATCTAAATCAGGGTTTTGATGTCTTTGGTATTTTTGATGTTTAGTTTACTTCACCCACCGATTTGGAACTCTGTTTTCCCAACTGATTCATTGAATGAGGTATTTACCATAAATGAAGTGATCATAAGTGGTAATATTCGTACAAAGGAATCAATTATTCGCAGGGAACTTACTTTTAAAACAGGTGATGAATATAAATTGAGCGATTTCTTGTATCATATCGAAAGAAGCAGACAAAATATTTTCAATTCATCGCTTTTTCTTTCGGTAAAGTCTGGATATATAGTTGAAGGGAACAATATAATAGTAGAATATGATGTTCGGGAAAAGCTTTACCTGGTGGGTTTGCCAATCCTTTATCTTGCCGACAGAAGTTTTAATGAATGGTGGTATGACAGGAACCGTGATATAAAAAGAATAACTTTTGGACTACAACTAAATCACAACAACCTTACAGGAAATAACGATAAGTTAAGAATTAAAGCTTATGGTGGATTTATACCGTATTTCGAACTGTCCTATGGCAGGCCTTATATTGACAGAAGACAAAGAATGGGATTACGAGGAGGAGTTTTTTTTTCCGCTCAAAAAAATCTGCCATATCGTACATGGAATGACAAACTGGATTTTTTGAATTCGGATTTAAGAACCAGAGAAAGAAAAGGTGTTTTTGCTGAATATAAATTGAGAAATGCACTCTATCATTTTCATACTATTTACATAGGTGCTACCAATCAGTCTATTTCAGATACGATTAGTAAGATTAATCCGGATTACCTCGGTAATCAAATTAAAGAAATTAATTACCTTACTTTCAGTTATGATTATTTATTTGACAGGCGTGATAATAATCAATATCCATTGAAAGGTCAGGTGTGGTGGCTTAATTTTACTCAATATGGATTGGGAATAGTTAGCAAATATCAACAGTCTAATCTGGAATTGAGGTATTATAAATACTTCAAAATTGTAGGTAAAACATTTGCAGATTTTAATTTACGTGGAAAAGTGTCGACACCACAAAGGCAGCTTTATCCTTTTGTCAGAGGATTTGGATATAGCGGTAATCTGGTGCGTGGTTACCAACTAAATGTGGTAGATGGCCAGCATTATGCACTTTTGCAAACTAACCTTAAGCAACAACTATTCAAAAGGCAATTCAATTTTACAAGAGTAGTAAAAATCAAATCATTGAACGCAGTTCCAATAAGTATATTTGCAAGAGCATTTTATGATTTGGGTTTTGTAAAGAATTATTATCCGGAATTAAGTAATTCGATTTTGTCCAATAAATTATTGAGCGGATATGGTCTTGGTTTCGATTTAGTTACATTTTTAGATACCTCACTGAATATCAACTATTCGCGTAACCAGACTGGTTTTGGGAAGTTTTACCTGGAAGTAAAGAGAGGTTTATAAAAAAATTAGTTACATAATTTTCAATAAAATATGAAAATAAAATATTTTGGTATAGTTTTGGTATTAACACTTGCGTGCTCAAACCCAGAAGAAGAAAGACCCGGGGAAAAACTAGCCCAAAATCTTCCCGAACAGGTAGTAACCAGTTCGAATAAGCTTCTTACCAAAATTATAGGTAAAGGAGATGGACTAATAAGAGGTGTGAAATTTGGAGATGATATGTTTCAAATAAAAGCCTCAGAAACAATTTCTCAATTTGAAGAAGAGGCCGACCATGTAGGCTTTACATTTGATACAAGAAATCTGGAAACTGTGGATATTCTCTATTACCAAGATAACAATCAAAAACTTAATGGTATTCAACTCGATATTTATATGAACTCTGAGGCGAGCGGAAAGGATATATTAAAAGCATTCACAGAATACTATACCGCACTCTATGGCAAACCAATTACCGATATAGGCATGCCTACCTGGAATCTTACTAATGGAGGAAAGGTAATTATTAAGCCAGTAATCAATAAATTTGATCATGGCTTACAAATAAATTATGTGAAGGATTAGGCTTTAAGTTAATTTTTTAACACCATTTCTTCCAAAAGGTCGATCCAGTTTTCGGAATTATTCAGGCTTTCGACCAAATGCCATGTTTCACCTCCGTTTTCTTCAAATAATTCCTTGTATTCTTCGCCTACTTCTAGAGTGGTTTCCAAACAATCCGCTACAAATGCCGGTGAAAAGGCCAGAACTTTTTTAATACCTTTACTTGCCAAACTTTTTACCAACTCTTCCGTGTACGGCTGAACCCAAACCTCTTTTCCAAGTCTGGACTGGAAACTGGTGGTATAGCTGCCCTCTTTTAGTCCTAATTGTTGAACCAGCAGGCGTGTAGTTGCAAAGCACTGGGCACGGTAACAAAATTGATTGGCCGGTGTGATATTATTGCAGCATGATCCCAGTCGACATTGATTGCCTGTGTGATCCCCTTTTTTGATGTGTCTTTCGGGTACTCCGTGATAACTAAAAACGAAATGTTCATATGTTTCATTTTTCATCATTTTACGGGCATTTGCAACATAGCCTGAAATTAATTTTTCGTTATCGAAAAAGTTACTGATAACCTTTAATTCAGGAATTGTTTGCCATTTTTTCAAAACCCTACCTACTTCTTCAAAAACTGAACCTGTAGTGGCCGAAGCGTATTGCGGGAAAAATGGTATCACAATTATTTTTGATACACCGGCATCCCTTAGAGCCAAAAGCCCATTTTCGATTGAAGGGCTTTGATATCGCATGGCTAGTTTAACAACAAAGTTTTCAGGCAATCTCTTTTGCAATTCTACCTCATTTTGCATGCCGTAAATCTTAAGGGGAGAGCCATCAGCAGTCCACAACTCTTTATAGATTTTGGCAGATTTTGGGGACCGAAATGGAGCGATTATCAAATTAACCAACATCCATCTGGGTATGTATGGGTAGTCTATTACCCGGCCATCCATCAGGAATTCCCTTAAATATTTTCTAACATCCTTAACTTCCGGGCTATCCGGTGTTCCCAGATTTACAAGTAAAACACCAGTTTTGAAATTATTATTCACAGATTATCAGTTTTTTATGAAAGCAGGTTTATTGAAACTTTCAAACACCTCATTATTTAACTTACTAAATACGTGAATGTTTGTAATTTTTCTTTCGCCGCGATCGCCAGATAATAAAATTTTACCGTAGGTCAGGTAGTTTTTCCAGGGCATAGTAAAGCGGGGATCTTTATCTTCATATTTAGCATAATAGCTCCATTGTGACACCAGTCCTGTTTTTTGATCAATAAAAATGTGGTATTTGTTTTCCGGAGTTACTCCCACATTTTCAAAACTTAATTCCAACATATCCGCTTTTTCACCACCCTCCGTATTTTCTATTCCCAGGTATTTAATACTTACTCCCTGATCGCGTAGCTTCCATGGCATAAAAAGCCAATACATATCATTAATCCAGATTTTTTTACCCGCTTCTATATACTTCGATAAAGAATCTGCCTGAGTTAATTCTTCACCATTTTTAAAAATTTTACCTGACATTTGATTTACATTGATGAGATAAACGCTGTTTTCTTTGTGAAAATCGATTCTTACATCCCCGTTAAATTTGTTCCAGGTTAATGATCTTGATCCGAAAAAATTCCAACTTATATAATGCGTTTTGTCAAAAGCTTTACGGCCGCCCATGTTGGTTTCAAGTAGATCAATCAGGGTTTGAATTTTAGGCTCATTTTGCGAAAATCCTAAAAAGGGAATCGCAAATACAAATAAGATAAATAATTTTTTCATTTTGAAAAAGGTTGAATAATTAAAGAAACCGTATAATAGATTTATTAGATCATTTTTTAGTGTGGATTTGTGAAGCGTTAATTTTGACCATTCATCAACAAAACTGATTTAAATGCCTGAATATAAAACAGCAAAAAACAAAATCTTCAAGAAGATTTGGAAATACCCAATGTACGCGAATGTCTTCAACTTATAGGTATGCAAGAGGTTAACACTAATATTTTTATAATTCCACAAAAGAAGAAAAAGTCAAAAGTTTAATTTAATAGGCTCTGACCAGTTTTCCTTCCATGAAGTTAATAAATGATTTGTTAACAACTTTATTTCCTCCCGGAGTAGGGTAATTACCTGTAAAATACCAGTCACCTAAATTTTTTGGACAAGCCTTATTCAGATTTTCAACTGTTTGATAGACTACGGAAACTTCCGCTTTTACTCCCTCCGGCTTAATAATTTCAGCAATTTTTCGGGAAACATCTTCATAGGGAAAAACGTCGAAAAGTTTTTTGACAAAATTTTGTTGATTGTCTTTTCCTTGTTGAATGGCCGTTAATGCAGCTTCCAGTACCTCTTCTTTCAGGTATTCCATACCTCTTTCTTTCAATAATGCCAGCATTGCCCTAAAGGCAACAAATTCTTTCACTTTTGACATATCAATTCCATAACAATCCGGGTATCGAATTTGTGGTGCCGAAGATACTATTGCAATTTTTTTCGGCCCTAAATTGTCTAATAATTTCAAAATACTTTTTTCGAGTGTAGTGCCTCGAACTATCGAGTCATCAATTACCACCACATTATCTATGCCGGGTCTTACAACACCATGAGTCATTTCGTAGACATGCGATACCATTTCACCCCGGTCGCTGTCGTTAGTGATAAATGTGCGTAATTTCACGTCTTTAGAAACCAATTTTTCAAATCGGGGACGGAATTTTAATATTTTTTCTATGCGATCTGCATCATTGCCTGCTTTTATGATTTGCTCTTTACGCCAATCGGCAAGATAATACTCCATACCTTCCATTAATCCATAAAATGCGGCCTCTGCCGTATTTGGTATATAGGAAAAAACGGTATTCTCCAGATCGTAATCGACTTCTTTCAATACTTGGGGAACGAGTAATCTTCCTAATTCTTTTCTTTCCTGATAAATCTCATCATCAGATCCTCTTGAAAAGTAAATTCTTTCGAAACTACACGCTTTTCTTTCAGCTGCCGGTAAAATGTTAAATTCGCCGTATTCGCCGTATTTATCAATAATTACGGCATTTCCTGGACCGATTTCCTGAATTTCGTCCAATGGGGCTCCAAATGAGGCTTTGATTGCAGGTCTTTCTGAGGCAACCACTACTACTTCGTCGTTTGCCCAATAGTAGGCAGGTCTTATTCCGGAAGGATCACGTACCACAAAGGAAGCACCGTAGCCAGTCACCCCTGCCAAAGCATATCCACCATCAAAATCACGGCATGACCTATGTAAGATCCGTTGTAAATCCATGTTATCCTCAATAATATCAGATAAAGCAGGATTTTCATATATTCCTTTAAAACGCTCAAATACTCTTTGGTTTTCCTCGTCCATAAAATGGCCTATTTTCTCCATTACTGTTACCGTATCACCTTGATCTTTAGGGTGTTGTCCTAGTTTAACAAGTTTATGAAAAAGCTCATCAGCATTTGTCATGTTGAAATTTCCGGCACATACCAGATTACGGCTACGCCAGTTACTCTGTCGGAGCATGGGATGGCAATTTTCAATTTCGTTTTTCCCATGTGTACCATACCTCAGGTGTCCTAGCCAAACTTCACCTGAGAAAGCCACGTTTTTTTGTAGCCATGCTGCGTCTTTAAGTTTGTCTGGATCTGATTTTATTACCTGACGATATTTCTCATTTATTTTGCCGAAAATATCGACAATAGGTCTGTTTTCTATTGATCTGTAACGACTTATGTATCTTGAGCCTGGGGGTACATCTACTTTGACGTTGGCAACCCCTGCACCATCCTGGCCACGGTTTGATTGCTTTTCCATCAATACATAAAGCTTATTTACGGGGTAAAGTGGCGTACCGTATTTCTCAATGTAATAAGCCAGTGGTTTACGGAGGCGAATGAGTGCAATGCCACATTCATGTTTGATAGCTTCGCTCATAGGAGAAATGGTACACTAAAAGGAGCAGGTACCTCTGCTTTTTAGGATACAAAGTTGAGTAAATAATAGGTGCTCTGCAAAAGAAAATTGAATTAATAAGTGGTCTGATAATTAATTGTAATCAGAATGTGATTTTCCTGCTATTTATTTGTGTTGAAGTGGGAATTCCTTATTTCATATGTTTTTCAACTATATAACGAGGACGTGCTTTAATCTCTTCGTAAATTTTTCCAATATATTCACCTATGAGACCAATGGCAATCATGTTGGAACCGCTGAAATAGGCCATTGGTAAAACTATGGAAGTCCAGCCCAGAATAGTTTGACCTGCCAATCTGCTAATAATCACATAAGCGGTGATACCTAAGGCTAGTAAAAAGTTAAAAATCCCAAACCAAAGCACCCATCTCATAGGGGTGGTTGAAAAAGACGTTATCCCGTTCCAGGCAAAGGACAGCATTTTTGACAAAGGGTATTTGGTCTCACCTGCTTCCCGCTCTTTTCGGGCATAATATACTTTCTCCGACTTGAACCCAATAGTAGGAATTATACCCCTTATAAAAAGATTTACCTCTTTATATTCAGCGAATTTATCAACTATGATCTGATCCATCAGTCGAAAATCTGCATGGTTGAAAATTACCGGGACACCCATTTTTTGCATAAGCTTGTAAAAACTTTCTGCAGTGAAGCGTTTGAAAAAAGAATCGGAGCTACGGTCATTTCTTACCCCATATACTACTTTGGCACCATTGGAATGGGCTTTTACCATATCTGCTATTACCTCAATGTCATCCTGAAGATCTGCATCGATGGTAATATAGGAATCATAAGATCCGGAGTTTTCCAATAAGCCGGCAAGTATGGCACTTTGATGTCCATAATTGCGGGAAAGCTTGATAGAGCTAAAGTTTTCATTTTTCCGGCAAATGCCTTCTATCATTTCCCATGTTTTGTCCTTACTTCCATCGTCTACCAGGCAAATTTTACTGGATGCAGAAACAAGCTCTTTGGATTTCAGATCTGCCAGACAATTATTAATCTGCGAATAAGTGGATTCCAGAATCTCTTCTTCATTGTAACACGGTATAATTATTAAAAGTGAATCAGGCATAATAGAGTATTAAAATTCGAACCAAAATTAGTTAAATAAATTCGTTTGGATTAGAATTCCTTCCAGATTTGCCATTCTTCTAAGATTGAAGGTATTAGAAATATTATATTCCAAGGGCTTGTTGTATTTTTGGAATATCATTTAAAGCCGTATGCGAATAAATCTGGCATTAATTAAAATACTTACCATTATATATATTTCATTTCCACTTATACCATTCTTTTGGGGATGGTCTTCCTGGGGAATCGCATTGCCATTAAGTATTGTTTTAATTTTTTCTCTGTTTAAATACATAGGAAACCTGGATTACAAAATTCAGTTTTTTGTGCCCAAAAGGGTCTTTTGGATCATTCTTGCGATTGTATTGCTGTGGTTACTGTATTCCGGTGCCGGCGGTTTTGGTTATCAGTTTCATGATCATGTAAAGAATAATACCCTGGCTAAGGAGCTTTCACAAAAACCCTGGCCATTGATGTATGTAGTTGAGGGAAGGCCGCTTTATCTTACACATTATTTATCTTTCTACATATCAGGGCCATTTTTGGTAGGGTTTTTAGGGTATAATTTTGTACAACTTTTTGTATTCTGTAATACTTTTTTGGGAGTGCTTTTAGGAGTATTTTGGCTGATGCGGTATACAGGTACCCTTAAATGGTATTTTCCAGTAATGTTTATTTTGTTTGGAGGAATATCTATTTTTTCGTTCCTGATAAAATATAGAAGCGGATTTATAACAGAAATTATTAACCGTTTGAATAATCACGGCTATGTGTTTTGGGCAAATTGCTGGGATATAATTCCAATAAATTACATGGGTATTACAGACATGCTTTACTGGACCCCGCAACATTTTATACCTGCAATAATTGGAATCGGAGTCCTTTTAAATGATGCTTTTATAGATAATGATATTAAATATACCCCGTTTTTTCTTTCGCTTTTGGTCATGTGGTCGCCAATGATTTTGCTTGGTATTGCTCCTTTTTTAATATTTGTCTTCGTAGCAAAAAGATTTAAAGGTGTATTTAATACGGTCAATTTATTCCTTGCCATGATCATATTTTTATACTCTGCCAGCTATTTATTGGCTATTGAATCGCAGGAATTGGTGAAACACTTTATTTTTACAGATTTAAGTAGTCAACATATCAGTTTGGGTGAGCAAATAATGGTTTATCTGTATTTTCTGATTTTTGAAGTTGTGGTCTGGATATTTGTTATCGTGGTATCCGGATATCGAAAACTTGTGAAAACAGACCAATATTTATTGATTTTTACCGCGGTATTACTCTGCCTGATTCCGCTTTACAGATTAGGCTTGTGGAACGACTGGTCAAACCGCATTTCGATGCCGTCTATCATTTTACTTTTTGTGTTGTTGTTTAAAAGTTTTGAATTAAGCTCCAAAAAGGGAAAGTTGTTAGTAGGGGTTTTATTAGTTCTTTCTTCAACAGCTGCTTTTATTGATATTGGAGGTTCATTAAAATACTGCAGAATTTTGCCCCGGTTCGACCCACCGGATGAAAGTCTGGTTCAGGATCTGCCCACTATTTGTGTTAGTTACCCATTGGCACAATTTGTGGCAAAAGATGAAAGTTTTTTTTACAAGCACTTTGCAAAAAAGCCTGACAATTACCAAGAGCTTATTAAAAAATAGATATAACAAGAATTGCATTGAAATCGTATTCAGAGATTAAAATACCGGTTTTTTTACTCAAAATTTTGAGTGTTATTTATCTGGGGATACCTGTATTGGTACTGTTACTGGGATGGGTTCGTCCTTTATATAGTTTGCCGGTATCAGCAATGTTCTTAATAGCACTTTTTAAATACATCCAATATAATTTTCACGGTAACACCGAATATTATACCCTAAAAACATGGCAATTTTTAGGGGTAATAATTTTAGGAACGCTTTGGGTTTCTTTATCCGGTATAGGTGGTTTTGGAATGCTTATCCATGATCATCAGAAAATATATGCACTTACCAAAGATATTATTCAACGACCGTGGCCGGTCACCTATTTATATCAGGGCCAACATTATTATCTGGCAGCTTATATAGGTTATCATATAGTTTCGCCGGTATTGGCGGGTTGGATTTCGTATAATGCCGCCACTATTTTTTTGTTTTGCTTTTCATCATTCGGAGTGCTTCTTGGTGTATTTTGGTTTATTATTTTAAGTAAAAGTAAGGGTTTAATGGCATTACTTTTTTTTATGCTTATTGGTGGATTAGATATTGCCGGGTATTTCTTACAAAACGGAATCGGATTTTCAATAAGGGAAATAATGTCGGGGGATTTTCCGCAAATATTTTGGTCAAACTCGCTCGACATTGACCGCTTTTTGATATATCATGGTAATACCAATTTATTATTTTGGGCTGCACCTCATGCTGTTCCATGTTGGGTGCTTTCCGGACTCTTTTTTTACGAATTGATCGTTGAAAAAAACATTTACAATTCTCCAATTTATCTTTTTGCCATGGTATTCTGGTCGCCATTTATGCTGGTTGGAATCTTCCCCTATTTTATCTGGTACTTATTTAAAAATAGCTTAGTCCCCTTCTTTAGTCTGCCTAACTTTTTCATAATTCCTGCTTTTGTCATCCTATTTTTGTTCGTAAATGCCGTTTCGGTTAATGAAATTGATAAAGGCTTCATTTTTTCACCTCTTCAAAATTCCACGGTTTTTGTAAAAGATTTTTTAAAACTAGCTTGGTTTGAATTTTTCGAAGTTGGTATTTGGTTTATGGCTACATGGTTTTTGATTAGAAAAGAATTTTGGAAAGAAAGCAAGACCTTTTTGACGATAATTCTTATAATATTAATCTGTATTCCATTCTATCGTTTAGGGAAATATAATGATTGGGTACAAAGAGTTTCAATGCCTTCTTTGTTTTTGTTGTGGTCATATCTTTTCAGGTGTTATTCTTTTACAAAAAACACCTTTTCCAAATTGCTTTTTATTCTGATATTTTCAATATGTTCTCTTGACTCTGTTTTTCACTTATATGTTTCATACAAGCATAATGGTTTAACTTTTGATCATCATCCGATGAAGTTTGAGGAAGTTCAGCCAATGCCCGAAACTTCAGTAAACAATGGTTGGCCAATTGAGCAGATACTTGCTACCGGAGAGCCTTTCTTCTTTAAATACCTGGCAAAAAAGCACTCAAAAAAGACGGTTGATCCAGCTTTGGATAAATTGAGGCTGGAAGAAAAGATAGATCACTGATAGACCCAAAACAAGGAGTAATGCTGTTTGTAACCAACTCGTATGAATGGTATAATCATTACCTTCAGGTTTATTTTTTACAAAAAGAAAGTACGGCAATTTGAAGTAATAATAAATAGAGATAGCCGTATTGATAAGGCCAAATCCGACTATCCAAAGGAAAATGCTATTGCCACCTTGCTCGTAAACATCCCAGGCAGAAATAAATACCAGAAATTTACCGGTAAAACCGGAAGTAGGAGGCAAGCCTACCAAAGCCACCATTATGATTAAGGCTATTATACCCGCCGATTTAAATTGCTTACTTAAGCCACTGAAAGAGTCTAATTCATAAGATCCGGATGCCGATTTTAGGATATCTGCAAGTACAAAAGCCCCCATGTTAATAAAAACATAGACACTTAAATAAAACATGCTGGCATGAATCCCACTTTCGGTACCAACCAGAATACCTATTAAAATAAAACCAGCATGAGCTATACCGGAATATCCCAGCAAGCGTTTCAGGTTGTTTTGCCATAAGGCCGCGAAATTGCCAATAAGGATTGATGCAAGTATTAAAATACCAAAGATCAGAATTATATCGACTTTTATGTATTCCCGCATTCTGATCAAAACCAGCAATGCAGCCAATTTGGGGGCTACGGAAAGAAAACTGACAATAGGAGTGGGGCCGGCCTGATACACATCGGGTGACCAAACATGAAAAGGTGCCGCATTTAATTTAAACAAAAGACCCGCCAGTGTCATTAGTAAAGCTATACCTATGAGCATAGGTTGGTTTTGTGCCAGTCCGGCGGAAAATTCAGGTATGGTAAATTGCAAAGTACCTGTGGCACCATAAAGTAAAGAAATGCCATAAAACATAATGGCTGAAGTTGTAGCTCCGAATAGCAGGTACTTGATGCCGGCTTCCAGATTTTGGCGTTTTTTTTCGAAACTAACCATTACATAAGAGCATATGGAAACCAGCTCCATGGCTACAATTAAACTCAGAAAATGGGTACTCATGACGATAATACACATACCGAGTGTAGAAGCCAGCAGTAAAATGATCATTTCGCCGTCAAACTTATATCGAAATGCCATCAAGTGCAGGCAGGTAATGGCACCGGCAATAAAAATCAGCATTTTGGCATATTTGGCGGAGCCATCAAATACAATTAAGCCGTTGAAAATAGGACTGGGTTCAATTCTTGTTGGTACCAGCCATTGAAAGGTAATAAGCAAAAGAAAAGAAATAAGACCAAATAAATGAAATTGATTACTCTGCTTTTCGGAAATAGGCTTCTTTACAAAACTTACCCAAAAAATAAGGATAACCAAGGCAAAAGTGAGCAGGATTTCGGATTGAATATAGGATGTTCCGGTAAGTATATGTTGTAAATTTTGATACATATGGCTTATTGAAATCCGGCAGTTAATAATTGAACGGACATGCTACTGATTTCGAAAATCAGATTTGGGAAAATACCGAAAAGTATAGCTAAAAAAGCCAGAGAAAAAAGCAGAATTTGTTCGCGGAAGTTGAGGTCTGTCATTTCGGTTTCTTTATCCAGATTTACCCAGAATTTACCGAAAAACATCTTCTGCATAGTCCAGAGCAGGTACACAGCCGATAATACTATTCCCAACACAGCCAGTGATGGAATCAATTTAGAAAAGTACGGAGCTTTGAATGCACCTAAAAGCGAGAAGAATTCACCTATAAAACCCGAAATCCCCGGTAAACCCAAAGATCCGAAAAATGCAACCACCACAGCACCGGTAAAAAGGGGCATTTTGGAAGCAAGTCCGCGGTAATTTTGAATGTATCGGTTATGTGTACGGTCGTAAATAACGCCGGCAATCAGAAATAACATAGAAGATAAAATTCCGTGGCTGAACATCTGGAATATTGCTCCGTTGATTCCCTGATCATTTAAAGCTGCAATACCCAGAAAAACAAAACCCATATGCGAAACCGAGGAATAGGCAACCAACTTTTTAAGGTCTTCTTGTGCTAAGGCATTAAGTGCTCCATAAAGGATTGAAATTACGCCTACAATGGCAATAAGGCCAGCAAAATGATGGGCTTCTCCCGGGAAAAAGTATACCGCAATCCGAAGAAAGCCATAACCACCAACTTTTAATAAAATACCCGCCAGCACCACGGAAATAGCAGTTGGAGCCTCCACATGGGCATCGGGTAGCCAGGTATGAAAGGGCACCATAGGAAGTTTAATACCGAAACCTATGAAAAGTAAAATGAACATCACATACCGCACCGGCCAACCAAAAAGCAGACTTGTATTATCTGGATGTAAAAAGCTTCCGGCTGCATAGTTTTTTAAATCGGCCAAAATCCGGAAATCAAATGTGAAGGCCGTTTTGCCCAATTCTTTACTCAGGTTGACATCTTCTACCGAAAGACCCAATGCTAACATCACTATCAATATCAAAACAGAGCCCACCAAAGTATAAATAATGAATTTCATGGCAGCATATTCCCTTTTTTCCCCTCCCCATATTCCAATCAGAAAATACATAGGTAGCAGCATGAATTCGAAAAACAGGAAAAACAGGAAAAAGTCAAGGGCAAGAAAACAGCCAAAAACCGAAGTAGTGAGTAAAAGGACAAAAGCATAATAGCTTTTTTGTTTTTCTTTTATGCCAAATGAAGATATCGTACCTGCCAGGAACACAATACCCGAAAGCAAGACCATGGGCATACTGATACCATCGAGAGCAATCAAATATTGTATACTTATCAGACCTAAACTCCCTAAATCGAGTTTGATCCAGGGTTTCTGAACAATAAATTGATAATCAGGATTTTGGGTGTCAAAAGAATGATACAGAAACAAACAAATAAGCAGGTTAATCACGGCTACCAAAACAGCAATCCACTTAATATTTGGAGTCAGTTTATCGGGTAGAAACAGGATTAGTGCACCTGAGGCCAGTGGTAAGAATAGCAGTACAGAAAGTAAAATTTGCTCCATATACCTTATAACAGGTTCAAAATTAATACAATTAGTAAAATGAGCAGTACTAATACCAGAAGATATTGTTGAATACGACCACCCTGCATTTCTTTTAACCGCCCACCGGTTTCGTTTACCAGTGCCGATGTAGCTTTTACCACACCATCCACCAGATTATTATCCAGCCAATTACTTGATTGGCTTAAAGCTACCGTTAATTTGGTCAAAATGTGCACGAAACCATCCACCAGAAAAGAATCAAATCGGTAAATGTATTTGGCCAGGTGTTTTTCCTGTTCTATACTTTCAAGTACTTCGGCATCGGGATGTCTTATTTTTTGCACAAAACCACAAAAATTGCGGATCAACGATTGAGAATAAAAGGATTCGATGTAGAAATGGTTTAGCCCCAATTTTCCCATAAAACCCAATTCTTTTTCGGCCTTAGGTTTTTGATAATAACGGAATGAAAAAAATATTAAAACCACGCTGGAGGCGGATAAAATGTAGCCGAGCCAATGATTAATAGATGGCCCTATTGGAAAATGACGAAAGAAATGAGATTCCCTAAAATCCAATGGTATTTTTGCAAACCAGATCCAAATGGAAAATAAAGCCAGAATCGAAATGCAAATTTCAAAGATTCCGAATTTGATTTCCCTTTTTTCCTGAGCCGACTCTTCTCGTGGCCACATAACCAAAACCCATTGGCGGGTAATGTACCAGGAAGTGAGTAAAGAAGCCAAAATTCCTGAAATGGGAATAAGCATAAACAGGAAATTATTTTTGCTAAGTGCCCAGTCGTAAGTGGCTATCAATACAGCATCCTTGCTCAGAAAACCTGAAAAAAGAGGCAAACCTGCAAGTGCCAGGGCACAAATGGTATAGGCAATGCCAATAACCGGGTTTTGATGGAAATAGCCTCCCATTTTACGCATGTCCTGCTCGTGGTGGAAATGGTATATTATGGCACCTGCCGCAAGAAAAAGACCCGCTTTAAAGGCAGCATGCGTAAGCAAATGAAACAGGGAAGCATTTACTGCACCGGCACCTGCCGCCATTACCATTAGTCCCAGTTGCGAAATGGTGGAATAGGCCAACACCTTTTTG
>JAHEBN010000149.1 GCA_024645245.1 Jiulongibacter sp. | reverse complement strand
AATTAAGCCCTTAAGTTCGATTACTTTTGCCGATTTCTTAAATCAATTTATGAATAACCTGATTATTACTACCAGTCCTCAATTGCTCGACGACTATTCCATGATCGAAATAGACGCTAAAAAGTGCCGGACCCTGCGTGAGTTTTATGAAACTTTATCCGAAACACTTCATTTCCCGGATTACTTCGGGTTTAATATGGATTCTTTTGATGAAGTAATGAACGACCTCTCCTGGATTGAAGATGAGCGTTTGCTGATCTATTTCAAGAATTCAGCTGAATTTTTGATTAATGAAAGAAGTGACGACAAAGTAAATGCCTTACTGGACCTACTCGACGCTACTTGTGAAGATTGGAAATGGATGGACGAAGAACTGGAAGAGGAGGAAGAAGATGTAGAACTACCACCCAAAAAAGAGTTGATAATAGGATTCTCACCCAGCGACCGAATGAATACTTTTCTGGCTGATTTTCAGTAAAAAAAATAAAGGCTGCCCGGATATCAATCAGGCAGCCATTTTTACATTTAAAATTCCCTTCCACTTATTCTATCGGCACATTCACCAATGTGTTTTCCCACTTAATATTCATGTGCAGGCCGGTGCTATCACCTTCTGTAAAGCCAATATTCAATTGCTCCGAAGCGTTTGATGTTTTTTCACTTGGCACTTTTACCCGTAATACATCTTCTTTTTCATCGTACATAGTACCCCATTGGCCGGTTTGAGCATTAAAAATTATTTCCCAATCTGAAGCCGTGGGTACAGTCCATAAACTATAGGTTCCTGCTTTTAATTCGCTTCCTGCAACTTTGGCATCGCGACTAAATGTGATTAAGGTGGCTTCATTTGCCCCTGTTCGCCATACTTTTTCATAAGGTACCAGACTTCCAAAAATGGTTCGGCCCTTCATATATGGCTGGCAGTAATCTACATTTACTGCTAAACCGTTATATTCAACAAAAGCTTTTGCAACCGGGCTATGGCTTTTTGTCCATTTTTTAAAGACGAAAAACAAAACGGCTAGAACTGCAGCGATGATCAGAACAATGCGAAGAATTTTTTTCATATATTTTTAGTTAAATTGTTTAATTATAAGGTGCAAAACATGTTATAAACATTTCTTTTGTTGAAAAAATTCAGACTTCAACAAATAGGAATACCACCTAGTTTATTCACCTTTGTATTCTAATCAAAAAACCGAATCTGCCTTTTTTCAAATGGACATCATACACCTTTTATCCGATAATATTGCTAATCAGATAGCCGCTGGTGAGGTGGTTCAAAGGCCGGCATCTGTGGTAAAAGAGTTGTTGGAAAACTCCATAGATGCGGGAGCAAAGAATATTCAACTTATTATAAAAGAGGCCGGCAAAACGCTAATTCAGGTAATTGATGATGGCATTGGTATGTCACTTACCGACGCACGGATGTGTTTTGAAAGGCACGCTACATCCAAAATTTCAAGGTCGGAAGATCTTTTTAATATACGTACCATGGGTTTTCGGGGTGAGGCCATGGCATCTATTGCAGCAGTGGCTCAGGTAGAGCTTAAAACCCGGAAAGAAAACGAAGAATTGGGCACATGGGTAAAAATTGAAGGTTCGGATTTTAAATCTCAGGAGCCCGTTTCGGTAGCCAAAGGTTCTAATATTCAGGTTAAAAATTTATTTTTTAATGTTCCCGCACGGCGAAATTTCCTGAAATCGAACCCAGTGGAGATGAAACACATTCTCGATGAATTTCAGCGGGTGGCATTAGCTCATCCCGAAATAAGTTTTGAAGCTTTTCACAATGAAATAGAACTTTATACTTTGCATGCCAATAAGCTAAGCCGCCGAATCATTGATCTTTTTGGAAAATCATATCGGGAACAATTGGCCGATTGTAATGAGAGTACTCCTTATGTAAACATTAGCGGCTATGTGGGAAAGCCCGAATCGGCCAAAAAAACACGTGGTGAGCAGTTTTTCTTTGTCAATAATCGATTCATTAAAAGCTCTTACCTGAATCATGCAGTAAGCTCGGCATTTGAAAGTACCATTCCTGCGGGTAGTCACCCATTTTATGTATTGAATCTGGAAATAGAGCCCAAACACATTGATATCAATATTCATCCCACCAAAACGGAGATAAAATTTGACGACGAGAAATCGGTGTATGCCATTTTACGCTCGGCTGTGCGGCAAGCGATAGGCGTTTATAACCTTTCGCCAACCATAGACTTTGAATCAGACATTAATTTTGCCAATCTTTCCAGTAAAAGAATCGAGCCACAAAGCGGTGGTTTCAGGCAGCATGATCCTATTCAGAATTTTGAGAAAAACCCTTCCACCAAATCAAATCTGGAGCATTGGCAGGATTTATATAAAGATTTACCCCAGCGAAATAATCCAGCTTTGGAGCAGCCGCGGGCTATTCAGATGCAATCTGCAGCAAATGACCTGAACCCAAACAACGAGATTACCGAAGAAGTAGAGGCACTTCAAATTCATAACCGCTACCTGGCTGTACAGGTAAAAAGTGGCATGATGTTAATCGATCAAAAAGGTGCTTATGAAAGAATACTTTACGAGCAATTTTTAAAACAATTGGGTAATAAAACCAGTGCTTCGCAACAGCTACTTTTTCAAAAAACACTGCAATTAAGTCCGGAAAATGCCATACAGTTTGTCGTAATTGAGGATTTGATGAAATCCTTGGGCTTTGGTTTTGATGCTTTTGGTAAAAATACCTGGCTCATTACCGGAATGCCCGTGGAACTTTCGGAGGAAGACCCTGAAGTGGTAATTCCTGAACTTATTGATCAGTACAGGCAAAACGACCTCGACCTGAAATTGAATAAAACCGAAAATATGGCCAGGGCGATGTCAAAAAAATCGGCCCACCGCTGGCTTAAACCACTCACCAAAGTGGAAATAAATAATTTAATCAATAAACTTTTTGAATCCAGCATGCCCGGGCACACCCCGGATGGCCGCCCGATTACAAAAATCGTGAGTTTAATAGCTCTGGGCGAACTCATTGCAGGCGGCAGTGGTTTTAAATCATAAACAAAACATACATGTTTGACCGAATAACACCCGTTGTAAAAAATCTACTCATCATAAATGTGGTAGTTTTTTTTATTTCTAACCTGAACGATCAGTTTTTCTATTCCAATTTTGCTTTTTTTAATCCGATTCTTCCCAATAGCGAACAACTTATAAATCCCAATTTCAAATTTTGGCAAATTATAAGCTATATGTTTATGCACGGCAGCCTTGGGCATCTTTTCAGTAATATGTTCGGTCTTTTCATATTTGGCTCCACGCTGGAAACCTACATGGGGTCGCGTAAATTTCTGATCTATTATTTAATCACAGGAATAGGTGCTGCTTTACTCAATTCGGTATTAAATACCTATGAAATGAACCAAATGATTGCAGATTCGCAACAATATTGGAGACAGGCAGTTATACCTATGGTGGGGGCTTCGGGAGCCATATTTGGTATACTGGTCGCCTTCGGGTTTTTATTCCCGAATGTGGAACTGATGTTGCTTTTCTTCCCTGTCCCTATCAAAGCAAAGTACTTTGTAGTACTCTATGGTGCCTACGAGCTATATGCGGGTGCAGCCGGAATTCAACAGGGTGTAGCTCATTTTGCACATATTGGTGGCCTTATAACCGGGTTGGTACTATTAAAATTTTTCGGTTTTAATCAACGTTCTTATAAATAATTACGTACTTTGTACAAGATGCGGTAAATTCCTTAACAAAACATGAGCAGTGTGTTTGACGACATAAGGGCCTCTTTCAACCGGACAAACAATTCCAGCGTACAAATTATACTGGTCAATGTATTTGTTTTCGGAGGGCTTTTCTTGTTTAATTTCCTGCTTTCGTTCTCGGAACAAACCCAGCCAATAGTAGGTGTCATACAGGAAAATCTGCTTCTAAATGTACATTTTACCGAAATCATAAAACATCCCTGGACCCTATTCACTTATGGTTTTTTAACCGAATCCGTCTGGGCTTTACTGTTTAACTCCTTATCTCTGTATTATTTTGGATTACTGATGCAGGATTTTCTTGGATCAAGGAAATTACTGAATGTGTATCTTTTGGGCTTCATTTTCAGCGGTATTGTTTATTTCTCTGCCTATCACATCCTTTCTGCGAGTAAATCGGAGTTTTACCTGCCTCATGTACTTCGTGGAGCCAGTGCCGGAGTTTATGCGGTGATGTTTGCTGCAGTTACCTTAATTCCTGATTATGAATTTTACTTTTTCCGCCTGTTTTATATACGGGTAAAATATATTGCTTTGCTTTTACTTGCTTTATCTTTTCTGAATCCGGGCTATGGCATTATTAACCTGGGTGGTGCATTCTTTGGCTATTTTTACATCAAGCTTTTGCGTAGTGGAATAGACCTGGGTTCGCCTATTGAGGCAGTAGCTGATTGGATTTCGGGCGTGGGTAGAAAAGGCCCGAAGAAAACTTTTTCCGCTAAAAAGTACAGCCACTCAACTGTTGGCAATGTAAGTCGACAGGAAACTCAGGCACAGGATTATCATTACAATGAGCAGGAAGAAATAGATGCTTTATTGGATAAAATAAGTCAATCGGGTTATAATAGCCTGAGCAAAGACGAAAAAGAGCGTCTGTTCAAAGTTTCACAAAGCAAAAATCTGAAATCCTGAATTAGCTCCTAAATTCAAATTCGACTTTAGGTCTTCATTCCTATTTGTAAATTTTCTCTATATAAAAGGAATTTGCTTTTTTCTAAACAAGCATCCCGAAATTCCTTAATTTTGTGTCATATTATTCTGAATTCCAATAAAACCAAAACAAAATTTGGCTTAACTTGTTACAGAAATCAGGCATTCCAATAAACCATGTTAATAAAAGCCGGAGAATTACTACAAACAATAAATTGCCCTGAAGACCTCCGAAAACTCAGTGCAGATAAATTACCACAACTTTGTGATGAGTTGAGGCAATACATTATTGATGTAGTAGCTACATACGGGGGGCATTTTGGAGCCAGTTTAGGTGTGGTAGAGCTTACGGCCGCCTTACATTATGTGTTTAATACTCCCGATGATCAATTAATCTGGGATGTGGGCCACCAGGCTTACGGACACAAAATTTTAACCGGTCGCAGAGATAACTTTTATACCAACCGTGTTTATGGAGGACTTTCCGGTTTTCCAAAAAGATCAGAAAGCGAATACGATGCCTTCGGTGTAGGTCATTCTTCCACATCCATTTCTGCAGCCTTGGGAATGGCAGAAGGAAGCCTGCAAAACGGAAATAAAACCAGACAACACATTGCCGTTATTGGAGATGGAGCCATGACAGCCGGAATGGCATTCGAGGGAATGAATCATGCCGGTTCCTTAAAAGATGCCAATTTACTGATTATACTCAACGACAATAACATGTCGATCGACCCGAATGTGGGTGCACTTCGCGAATATCTTACGGACATAACCACTTCCCCTACTTACAATAAAGTAAAAGATGATGTTTGGAATTTGCTGGGCAAAATGAGTGCTTTCGGTAAAAGTGCAAGAGATATTGTAGCCAAAGTGGAAAATGCCATGAAAGGTGCTTTGCTGAGCCAAAGTAATTTTTTCGAGGCTTTAAACCTGAGGTATTTTGGCCCGATAGATGGCCATGATATTGATCACCTGGTTGCTGTTTTACAGGATCTGAAAGATATACCAGGCCCAAAAATTTTACATTGTATTACCAAAAAAGGAAAGGGTTACGGACCGGCAGAAAAAGATCAGACCATCTGGCATGCCCCGGGGCTTTTTGATAAATATACTGGTGAAATAAAGAAATCGGTTTCGCTAACTCCCCAGCCACCAAAATACCAGGATGTATTCGGGAATACCATAGTGGAACTGGCTGAGAAAAATAATAAAATTGTGGGAGTAACTCCTGCCATGCCCTCAGGCTCCAGCCTGAATATCATGATGAAAGCCATGCCAGACCGGGCTTTTGATGTAGGAATTGCCGAGCAACATGCCGTTACTTTCTCTGCCGGAATGGCCACACGTGGGCTTGCCGTATATTGCAATATTTATTCCTCATTTATGCAGCGGGCCTATGATCAGGTGATACACGATGTGTGCCTGCAAGGACTTCCTGTAATATTCTGTTTGGACCGTGCCGGAATAGCCGGTGCCGATGGACCCACACACCACGGTGCTTACGACATCGCTTTTATGCGTTGTATACCCAATATGATTGTGGCTGCACCTATGAATGAGGAAGAGTTACGCAACATGATGTATACAGCCCAATCCGAAACGATACAATCGGGTAAAGATGCCTTTACTATTCGGTATCCCCGTGGAAAAGGGGTGATGACAGATTGGAAAAAGCCTTTTCAGCAAATTACAGTGGGCAAAGCCCGAATGATTCGCGAAGGGGAAGATATAGCCATTCTGAGTATTGGTCATGTGGGAAATTACGTAACCAAAGCCGCTGAAATACTATCAGCAGATGGCATAGAAATCGCACATTACGATATGCGATTTGCCAAACCTATCGATGAAGAACTGCTTCATAAAGTATTTAAAAAACATACCCGCATTATCACCCTCGAAGACGGCTGCCTTCAAGGAGGTATGGGATCGGCAGTGCTCGAATTTATGGCAGATCAAGGATATAATTCACAAGTAAAAAGATTGGGAATTCCCGATCGACTGGTAGAGCACGGTGAGCAGGAAGAATTGCATCACGAGTGCGGTTTTGATGTTGAAGGAATTGTGGCTACCTGCCAGCAAATGGTGGAGTCAAGAGTTTCCTTATAAGGTCAGCACTTTCTTTTATTCCGTAACTATTTTAACCTTTCGGTCCGGAAATCTACCTAATAGACTTAACCAATCTGTAGGGCTATTATTCCTCTTTTTGCCAAGGCACCGAACCCGCTTTACGAATATGCTCCTGGAGCTGTATTCTCAGGTTTTTATAAATATCACTCTTTTCTTGATCCAATGCCTTACTTTCCTTTTCATCCGTTTGTAAGTTAAAAAATTGAATCGCTTCAAAAGGCGTATTCTGAAGAATTTTATCATCCTGATGCCGGGCTGCATAATAGGCCTGCCCGCCATATTTATCTCCACCTTCTCTTCTCATCCAAAAAGTATATCGTTCATTTGTCGTTTGCTGTTTCCCTAAAAGGGTGGGCAAAATACTTATTCCGTCAACAAGATTTGATTTTGCAGTATTTGTTAAATCGCAAATGGTAGGAAAAATATCCATGAGCATAGCAAAATTTCCACTTCGAGATCCGGCTTTTATTTTGTTTTTCCAGTAAAAAAATGCCGGTACACGAATACCTCCTTCGTACATATCTTGTTTTCCTCCTCTTAATTGACCATTGCTTTGGGCATAACTAAGTGCCCCACCATTATCTGAAGTGAAAATTACCAGTGTGTTTTCTTCTAAACGCGTTTCTTTCAATACGTCCATTATTCGCCCGATATTAAAATCAAGGTGCTCAATAAGTGCTACATTTTTAGCTCTTTTTTCAGAAATTTTGGGTTCCCGTTTACTTACTTTTTCCAGGAATTCCTGCGGTGGTTGGATAGGAAAATGGGGTGCATTGTAGGCCAGATAAAGAAAAAAAGGTTTACTATCCCCCTTCTTTTCATATAAATAATCCAAGGTCCAATCCGTAAAAATATCAGTGGCGTGCCCTTTTGGGTCAATGACCGTTTTGTTGTGCCGCATCCAGTTTACACCTCCCCGCAAGTGGGTCCAATAGTCATCCATCATATCGGCCAGAAACCCTTTGAAAAAATCAAAGCCTTTATCATTGGGGATATTTGGACTATCAAAACCCAAATGCCACTTACCAATCATGCCGGTTTGATATCCCTTAGACTTCAATACTTGAGGAATAAGAACGGCATTTTTACTTAAATGCCCCCAGCTATTGTCCTCAAACTGCCTGATCACACCCGGTACCCCCACCATGTCGGGATACCTGCCTGATAATAGTGCCGCCCGACTTGGAGAACATACCGTGCTGTTGGCATAAAAATTTCTAAGGGTAAGTCCGCTTTTGGCTAAATTATCAATGTTCGGAGTTCTCATATCAGTGGCACCCTGACAAGCCAGATCTCCGTATCCCATATCATCAACTAATATCAGCAGTATGTTTGGAGGTTTTGGTTCTGTTTTCCTCTGATTTTTGAAGTTTGTTAGAAAAAATAATAGCGAAAATAGTAGAGTTAATTTCATATTTATACAAGTATTTTGTCTGGCTAACAGTTTAATGATCAGGTGTAAGGAAATAAAAATTGACAGGCAATTTCATTGCTTTATTAAATATAAAAATTCTATCTTTAATAATTATGAATTGGGTGAAAATTCATCCCGGATTTAAAAATCCTTTTCAGAAGTAAAAATCAACCCTAAAAAAACTTTCATGAAATATCTAGTCTTGTCTCTCTTCTTGTTTCTGGGGTCAAATTTATCGGCTCAACTTCGGTTGCCTGCTATTTTTGGCGACCACATGGTTTTGCAACAAAAACAAACTAATCCGGTTTGGGGCTGGGCCACTCCCGGCGAACGCATTACAGTTGAAATAAACGGACAAAGCCACTCTGCAACGGCCGACCCAAAAGGTAATTGGAAGGTAAATTTAAGGCCAATTCCGGTTGGAGGGCCCTATTACATGAACATAAGCGGGGCAAGTACCAAGTTTTTCTTCGATGATGTAATGGTGGGGGAAGTGTGGATTTGTTCAGGTCAATCAAATATGGAATGGCCTGTAAAAAACACCAACAGTGCTGAATTAGCCATCCTAATGGCTCAATATCCCAATATCAGGCTGATTACTGTGCCCAGAGTAGGTACTAGTGAAGTGTTGAATGATTTTAAAGGAGAATGGACGGCTTGCACGCCCGAGTCTGTGAAAGATTTCTCGGCTATCGGCTACTTTTTTGGCCGTAATTTACACCATGCCCTGGATGTTCCGATTGGCTTGATAGATAATTCCTGGGGTGGTTCTGCTGCCGAAGCCTGGGTAAACAAAGACGTGATGGAAAAAGACAAAAGCTATAAAGACCTCATGGCCTGGTGGAAAGATAAAGAAATTAATTACAACTACATTACGGAGCTGGAAAAGTGGGAAAAGGCAGTAGCAGAATGGGAAAACGGAACCAAAGATCAACGCAAGCCTGTAAAACCTACCAATTTGCTTACAGGCAACCAGAGGCCGGCAAATATTTACAACGGGGTGTTGCATCCCACCATTGGTTACGGAATAAAAGGCGTGATTTGGTATCAGGGAGAATCTAATGCGGGTCGGGCTTATCAATACCGCGACTTGTTTCCGATGATGATAGAAAACTGGAGAAATGAATGGGATCAAGGCGATTTCCCTTTTTATTACGTACAATTAGCCGATTTTATGGCAGAAACTGCAGAACCCGAAGAGAGTGCCTGGGCTGAATTGCGGGAGGCTCAAACACTCACCATGGAAAAGCTGCCCAATGTAGGTCAGGCGGTGATTATCGATATGGGAGAAGGCCGCGATATACACCCCAGAAGCAAACAAACTGTAGCCGACCGTCTCAGCAGATGGGCTTTGGCCAAAGATTATCAAAAAAGTATACTATTCGAGGGCCCGAGCTATCAATCGATGGAAATACAGGGAAATAAAATCATTCTTACTTTCAAAAATGAAGGTCAGGGACTTTATGCTTTTGATACCCAGGAACCTAAAGGTTTTGCCATTGCAGGGGATGATAAAAAGTTTGTTTGGGCTACAGCCAAAATTATCAATTCGAATCAAATGGAAATTTCAAGCGATAAAATTGAAAATCCGGTAGCAGTAAGATACGCCTGGGCCAATAATCCTGTTTGTAACATGTATAATCGGGATGGCCTACCCATGTGTCCTTTCCGAACAGACGTATGGCCAGGCATCACATTCGGTAAAACAAGCAGGTGAAAATTTGAAAATGGCTATCTTAAATTTAAGTTGATAATTCTATCCTAAGGCTTTGTTTTTTACTTATTCGAAATCATTCTGAAAGGAACGGTATCCAATTTTACTATATTTCAAGTACAACTATGAAGCCTAAAATTTGATGATAACAATTTGGATATATCTTTAGGATAAGTCTACTTCTCTTTAAATCACTACATTGAAGTTATTATTAGAATAACCTAAAATGCAGGAATTAATCTATTTATTAGTCATTGATGAATATTACTTTCAAAACCTTTTATAAAATAATCATAAAAAAGCCAACCACCCTATCTTCAGCTAATAGGCTGGTTGGCTGAAATTAATTATGATTTTCTAATAAGTAATTACAACTTAAACCTACATTTCTAATACCCAGGATTTTGCACCAGTTCCTTATTTGCATCTATTTCAGATTGAGGTATTGGAAATAATACGTGATGCGGTTTTGCATTTTTCCCTCTGGCTTGAGCTCTGGAAATCATTACACCATGCCTTATTTCATCCTGGCGTCTTTTCCCTTCAAATGCAAACTCCCAAGAACGTTCGTCGAGAATAGCTGATCTCAATTGTTCTTTAGAAGAAAAATTGCCAAGGGATAATTCCGGTACCTTTGCTCTGACTCTTATTCTATTAATCAAATCTACAACCTCCTGGGTTGGCCCGTTCAATTCATTTAAGGCCTCAGCTTTTGAAAGCAATATGTCAGCATACCTGATTTCTGGCCAGTCGTTACTTTGATTGGCACCATTGGCATTTTTATCTAATTCGTACTTACCGGCAAGTGTTTCATTAACACCGTAGCCTTGAATTGTTTTACCCGCATTATTTAAATAGGATTTTATAAGCATAGCTTGACGAGCATCGTCGGGGTGAAATGAATCAACAAATGAATCAAAGAAATAAATTCGGGCAGCAAATAAACCTATATTTGAAGGTCTGGCATAATCAGTAGGAAAAACAAGTGCATTTGTTTGTACTGATGAATTGGACCCTGCACTGGTAGCAGGGTGTGTATATACGATCTCTTTGTTTCCTTCATTCGCTATGGCAAATAATTCAATGTAAGTAGGA
>JAHEBN010000289.1 GCA_024645245.1 Jiulongibacter sp. | reverse complement strand
CATCTGATGTGATTACTCCCCTTTCGGTTCAAATGCTTACCACGGAAGAAATCAGAAGTAATCCGGGAGGAAATTTCGATGTTTCTAAAGTGGTGCAGGCTTTGCCGGGTGTAGCTGGTACAACTGGAAGTGGCGGCTTCAGGAATGACATAATTCTTCGTGGTGGCGGACCCAACGAAAATGTGTATTACCTCGATGATATCGAGATACCGATTCTCAATCACTTTACTACCCAAGGCAGTGCCGGTGGACCGGCTGGTATCATAAATATCAGTTTTATTGAAGATATTAAACTTTCCACTTCGGCATTCAATGCCAAGTTTGACAATCCGCTTTCGGGTATTTTTGAATTTAAGCAAAAAGAAGGAAACCGGGAAAAATTACAGGGAAATGTAAGACTTAGTGCCTCAGAGTTTGCAGTTACTTTGGATGGGCCGGCTGGTCCGAAAACTACCTATCAGGTTTCGGCAAGAAGGTCATATCTGGCTTTTCTTTTCACTTTGCTCGATTTGCCCATTCGCCCGGATTATTGGGATTTTCAAACCAAAGTTTCACATAAATTGGGAGAAAAGACCTCCATCGATATTATTGGTTTGAGTGGAATTGATCTTTTTAAATTTGCAATACCCAAAGACGCAACCCCAGAAAATGTCTATATTCTGAGGTCAAATAATTACATCAGTCAGTGGAATTATACAGCCGGTGCCACACTGAAGCACCGCATAAATAATGGACTTTTAAGCCTGAGTTTAAGCCGAAATCATTTTAATAATGAACTGGAACGATTTGAAGATAATACCAAAAAAGACCCGGCAACGCGTAATTTTCAAAGTATCTCGAATGAAATTGAAAACAAATTACGATTGAATATCAAGCAATCGGTGAATGGCCTGAGCTATTCCTACGGTGCTATGCTGCAGCAGGTTAATTATAATAATGATTTTTTTGCCCTTATCCGACCGGAAATAAGAGGAGAAAATGGGGAGTTAACTCAAACAAAGGTTTCGAATACATTCAATACCGAAATCAGTTTTCTGAAATACGGGTTATATGCTCAGGCAGGTAAAACCTTTGCTAACCAGGTGAGCCTTTCTGCCGGAATCCGAACGGATATGAACAGCTTTACTGTTTCCGGAAATAATCCTGTAAAAACCCTTTCGCCCAGAGCATCAGCCTCGCTTCCATTGAGTGATAAATGGCGTTTAAATGCAACAGTAGGAAGTTATTACAAATTACCGATTTATACAGTTTTGGGTTTTAAGGATAACGAGGGAAATTTTGCTAATAAGAGCAATACCTACATTCATAATACGCATTATGCGGCTGGTTTTGAATTTCTTCCTCGTACCGATCTGCGTTTTACCGTGGAGGGCTATTTGAAAGAATACACCAATTACCCGGTTTCTGTTTTTGAAAACCTTTCATTGGCCAATCTGGGTGGAGGTTTTGGTGCGATTGGTAATGAAAAAGTGGTTTCATCCGGCAAAGGCAGGTCTTACGGTTTTGAATTTTTTATGCAGCAGAAATTGGTTAAAAAGCAATTCGTTACGCTTTCTTATTCATTTGTTCGCAGTGAATTTGGCGGCGTAAATACGCCACTTTTCCCATCGGCCTGGGATTATAAACACCTGCTTTCATTTATATATGGCTATAAATTTGGTAAAAACTGGGAGTTGGGAGCCAAATACCGTTTTGCCGGTGGAGCACCGTATTCTCCGTACGACCTGATAGCTTCGCAAAGAAATTACCTTTCCGTAGGTACTGGAATTTTTGACTATAGTCAGCTAAATTCGCAACGTTTAAAACCCTTTAGTCAGCTGGACATGCGGATTGATAAAAAATGGAATTATCCGAAATGGACTTTGGATTTATTCTTTGATGTACAGAATGTATGGGCGGCAAAAAATCAATCTATACCGAGCTTTACTTTTAAACGTAATGCCGATAATACCGATTTTGCAACTACGGATGGTTTGTCAATTCAACAAGATGGCAGCAATGCCATTCCGCTCATTCTCAATCAGGCTTCGGGTATTGTAACTCCTACCATTGGTTTTGTGGTGGAGTTTTGAAAAATGGGCTTTTGAATTCAATGTTGTTAGTATATGCATCCTGGGGTACTCTGTGTCCTTAAATATTACGTATATGGTTTTGGTGAATTGCTTAACTCAAAGACAATGCTTATAAATAGTATGACTGCCATAAAATAAAACATCATAGTTATATTCATTTTTTGTTGTGAATCAGAAGAATAAAAATGCTTAAGTTTATCATGTACTTAAGCATGGTATTTTAAAGTAAGGTAATTCTTCAATTTTGCTGTCCAATTACTAAATGAAATTTCTAAAGTTATTTACTTTACTGTTTTTTGTAAATAGTAATTTACTGGCTCAATCGCTCCCCAATCCTATTATTTTTTGTACCCAAGTACCCCAGCCCAATGGATTTGGAACTTTAATGGATACTTTTGGGAATCATCAGGCCAATACCACAGCTGCACCTCGCGGTGGAGATTTATACATTCGCTACACAGATGGATCATTGAAAAACCTGACCGCAGCTGCCGGCTATGGTCATGCTGGTTTGCAGGATGCCACTTCTATCGCTGTAAGAGACCCTTCGGTGCACTGGAGCGGAACCAAGGTTCTTTTCAGTATGGCAATCGGTTCGGCACCTGTAAGATATCAGGTATTGAATTATAATTGGCAGCTTTATGAAATTACAGGATTGGGAAAAAACGAGACTCCGGTTATTACCAAAGTGCCCAATCAACCTTTGGAATATAATAACATACAAGGAATTTACGGAACAGATGAACGCATAATATTTACCTCTGACAGACCCCGTGGAGGTGCAGCTGACTTATATCCGCAACACGATGAATACGAGTCGGCACCAACAGTTTCAGGAATCTGGAAATTAGACCCGATGGCTTGTTCTCCCGCAGCAGCCTTAGAAATGTTGACACATTCTCCTTCCG
>JAHEBN010000148.1 GCA_024645245.1 Jiulongibacter sp. | reverse complement strand
ATAGCATTTTTACACAAAGAACTTTTTGAAAATGCGGGTTGGCTTTTTTCAGAAGACATTTACAGTAAAACCAAAGCAGAAACGGGCTTGGAAGCCCTTAAGACTTTACAAACTCAAATTATTAATCAGCTTTTGGATGGTGAAAGGTTAGCACGTATTATAGAATTCAGTGCTCTGAGTTCCGACAATTATTCCATTGATAATTTATTGGATGATTTGGAAAAAGGAATACTGAAAGAAATAAATCAAAAAGCCAAATCCGATATTTACCGACGAAACCTGCAAAAAGTATTTGTAGAAAAACTGATTGGTTTGCTTTCACCGGGTAAAGCAAGCCTGAGAAGTATACCAGTTGGGAAAATAAATGGATACGAAAGCCGAATAGTGGATCTAGCCCAAACAGACCTGCCGTCGGTGGTGCGGGGTCACCTGACTAACCTGAAAACAAAACTTGCAGCGGCTGCCGGGGTGTCGGACAAGATGAGCAAATACCATTACCAGGATTTACTAAAAAGAGTAAGTGAAGCCCTCGATCCCAAATAGTTCGTATTTTAAAAAATTTCAGCCCCGTTTTCAATTTGGATTCGGGGCTTTTTTTTTAAAAATATTTACATTAAAACTGAAAAGTATGGAAAATCAGGAAATGGTTTCGGTGAGTAAAGCTTCTGAAAGAGCCGAGGCTGTAGGTAGTGTATTAATTGCTCTTTTTGCAGCTTTAATGGCTATTGTCTATCTGGTTAAGCGGAAATAATGATAGTTCACAATCAACACAATAGCTATTTCAGTTGGTATAAAAGTAAAAGTTTAAAGCAAAGTTTAAAAGAAAGTGAACTGGCAACTTTAGAAGCCTTGAAAATGGATCGTCCCGGGACACTTTTTGATCAGAAAATCGAGGAAATTAAAATAGAGATCGGGAAATATAAGTTGGGAAAAAACGAAATTTTACTGGGTTCGGCAAATTTACCAAAAGATGAAAGGTGCAAGATCTGGATGGCGAAATGGGAAAAATTGTCGGTGTAAAAGAATGAGAAGCTCAGGAAAATATCATGGATCGGGCCACCCAAAAGTTTGATGTTGCCACGTTGTTTTTTCAGATCTCGCTGGTATTAGGAGCCGTATATGTGATTATTTAAGATAACCCGAAACTGCAAAAAAAACATTTATTGTACTGATGATATATTGCGGTATCACCATTATTGTTTTTTCAATTATTGGTTACCAGATTGCTGTCTGATTAATTTACCATAAAAAGGGCATTGGCCATTAAAAGTTTTCCGTCCTGCCAGAAACCTCTGAAAATCGGGCTGGTAGCCATGTATATTATTTTGCCTTTATCAACATCTTTGCATCCAAAAATTAAGGCATCTTTAGACTGTTTTTTTGCTTCGGGTCCTATAGCACCCGCAACATAAGCAGAGTCATTGATATATCCCACGTTGTACCCGCTTTTCATGTATTCATATTCCGGAATTTGCCTGAGAAGGGAATACGTATGATCGCCATAACCGTATCCCAATGGGTGCGAATTATCTATTTTTACTTTAAAAATATTTCCTGAAACACTGTATTTCAGAAATTCTGCCTTTTTTTCTTCATAATCAAACACGGGTTTGTCTGATTCTTTCATGATCGATTTACTTTTCAGGGCGTACTCCTCAAAACCTTTTAAGAATTCGATGGCCTGCTCCATTAGCAACAATTTACCTCCATCTTTAACCCACCTCAGGATGGTATTCTTTTCGATATTCAGGTTTTCGTATTTACCATCCGGCAAAATAATCATCTGATACATCCAAGGATCTATCTTGCCGTAATAGTCCACGTCAATCAAAGTAATAGGATAGTTCAGTTCTTTTTCAAAAAAATACCAGATTTCTCCAACCGCTGAAGCCCGTATATGCTCACCTATTAGCATGGCAACTTTCGGGCTTTTAATAAACTTTAATTTCTCAGTACCCAGATCGAAACTGGTCAAGCTCAACCCACTTTCAAGCGGAAAAAGCTCAATTTTACATTTTTCCGCAATTTGTTGAATCACTTCACTGTTCCCTTTATTTCGTATTACTAACACACCCTTTTCAAATTCAATATTCTCCATTTTCAAAGCTCCAGGATGAATTTCAACCAGAATTTTTTGCTGTAGTAATTCGGATAGAAACCTGGCATCCTTAATGTTTCCCCATGGCGTAATCCAGGCATAAACAGACTCCGAACTTGTTTTTGAATAACGATTGTTGACTTCAAATTTTTCCAAATCGGGAATAATCGATAAGCCAAAAGCCTGAATATTATAAACGTATGGTAAAGCCCAAGCGGTAATGTCATACGTATTGGAATCACTGATATAAGTTTGAGGTTCAAAAAGCACATCGGCCAATTTACCTTTGGGCTGATTTAGCGGGATAAACAAATCCCCTTTATCAATATTTGTTGCGGCAGTTTTTTGCAATTCAAAATCAAAAGCCGTGCTTTTCATATCCGTCTTACACTGCTTATAACTTAACTGGAGACCATCCAATAAATCACACAAATTCTTAATTTTATCTTCGTTATTTTTTCTTTTGAGCAAATAGCCCTTGTATTTACCCGTTCCTTTATCTGCGGTTTCGGTAAAATATTTTTGTTGATTTTCTTTGAGTTTCGTTGCGGTAGCTAATGAAGCCTCAAGAATACCTAATGCGGAATAATAATGATGACTAAGCCGGTCTTGCAGCCTGAGTGTATCACCTGTTTGCTGGATATATAACAGACCCGCATGTGCAGATCCTGCCTGCTCCAACGTAAAACCAATTGAACCGTTAAAAATAGAATAACTATCACCGTATCCGGGATATAGCAAGTCGTATTCTTCTCTTGTATAGTAATCCCAGTTTTGCTTATCAAAATTCCGGCGAATGGCTGCTCCGAAAATCCGGTGAGCCTCTTTTTGCCAGCCTGTAACCTGTTTATGTAGAGGCTCGGCAGCCGGAGGGAAGAAATAGCTGGTTTCGGCATCCATTTCATGAAAATCGGCATGCACTTCTGGCATCCATTTATGAAATGCAGCAAGTCGTTGTTTAGATTCATCCTGTACTTGCCAGAGCCAGTCGCGGTTGAGATCGGCCAGATAATGATTGTATCTTCCACCCGGCCAAGGCTCATGATGCTCCAGAGCTTCCGGATTTGGGTTTGGCTTTTCGCCGGAAACTTCTTTGTACCAATTTACATACCGCTCCCTCCCATCCGGATTAAGGCATGGGTCGATTACTATCAATAATTTATCCAGGTAAATTTTTGCTTCGTCGCTAAAAAGAAATTGCATCAATTTCATGGAAGTTTCGGTACTTGAAGCCTCATTTCCGTGAACGTTAAAACTTAACCAAATGATGGGTGGTACTTTACTTTGATCTGTCCTTCCTTCTATAAGTCCGTTTCTGATCAGATGCTGAGTTCTGATATTTTCCAGATTGGCGATATTGGTTTCGTTACCAAAAAATACCAATTGCATCAATCGACCTTCAGTAGTGCTGCCATAAGATTGAACTTTACAAATTTTACTATTTTTCAAAGCATCTTGATTCAGAAAATCCTGCAGGTCTTTATAAGAACTGAATTTGTTGCCAAAATCAGTATCCAGCTGTATATTCTGGCCTTTAATAAAAAGGCTGACAAGGAATAAAAATAAAAAGCAGCTAAGTTTAACTGTTTTGCGGAATATAGATTTCAAGAATGCTGATTATTATGGCTTGCAAAATAACTCCGAAAGCTTAAAAAACGTAATTTGTAGGATTAAACTTTCAGAGTCTATAAATATTCTTGGCATTTGATTTATTTTTCAAAAAAAAGCGAGGGGTGTTTGGTAAGAATAATTTAGTCTGCTACTTTTGCACCACGATTTCAGAAAGCGGTATTAACAGCACTGAAAAAGTAACCATAAAAACGCTAGTTTTGCGACAAATATGGGACCAGTCGGCCCGTTCGTATAGCGGTTAGTACACGGCCCTTTCACGGCTGAAACACGGGTTCGATTCCCGTACGGGTCACAAAGCCTCGATTTTTCGGAATCGGGGCTTTTGATTTTTCCAGCAATTTTAAAAAATTTTAGTACGCGGCTCTTTCATGGCTGAAACAGGCGGTGCGACGATTCGCTTCGATTCCTCCCGAATATCGGGACAAACTGTATGGCAGTAAGGCCTACCCGTACAAACCCTCTCATGCAAATTTGGGTGGGCTTTTAATTTTTTAAAGGGTTATAATATTCATTATTTTCAGAAAATACAATATATACTATAAATTTAAATACCTTCTACATTTGTAACGTCAAGTGATGTATTCGAATTGACTGTTTCCAATTAGCCGGGACAAACTGTACCGCAGAATGATCAATCCGTCGAAAGCCTCTTCTGAAAGTGTGTCTATTGTGAATATTGGCGGATTTTAAGACTTATCTTATATTCATTTTTTTCTGAACATACAATATATACTGAATTAATAAGAACTTTTTACTTCTGAGACTTCTCCCATGAAAACGAATAGATCACTCCCGATTTCCCGTGTCAGGCAGTTCGACATTACAGACTCTCCGTCCCAATCCTTCAATAACCAAATACTAACGAAAAAGTAGGTCAATAAAAGTATGCACAATTCCTTTGGCTATAATACCTAATGGGAATTTTTCTAACATGGAAATGGGTAAATGTGTGAATATTATAACTATTCTTTTTAATTCTATAACATGGCAATATAATACAATTCAGAACTTTGACAGATCTTAAAAAAGTCATCATAATGATTCCAATTAAAAATTCAGTAACTATGAGAACTCTACAACTAACTTTATCATCTTGTTTTATTCTATTTTTTGGCATTTCTCTTGCTTCTTGCGTAACTCAGAAAAAAATGAACGCACAACTGCAAAAAAATGAAATATGCGAGAGCAATCTGCAAAAATGCGATGAAAATTTTATGCTCTATAAAGACCGTATGAGCAAAGAACAAGTGGAATACAACAATCAGAAAATTTTGATAATAAATACCTTAAATGATAGAGAGCAGCAAATCATTGATTTGAAATCACAATTGTCGGACTCCAGAAACCTACGTGATAAACAACTGGATGCTGTCGGAAATTTAACCGTATTATCAAAAGAAGCAAATGCAAACATTGACAAAACCTTATCCCAAATGGCTGAAAAAGACCAGTACATCTATGTACTGCCAGCTGCACGTACTAAAACTGATTCTTTAAATTTGGTTTTGGCCGTTAATCTAACAAGCGTATTGAGAAACGGTATCGAAGATAAAGACATTGATGTGCAAATAGATAAAACGGTAGTGATGATCAATATTTCTGACAAAATGCTTTTTAGCAGTGGTAGCTATAAAATTTCTTCGTCAGCGAATGCAGTTTTAGAAAAAATTGCACTGATAATCAAATCGAGACCAGAGCTGGAGGTAATGGTAGAAGGTTATACGGACAATGTGAGCATTAATAACGATTGCATAATTGACAATTGGGATCTAAGTGCCAAGAGGGCTACTTCAGTAGTGAGAATTATGCAGGAGAGTTTTGGAATTGACCCAAACAAGTTAATAGCAGCAGGCAGAGGGGAGTATAACATTTTGGCTTCAAACTTTACGGAAGCGGGTCGTAGCACCAACAGACGCACACGTATAATTTTAATGCCAAAATTAAACCAATTTTACGATTTACTAAATCCGGATTTGGAATAAAATAAACGACTAAATTCCAATTGAACAAAACTCCGTTAATATTAATAAAAATGAAAATAATTTATTCAATACTTTTACTTTCAACGCTTTTTGTGTCTTGTTCTAAAAATTTAGTAACTGGCAGAAAACAGTTGAAATTGGTATCGGAATCCGAACTTCAGGGCATGGCAGAAACCGAATATCGTACCTTCTTAAATAACCATTCGGTAGTAAACTCAAGTGACAGTAGAACCGAAATGGTTAAAAGAGTAGGCACAAGAATAGCCACAGCAATAAAGAAATATTACGATGGCAAAGGTCAACCATCTGTTTTAGAAGGCTACAATTGGGAGTTTAATTTGGTGGAAAGCCAAGAAATAAATGCTTGGTGCATGCCCGGCGGTAAAGTGGTAGTTTACACGGGTATATTGCCAATTACTCAAACAGAAGCTGGACTTGCAGTGGTTATGGGGCACGAAATTAGCCATGCAGTGGCCCAACACGGCAGTGAGCGAATGAGTCAGGGAATGATACAACAGTTGGGAGGCACTGCACTGCAAATTGCCCTTTCTGGTAAACCTGCCGAAACCCAAAATGTATTTTTAACAGCATACGGTGTGGGAACAAACCTGGCTGCAGTTTTACCTTATTCACGCAATGCCGAAAAAGAAGCTGATAAATATGGGCTGTATTTTATGGCAATGGCAGCATATAATCCGGAGGTCGCAGTGACCTTTTGGGAGAGAATGGAAAAGAATGCCGGGTCAACCCAACCCGAGTTTTTGAGTACGCACCCCAGCGATGTTTCAAGAATAGCAAAACTAAAAACCAATATGCCTCAGGCAATTAAATATTATAAATTAGCCGTGAAAAACTAATTAAGTAAAGTTAGTGGAAATAAATAGCTGGCAGTTTAATTATAATACTTTTATTTGAACAAGACAAGTATAGCAAATCATAGAATTATAATTAAAAATAGGCACAATGTTACTCGGTTTAATACTTTAAAAACCAGCTATTTTGAAACACCCTACCTCATTTCTTTTCTATATTTCCTCAATCGGACTCCTTCGCTTATCCTTTAATCTTTTAAAATGAGTTGGGGAAAGTCCGGTAACTTTTTTGAACTGGCTGCTTAAATGTGCGACTGAACTATAATTCAACTTAAATGCAATTTCAGTTATGTTCAGTTCATCGTAAATAATTAATTCCTTGATACGTTCAATTTTATGGCTAATAATATACTTCTCAATGGTAGTACCTTGAACTTCAGAAAATAAATTTGCCAAATAGGTATAATCGTAATTAAGTTTTTCTGAAAGAAAGTTGGAAAAATTGAATTTAGGTATTTCGTCCGCATAGTGCACCATTTCTACTATGACGTTTTTAATTTTCTCAATAAGCATCGATTTTTTATCGTCCATTAGTTCCAGACCATCAGCCAATAAGGCGGCTTTCAGTAACATACGTTGCTCGATGTTAATATTTTCCAGTATGTCAATCACACCCAAATCCACTAAAATATAGTTTAGGCTTAGTTTTTTCAACTCTTCTTTAACTATCATTTTACAACGGGTACTCACCATATATTTAATATAGAGCTTCATATTTTTAAAACTGGAAAATACTTTTTGGCATACACCTTAATTCTGAATTTGTTGAAGTAGCTTTTAATTAATTCTTTATACCTCATATCCGCTTTTTATGACTGTAGAAAGCATTTTGAACTGTTTGATAGCGTTGAAAAAATGAGATGAGTGTGCGGGTATAATAATACCATCACCATTATAAAGTTTGAAAATAATATCAGCAATTGTCAGAACTGCCTCGCCATCAATAATTTGAATATAATTGTCAAATGGAGATGTTTTTTCAGCCAGTTCCTCTCCGGCATCAAATGACGAGGCTGTGATATTGCCTGTATTTTTTTTAATAATGGTCTTACTAACCACAGAATTTGGTAGATATTTAATGATTTCTAAAATAACGTGTGATTTTGATTTCTCCAATTCATAATTATCCATTATTTCCATTTAATAAATTGTTTAGGTAAATGGCATAAATATGATCATTTAATAACTCTAAAGCCACATATTCCCGTTTTTAAACTTATTTAATTTCAACAATTCCAAAATTTTAATTTATTTGCAATTTATATTTCTTAAAATTCTAAACTTAATTTTTGAATTTATATCCGTTGAAACAGCACTCAAAAATGAATGGCTGAATTATTTAGAATAAGTTGTTTAAAAGTTGAGAGAAATTTTGCATGAGAAGCTAATTCCAATTCGTTTTAAAGTTATAATAATCAGGAGTTACTTTTCTTTTTCATAAGTTGGGCCGTAAGAAAATTATATAATCTATTCCATCTGTTTTTTCTGTGTTGAAAGTACTATTCGTTTGGCAATGTCCTATTCCTAAAAATTCAATAGCACAAAATTGATTTTTAAAAACAAATAAAGTATTATATAATTTTTAGTTTTAGTTGTATAATTCTTTAACCCCAATTTGGAATGGCGATTAAAAAAGCTAACAATCTGGTAGGTGATTTCTGCTAATTTTGTTAGGAAACAGAGGTTTTTCTCCAATATACGGATTTAAATCAGGGTGTCTAAAAAAGCAAAAGTGCCATTTTTTGATTTACTAATCTTATTGATCTCCCAATCAACCTTCCTATACCATAGCACTTTTGCTTTAGGTACGAGCCAATTAGCTGAGAAATGCTATTTTCTAGATTTTGAAGCAATTTAATCTTTATTAATCTTTCCAAAATGACCTTTATAAAGAGCCTGAGAAAAATAACACATTAAATGTAATTATACTTACAAATTGTACGTAAAAAGCAATCCCTTAAAATGATTATCATCAAAATCATTGCACTGGAGTTTTGATTTAATCTTAGTCCGAAGTACTACGTCAGATCAAATTGTTTTGGCTGGTATAAGATACACTTCTGAATTTTCAATAGACCTTATAGAAGTCATATTTATATTGGAGGGCCTAATGTTTTTACCTTTCAATTTTTAAAGCTAACCTTAAGTTGAGATCGGCGTTTAAAATTTGAAAGTATTTATTTTGACATTTTTTTACGCCAAAAATTTAGGATTCATCTTTTGTAGTGCGGATTAAACTCAAACCCGCCAAAAAAAACAGCAAACCCACAATCCCGTAAATAGCAAGCGAGCGTAAGTTTTTATTACCACCTTGAAAGTCCATGTACTGAAATGCCGCATAAATTATAGCCAATATACCCAACAAAGTAAGCAATGATCCAAATATTCTTTTAATGTTCATTTCAAAATTAGTTTTATTATCCAAACCAAATAATTAGTTAGAGCTTTTAAGCTCAGACCTATCTATTACCTGTAGTTTACGTATAAAGTCTATTATAAAAAGTTTATAATTCCTAGTAACATTTATGGTCTCCATTTTTGCATTTCACCAGGAAAAATCTTTATGAATAAAACCAATTCAAAATACCTAAATATTTATTTCATTTCAAGTAAATAATAGAAGGCCAAGAATTTAGTTTGTAAACATTTCACCAATACCAGATTAATATTTAATCCATTTTTTTGACTTTCCTAAATCCAGTTGAAGTCTACCTACATTCAAGTATTTTTAAAAACTTCTTAAACGCAAAATCTTTATCGATCCATTCCTCAAATCGCTTTTTTAATTACAATTTGTTCATTCGAAATCCTCTAAGGTGTTTACTTTTTTTACTTAGTGTTTTTTCATTTTAACCGTGCAAAGTTGGTTTTAATACCAACCAAATAGTTATATAATTACTATTATCATTTACATAATTCACACTTTTAAACAAATAGTTCAACTAAGCTACCTCTCTATATTGTTCCATTGAGTTAAATCTACTAAAATGTGTGAATAATGAAACACGCGGTCAGAATTCTGTAACAATACCAGGACGGGAAGAGCCGAACTTTACAAATTGGTAATGTTTTTAAATTAAACAAAATTGAATGAAATCTTACGAAGTATTGCAAAAGAGTAAACAAAAGTCTTACTGCTGGGAGCTATTACTTATAATTGCAGAAATGGGGAATACAGATTCTTACAAAAATTTTGACGTAAGCGGTGAAATTAATGGCTATTCTAACAGTCATTATGAAAATGCTACCAGAAATATGGTGGGATTAAAGGTGTTGTATAAAAAAAATGGTATTAAAATTCACAATTCACCGGGCACGAAAAGGGATAAGAATTCCACAAGAGAATACATGTATAACATGAAGTGGTGTTGGAAAAACCATACCCGATTAAAAAATTAAGCGTAGGAACCGAATTAGAAATAGTGAATAAATGATATTATCAGGAAAAATCCAGATAAGGTATGGTTATACAAGGTTATAATTTAAATTATACAAATTCTTAAAGTAAAATTCCACCGAAATCTAATTGCTTTACCAATAACTCATCAAACTGTCGATGCCAAAATACTGTCAATCCTAGTTCACTAATTATAAAATTACATTTCAAATTTCTTAGTTTTATAAATCATAAAGAGAAGGTAATAACTACTAATCCACGAAAACTGAAGGTGTTTGAATTCCTTTATAAAGTCGAAATAGGCTGCCATGTTTGATACAATTTATTGAAAGATATGGTCTAAAAATGACCTGAGCTTTATATATAAAGTAATTTGACCTTACGCATCACTCAATTAGGGCAATAATATAGAATCATGATAATAACAATGAATTCCGCAATTCAAAAAATACTTCTGATATTTCTTGTCATTGCTGGTATTTATTTTGGTAAAGTTTTTTTTATGCCATTATGTTTTAGCGGAATACTGGCCACCCTTTTCCTGCCATTTTGCCAATGGTTGGAACAAAAGAAAATACATAGAGCTTTGGCTGTAATTACCTGTCTTTTAATAATTTTAATTTTTATCGGAAGTTCAATTTGGGTTTTTGGTTGGAAAATCTCAAACCTTATAAAAAACATAGAGCAACTCAAGGATAAAGCAATTGTTACCATAAATACGTTTCAAGAGTATATTTTCAGCCAATTTGGAATTACAATTACGGACCAAGATCTCTTCTTAAAAAAAGAGCAGCCCTCCTATAGCAATATGATTCAAAGTATTGCAGGCACTATTTCCGGCCTATTGGCCAATATAGTTTTGATAAACCTTTATTTTATTTTTCTTCTATATTATAGGAGCCACGTCAAAGAATTTTTGTTAAAGCTTTCATCCGAAAACAACCGCTCCGAAATGGAAAGCATTATTCAAACCACTACAAAAGTATCTCAACAATATTTAATGGGCCTTTCTAAAATAATCATAAGTTTATGGTTTATGTATGGCATAGGCTTTAGCATTATCGGTGTTAAAAACGCCATATTCTTTGCAATTCTCTGTGGTTTTTTAGAAGTAATCCCATATCTGGGCAACATTTTCGGAACTTTTATTACCATTTTCAT
>JAHEBN010000288.1 GCA_024645245.1 Jiulongibacter sp. | reverse complement strand
GGTTCTTTTTTCGACTAACTATTGCCGCTATTTTCTCAATCCCGGCTACCCGGATCCCGGGGAGCGCAACCTGGATACTACTGCGGCAATTTTTGCTAAGGCGCTTTTGCAATCGGGTGCAGACTCCCTATATCTTGATCATGCCTGGCTGCGGCCTGTTATTGAGCTCCATTTTCATGAGGCCGGAAGGCCTTTGTACATTGCCAACAGCCAGGAGAGCAGCCCGGGTTTTGTGCCTTATTTCAAGGGCAATCATTACGATGCGGTAATACTATCCCCTTATTCCAGGCTTCGCCTTGCCCCTAATTTTAGGAAGAAGCTGACCGAAACGGCAGGTATTTTATATGTCTATTGAAATTGTTGGTCAAAATTATTATTGAAAATCAGTGTGTTACAAGGGTGCATTTCAGAAAACTTTGCAAAATAGTGCTGGAGGCCATTGCAGCTACCTACCTTTGCGGCCCGCTAAACAAAAAAGCGGTATTTCATAAACGAAGGCCTCCTCGGGATGGCGAAGGCCTGATCAAACAAATATTACAATGAGCAAACTGCATTTCACAACAAAACATGCGAATGCGGCTACCGTTAAACACAACTGGTATGTTGTGGATGGTACCAATCAAACCGTCGGCCGCATGAGCGCCAAACTGGCTGCCATATTGCGCGGCAAAAACAAAGCCTATTACACGCCTCACGTTGACTGTGGCGATTATGTAATCATCATTAACGCTGACAAAATCAAATTCAGCGGCAATAAAATGGATGAAAAGGTGTATCAAAACTTTAGTGGCTACCCCGGTGGTCTGCGTGAAGAAGTAGCAAAAGACCTGTTGAAGCGTCGTCCTGAAGTAATTCTGGAACGTGCCATTAAGGGTATGTTACCTAAAAACCGTATGGGCAGAAAAATGTACAAGAAATTGTTTGTTTATGCTGGTGCTGAACATCCGCATACTGCACAGCAACCTGAGGCACTTACCGTATAATTTCCCCTAAGTATCAACTTAATCTCAACATTGTATAACCAGCCTGTTGGCAAACAGGTTCCAAATAAATAAAATGGAAAAACAAAAAAATGCAGTAGGTAGGCGTAAAGAGTCAGTTACCCGCGTGTTTTTAAGCAAGGGCAGCGGCAACATTACCATCAACGGTAAAGATTATAAGAACTACTTCAGCCTGGTATACCTGCAAAACCAGGTAGAACTTCCACTGAAAACTATTGAAGCGCTTGACAAGTTTGATGTAAAGATCAACGCAGTTGGCGGTGGTATTAAGGGCCAGGCAGAGGCAGCCAAACTTGGTATTGCCCGTGCGTTGGTAGATTTGGATGAGGAATTGAAACCGGCCCTGAAAGCTGTTGGATTGCTTACCCGTGACCCTCGCAGTGTAGAACGTAAAAAACCAGGTAAAAAGAAGGCACGCAAGAGCTTCCAGTTCTCCAAGCGCTAATTATTTATTATTCGTCAAGGCTGTACATGCTTTTGCAGCATAGCCGAAAATCAATGTGGTAGTAATCAATACTTAATAATCTTATCAATCTTATTTAATAATGGAACAATCGACCTCGCTGCAGCAGCAACTATTAGAAGCTGGCGTACACTTCGGACACTTGAAAAAGAAGTGGAACCCCAAAATGTTGCCTTACATTTTTGCCGAGAAAAAAGGTATTCATATCATAGACCTGAACAAGACCGTAGAGGGCTTGCAGGAATCAGCGGCTGCTTTGAAGCAAATTGCCCGCAATGGCAAAAAAATAATGTTCGTAGCTACTAAAAAGCAGGCTAAAGAAATAGTTACCGAATGCGCCCAGCGTGTGAATATGCCCTATGTAACCGAGCGTTGGTTAGGCGGCATGCTTACCAACTTCAATACAGTTCGTAAGAGCGTAAAGAAAATGCAGAGCATCGACAAAATGCTGGCTGACGGTAGCCTTGACAGCATCACCAAAAAAGAACGCCTGACCCTTAGCCGCGATCGAGATAAGATGGACAAGGTATTGGGTGGCATTGCCAACATGAACCGCCTGCCTGCAGCACTATTGCTGGTAGATATTGGGCATGAGGATATTGCCATGGCAGAGGCTAAGCGATTGAACATCACTACTTTAGGTATGGTTGATACCAATTGTGATCCTAACAAAGTTGACTTTGCAATCCCAAGCAATGATGATGCTACAAAAAGTATAGCCATCGTTATAAACTACCTCACAGCAGCAATCGCCGAAGGTCTTGCCGAACGCGAAAGCAACAAGGACGAGGAAGATCAGGTGGAAGAAGCCGAACAACTGCAGGAAATGAAAGCTGAAGAAGGCGAAGATCGCGGTGGAGACCGTGGTCGTGGTGGCAAAGGCCGCGGCGCTGCAGCCGGTAGTGGTGGTGCTACCCGTAGAAGGGTGCCCAATGCAGGTGGCGGTGGTCGCAGGCCGGCAGGCGGCGGTGGCGGACCTCGCTAAAATTTGCGCAGTTCTTATGACAAATTATAGGGACAAAGGGTGGTAACCGCAAGCAAGCCTCGTGATTACCCCTTTGCTCCGGTCTTCTAATGGCTCATTAATTTTTGTGGCCGTTAGTACTATAACCTTCAACCACATGGTGCAATTGCCACTTGTTCATACAGGGCAGAGGGCTATGTGGTTGTTTGTTTTACAACCATCAAATTTTACTTATCAAAAAATAATCTGAATATGTCTACAGCAACAATTACAGCAGCCGATATTAATAAATTGCGCCAGGCAACCGGCGCCGGAATGATGGATTGCCGTAAAGCACTCACTGAAAACAATGGTGATTTTGAAGCAGCTATCGACTGGTTGCGCAAACAAGGGCAGAAAATTGCGGCAAAGCGTAGCGATCGCGAAGCCAAGGAAGGTGTGGTGATTGCCCAAACCAATAACACTAATAGTGTTGGACTAGCTATTTGCGTAAGCTGCGAAACCGACTTTGTGAGCAAGAATGATGATTTTGTTGCTTTTGCACAAAGTATTGCTGATGCAGCCATTGCTAA
>JAHEBN010000287.1 GCA_024645245.1 Jiulongibacter sp. | reverse complement strand
CAGGGAGCTGGGCATGAAAGTTATGCTTGGATGCATGTCAGAAAGTAGTATCGGAATCTCAGCTATGGCACAACTAATTTCAATGGCAGATTATGCAGATTTAGACGGAGCCTTACTGATAAATAATGATCCTGCCGAAGGGGTAAAAATAGACAATGGAGAAGTAATATTTTCAACTCGTAATGGCCATGGAGCAATATTAAAATGAGTTTGACAAACGAGGAAAAAATCAGATATAGCAGGCAAATTAAAATTCCTGATTTCGATCTTGCCGGACAAGAAAAATTGAAAAGTGCCAGGGTGCTTGTAATTGGGGCAGGCGGACTTGGTAGTCCTGTACTATTATATCTTACTGCAGCTGGTGTTGGCACCATTGGGATAGTGGAAAACGATATAGTAGATCTTTCGAATTTGCAAAGGCAAATACTTTATAACGAGCAGGATGTGGATAAGTCTAAGTCCAAAGCTGCTGTGGAAAGGCTTAAAGCTCTGAACAGAAACATACATTTTGAGATTTATTCCTCCCGTTTTGATTCAAGTAATGCTGTGGATATCGTAAAAAACTACGATTTAGTTATTGATGGGTCCGACAACTTTCCCACGAGGTATTTGGTAAATGATGTATGTGTACTCAGTAAAAAGCCTTACGTATATGGGGCTATTTATCGGTTCGAAGGTCAGGTTGGTGTTTTTAACTTTCAAGGCTCTTCCACTTACAGGGATTTGTTTCCAAACCCACCTGATGAGGAAATGGCTCCTGATTGTGCCACTGCTGGAGTTTTGGGTGTTATGGCCGGAATAATTGGAAATTTACAAGCCTTGGAAGCCATTAAAATTATTACGGGAATCGGTCAGCCATTGGTTGGAAAAATCTTACTTGTTGACGCTCTTTCCATGGAATTCAGAAAGATAAAAGTTTTAAAAAACCCGGATGCGGCAGAGGTAAAAGAATTGATTGATTACGATCTTTTTTGCAGCTCAAAAGAGAATAAAATTAAGGAGATTTCTTATTCTGAATTTTTGAAAATGGATGAGCGATCTTATCAACTAATTGATGTAAGAGAAGAAGATGAATTTAGTTCTAAAAATATTGGCGGGCATCTTATTCCTCTCTCCGCTTTAGAATTCCGTTTCCCTGAAATTAAAAAAGATAAAACAGTAGTGGTTCATTGTCAATCCGGTGCGAGAAGCCGAAAAGCTATTTTGCTTTTGCAGGAAAAATATGGCTACCAAAATCTGCTGAATCTTAAAGGCGGTATCAACGCTGCCGACTCATAAAATCCTGCAAAATAAGAGTGGCACTAACCTTGTCGATGTTTCCTTTTTCTCTTCTGTCTTTTTTCGTGGTGCCGCTTTGAATCATGGATTGAAGGGCAATTTTGGAAGTAAATCGTTCATCAATTAAATGAATCTTCTGCTCGGGAAATTCTTTTTTAATTACTTCCAAAAACTCCCTGACTGCAGCTGTAAGGTCGGTATCGTTGCCCTTTAGGTCAACCGGCATTCCTAAAACTATTCTCTCTACTTTTTCCTGAACAAAATATTTCTTCAAATAGGCCACAAGTTCAGAATTGGGCACCGTTTCCAATGCCGTTGCAATTATTTGAAACGGGTCTGTTACTGCTAATCCACATCTTTTTAAGCCATAATCAATAGCTATAATCCGGCTCATTTCAGTATTGATCAGTTACTGCAAAGAAAAAAGCAGATTCAATCGCAGCATTTTCGTCGGAGTCTGAACCATGAATTGCATTTTCGCTTTTTGATAGAGCAAAGGCTTTACGAATAGTGCCATCAGCTGCCTGAGCGGGATCTGTGGAGCCAATTAAGGCCCTGAAGTCTTCCACAGCATTATCTTTTTCCAATACCATTGGAATTATAGGCCCGTCTGACATCATTTCACATAATTCTCCGTAAAAAGGCCTTTCCTTGTGCACCTCATAAAATTTTCCTGCCTGAGAGGCACTTAGTTTAGTTTTTTTCATAGCCACAATTCTAAATCCACCCGCTTCAATCATTTGGGTAATCGCACCTATTTGATTGGCCAATACTGCATGCGGTTTTATCATTGTGAATGTTCTATTTCCAGACATAATTTTTCTTTTTTATAGATGAAATGGCTGCAAAAATAGCCTTTTTATCTCAAATCTGACTCAGAATAACGAAATTTAAGATTTAGCTCTGATATAAATCACACAATGCTTCGTACCTTTGCACTCCAATTTTTAATGGATGCATCAATTTTTCACCGATAACCCAGTTCTTTCACAAAAAATGAAGTCCGTTTTGGCTAAAAAAGCCAAAATAGTGCTGACTTCTCATCAGAATCCGGATGGTGATGCTTTTGGTTCAGGTCTATCTCTTTGGAATCTTTTTCGGCAGATGGGACATGAGGTGTACTTTATCAGCCCAACAGATCACCCTGATTTTTTAAGTTGGATGCCAGGTGCCGATTCAGTAATCAATTTCGAAAGTGAACAAAAAGATTTAGCTCTTGGTTTAATTTCTAGCTCAGATCTTATTTTTTGCCTCGATTTTTCGGCCTTGAACAGGATAAAGGAAATGGCTGATCCGGTAAAAAATTCAAATGCAATTAAAGTATTGATTGATCACCATCAGGAACCTGAATTCTTCACCGAATTTGTATATTGGGATCAAACATCCGCCGCCACTTGTCAGTTAATTTATAATTTAATTCAGAAACTTGAATTAAGTCCTTTTTTGAATAAAGAGGTTGCTGAGTGTCTTTATACAGGAATTCTTACAGATACTGGATCTTTTAGATTTGATGCGACTTCACCGGAAATTCACAAAATTGCAGGTGAATTATTGGCAATGGGTGTGGAACCTAATGCTGTGCAGCGTAGATTATTTGATTCGAATACATTCGACCGTTTACGTTTTTTGGGTTTTTCTCTGGGTGAAAAGCTGGTTTATTTACCTGAGTTTAGAGTGGCTTATTTTTCTTTTACAAAAGAAGAGCTGGAAAAATTTAATTCCAAAAGCGGA
>JAHEBN010000012.1:17392-43164 GCA_024645245.1 Jiulongibacter sp. | reverse complement strand
AAAAGTCAATTCACCCATTGATTCCCCCGGGCCTGAATCGTCATTTAGTGTATCGTGATCATCTTTTAGCCAATATGTACCAACATTACTATTGAATTCAACCAATCGGGGAAGGCTAAACATTCTTTCCCAATGATATCTGGCCAAACGAGGAGTATTGGCTCTTGGCATATCATTATCATAGTAAACTAAATCTCCGGTCAGGAAGGCAAATTTGGGTTTCAAAGCCAGCATAGATGGGTAAATTTGGTGTCCATCTTTATGGCCTCGATCGGGGTATCCCTGACAAGTCATTAAGGTAAAAATAAAATTGCCTGGTATTCCTAACCCGGGGGCTGTTTCAAATCTACCTTTATGCGAAACGACTGGTTTTTTGCCTTTCTTTTTGCAACATTCTATTGTGTAAAAATAGGGACTGTCTGACTTTAGGTTTATTAGATGGAATTGATGTATAAAATCCGTTTTTTCAGTTACAGCTATCCATGGTGTGGTAATGGATTCTTCCATTTTATTGTTTATTCCATATTTCAGCCTGACATAACCTTCAGAACCTGGAGTAGAACCTTCCAGTTCTTCAACTGGTACAGTAACTTCTGGTAAACTATTATTTTTATAATTCTGTGCTCTGCCCGGAATTAGTAAACCTTCGTTATTTCTGTATTGATTTAGAGTTATACGCGTCCAGATAATGGCAGAAGAATCTGTAATCTCCCCTACTCTGGAACCCATTGCCTGATAGACAGCATTCTGATTTTCAATATCAGATAAAGGCAAGCTACTTGTGAGCAGTGCTATTAACGATCCTTGCTTAACAAATTCTCTTCTGTTTAAGTTATTTTGTTTCATATTTTTAAGCAGGTTTCTGAATTAATTATTCTCAAAAATCTTTAACACATCGGAAACCGGTATGACTGATACCCGAATCTTCGCTCGATTTCATTCTTCTTGCGACCCTATAACCACTGCAATAACTCTCATTGCATAAGAATGAACCACCCCTGATTACACGTTTAGGCGTATAAGGTTCCTGAGGGTCAAATGAATCTTTTGGTCCTTTGGGATTTTCTGTTTCCTGAATAATATTATAGGCATCATGACGGTACCAATCACTGCACCATTCCCACACATTACCAGCCATATCATATAGCCCATATCCATTTTTTTCGAAAGACTTTACAGGAGATGTACCCAAAAAGCCATCAAGATTGGAATTCTGATAAGGAAAAAATCCTTGCCAAAAATTGGCCTTTTTACTTGCATTTGCAGCCGGATCATTACCCCATGGATAAATGGGGTCATTCTGTCCGCCTCGTGCCGCCCACTCCCATTCTGCTTCGGTCGGTAATCTTTTGCCAGCCCATTGGGCAAAAGCATTAGCATCTTCCCAGGCAACATGTACCACCGGGTGGCTCATTCTCGCCAATATATTTGAATTAGGTCCTTCCGGATGACGCCAATCTGCACCAATAGTCCAATGCCACCATTGACTAACATCATCTAATGGCACAGGCCCTTGAGTCGGTATGAATACTAAAGATCCCGGAAGAAGTATATTATCAGGTGGCTTGGGGGTTCCTGGTGGTAATTGAGTTTTTATTTCTTCCCAATTAATTGGTCGCTCAGCAACTGTTACATATTTGGTCTCATTTACAAATTTTTCAAATTCATAATTCGTAATTTCGTGTTCATCCATCCAGAACTTATTAACTTTTACCAGGTGTTTTGGATATTCATCCTCATCGGCCTGATCATTATTTCCTCCCATTTTATATTCACCTGAAGGAATCAGAATCATTTTATTTTGTAATTTATCCAATTCCAAATTTTCCAGCGATGTATTATTTTCAAATGAGTTTGGTTTTTCAGAAGATTGTTTTTTTTCAGATTGATTGCATGAAAAAATATTTAATACAATAATTGGCAATAAGGCTATATTTCTAATCCGGTTCATTATTTACTATTTAGATTTTTAATAAATTAATAGAGGACCAAAATTAAATCCAAGACAATTCTTAACTTAATTACTATCCCTAGAATAGCTTACTTCTCCAATTAAACAATCATTAAGGATTGGCAAATATGCTATTTACTAGAAGAAATTAACCATTTTTTATTGTTATTCTCAGATGAACTATCAATTTATTTATTTAAAAAAACACATTTACCTCCATCAATGATACAACAACAACTTTTTCTGATTAAGCCTTAATCCTAATTTTATGATATTTATTATTCCCCTTTTATTTAATGTATTTCTTTTATCCATTTTAATAAGAGAAAGTTTGGAAAAAGCAGGATGGTCAGATTTTACAACTCATATGCAAATTTTTTAACCTTTTAATTCAAAACTATGAAACTACCTCTTCTAAAACGAATGATGAGATGTGGGCGGAGTGCTATGCTATTTTGTTCAGCATTCGGTACATTTTCCTCTTTTTCGATGCCCTACGAAAATGTAGAAAATGGCAAGTTTAGTAAAACAGCTAATCTGGAAGTTCGATTGAGTGGAAAAATTACGGATGAAAACAATGAAGCTATCCCAGGAGCATCCGTGGTAATCAAAGGAACTAACCAGGGAACTGTAACGGATCTGAATGGAATTTTCGGCATAAACGCTGCAAATAATGATGTTACATTGATCATTTCTTATATTGGTTATGTGACTAAGGAAGTACCCGCAGCCGGAAGAAATACAATTGACGTTCAATTATTACCTTCAAATGAGCAACTTTCGGAAATTGTAGTGGTAGGTTACGGTACCCAAAAGAAGAAAGATCTAACAGGTGCGGTTGGATCTATTCAGGCTAAAGACATCGTTCGTGGCAACCCTATTCAGGCTGCTAATGCCCTTCAAGGACAGGTGGCAGGGGTAAATATTACCCGGGTAAATGGTCGGCCAGGTGCGAGTTTTGATATTACAATCAGAGGAGTGCAAAATTTCGACAATGCCCTTAATGCTCCTTTGGTAGTAATAGATGGTGTAATGGGTGGTAATATGGATAACCTTAACCCTGCCGATATTGCCACTATGGATGTACTTAAAGATGCTTCTTCAACAGCCATTTATGGATCAAGAGGGGCTAACGGAGTTATTCTGATTACTACCTATAAGGGGGCGTCAGGTAAACCGAAGGTTTCCTATAACTCCTATGTAGGTTCTAAAAGACCGGCCTTTGTGCCCGGTATGATGAGTGCTCAGGATTTTTACCAGGCTTATAATGTAACACGTTTAGAAGATGCTGTAGCTGTAGGAATAAAGGTACCTAAGCCAAGAGGTTGGACCGAGTCTGAGATAGCAAATGCCGAAAACGGTAGAAGCACCGATTGGATAGATTTAGGAACTGACCCTACTTTGCAAACCAGCCATACCTTGTCAGTAACTGGTGGGACTACCAATACGACCTATAATTTCTCAGCCGGATATCTGAATGATGGTGGAGTAACAATTGGCACCAATTTCAAGAGATATAGTTTGAATGCGGGTTTAGAAAGTAAAATTATGGATAAAGTAAAGGTTGGTTTTACATCCTATGCCTCTTTTAGTGATCGTTATCTGCCAACTTCTGAAGTCATGCGATCGGCTTTTCGTGCAAGACCTACCGGTACGGTAAAATACGACGATCTTGCAGAGGCGGATAAGAAAAAAGATCTTGATTTAAAAGGAAATGCATTTTTCATGGGAATTAGCGATAATCAGGTATTTAATGTATTGACAGAACTAGACCCGGAAAATGCACAACATAAGACAAATGTTAATAGTATACTGGGAAATGGATTTATTGAATATACGCCATTTAAAGGTTTAGCTATACGATCTTCCATATCAGTTGCTTCGAGTAATACGCGTGACGGCGAATATTGGGGAAATTATACTAAAACACAGGCTGGAACCAAAGGAAACCGAGCTCAATATCAAACGTCAAATCTGGTTTCATATACATGGGATAATATTGTGACTTACGATTTAAAAAAGGGTAATCACGCTATAAAAGTGACCGGATTACAAAGTGCTTTTCAGCAAAAAGAAGATGGCTCTTTCATTTCAGCTCAGGCACTTCCTTACAGATCCTTGTGGTATAATTTGAGTACAGGAACAATTACTGGTTTCAGTACTGATCTTAGTGAACGCTCACTATTGTCTTATATGGGAAGAGTTAACTATTCATTCCGGGATAAATATCTATTAACCGTAACTGGTCGATCAGATGGAGCTTCTCAGCTATCACCAGGTAATAAATGGATTTTCTATCCTTCTGCTGCAGTTGCATGGCGAATTGGTGATGAAGATTTCATCAATAAAATTAACTGGATATCAGACCTGAAATTAAGGGCTAGTTATGGAATCGTGGGTAATGCCAGTTCTGTGAGACCTTATGCAACACAAGCTACAATCAGTCAAACTTATTACGATTTCGACGGTACAGCCGCTGGCGGTTTTGCAGTAGGTGCATTAGCCAACAAAAGCCTGGTGTACGAGAAAAATAAGGAACTGAATTTCGGTTTAAATTTCGGTTTTCTGAATAATAGAATAACCGGTGAAATTGAAGTTTACAAAAGAAACACCGTTGATCTTATTATTGGTGATAAGTTACCCAGGTCAACCGGATTTAGTGATGTGGTTGCCAATGTTGGAGAAATTCAGAATAAAGGAGTTGAAGTTACTTTGAACACCGTAAATGTTAATAAAGGTAATTTCAGATGGAATACTAATTTTACCCTTACTAAAAATACGGATAAAGTGACCAAATTGGCAGGTGGAATAACTGAAGATATTGGTAATTTGAGGTTTGTAGGTGAATCTGTATTTCCTCTTTATAGTTGGGTATTTGATGGAATCTGGCAGCTGAACGAAGCTGAAGCAGCTAAAGCTTTCGGCCAGTATCCCGGAAATGTTAAAATTAAGGATTTGGATGGAGATGGAGTTATTACCGATAAGGATAGGACTATTGTGGGTAAACAAACACCTAATCTATTGCTTGGATTACGTAATAATATGAATTACAAAAATTTTGACTTTTCGTTTTTCTTGTATTCCAGAAGCGGTTTGATGTACGGCAATAATTTTTATACCGGTACATTTGGCGATATAGGAAGTGATAGATATAATCATACCACAGAAGTGGATATCTGGACAGCCACTAATCCTAGTAATACCTACTTTGGATTAAATGGAGCCGGTACATCGGGCAATGCACGTCAGGCTTTAAGTATGCAAAAGGCTGATTTTGTGAGATTATCTGACGTTACTTTTGGTTATACTTTACCAGGCAAGACCTTGGACAAAATGAAATTCTCAAATTTCAGAATTTATGGACAGGTTATCAATCCAATGGTATTTACCAAGTTTGTGAACTTTAATCCCGAATACAATTCTAACACCGCAAACGATGACATTTCATCTAGGACTTTTTTATTGGGATTAAATGTGTCGTTTTAATTATTGTTTAATTATAAAAAGAATAAAAATGAAAAGATATATAAAATGGCAATTTCTGGCCTTTTCTCTACTGCTATCAACTAATTTTGGATGTAAGGATTATTTGGACGAAGTCTCCATTGCAAATCAAACCGCAGATAGTTATTTTATAACGGCTAAAGGATTTGAAGACCTAACACGTTCCATCTATCCGCTTCTGAGAAATATTACTCAGCAAAGAACATTGGTTTTAAATGGAACCGATATTTTCGCTTCTGCCAGCAGCTGGGATGGAGCAGGCCCAACCGGTGACCCGATTGATTTATACAATACGGGATTCGCTTCAACGCTAACTTCGGTTTCAGATTTATGGAATTTACTATACCTTGAATTAAACCGAGCGAATACGGTAATAAGCAGATCTGAATTTGTGGATGGAATAAGTGAAAGTGCAAAAGCTTCTCAAGTTGCCGAAGCAAAATTTATCAGAGCACTTATGTTATTTTATTTAGTACAGCAATGGGGAGATGTACCCATGCCTCTCGAAGAAACTACTACTGCAAATAAAGAGGTAATAAGAGTGGCCTCTGCTGATGTATATACCCAGATTATTAAGGATCTGACTGAAGCTGAAACTGTTTTACCGGTTCAGGGATCAACCCAATGGGGTCGTGCAAGTAAAGGTGCTGCACAGTTTTTACTTTCAAAAGTCTACCTTACTCGCGGATGGAATTATAATAATTCTTTGGGAGGAACCGCAACCGATTTTAATCAGGCTCTGGTATATGCCGATAAGGTTATTTCAGCCTATCCGATGATTGCGAATTACAAAAATTTATTTCCAAAACGCTCAGAGAACCCACTATTAGAGACAAACAATCCGGGCACACAAAATGCCAGAAACTCAGAGGTGGTTTTTGCCGTTCAATATAATTCGGATATTTTGACCAATGCCGGCGATGCGGCTTACCCTGCGGCTGCCATAGGCAATGACCTGCATTCTGTGTTTGGCAATGACCCCGGTGATACTCCCGGTGCTCCTTCGGCTAGAACCGGAGAGTATAACCGCTTTCAAGGAAAGCATCATGTAACTCCTTCAATGTACCGCATGTTCGATCCAGATATCGATACGAGATACGATCATAATTTTGTAGAAAAAATTTATGCATTAAATGATAATTCTAAATTTGAAGCAAGAAAAGGTGTAGTTGTGCCAATTAAAAAAGGTGATGTTACTATGGAATTCAGACCGTGGAATAACCCGGTAACCAAAATTGAAGACCGTGGAATGGACATTGAAGGTGGAACTAAACCTTACGCAGTTTTGAATACAGATGAGTTTGGCGATAACCCTCAAACCAATTATCATGGTGGTGACCGTGCCATGATGATGTGGAAGTTTTGGGAGCCGGGCATTGATTATGGAGATGCCTTTGGAACCTTTGACTTTGCTCTTTTCAGATCAGCCGAGGCTTATCTGATTGCCGCAGAGGCTAAACTTAAAGGAGCAACAGGAGGAAATTTAGGTACTGCCGAAGCATATTATAACGCAGTTTTAGACAGAGCCTTGGGCGAAAACAAAGGTAAAGACCCTCTGCAAGCTGCAGCTCCGGAAAACGTAAAATCATTGGAAACAAAATCTTACAGAGCGGTTGCAGGTTCTTTAGATATTGATATGATTTTGGACGAAAGAGCACGTGAATTTATGGGTGAATATATGCGTTGGTATGATTTAAAACGTACTGGCAAGTTGATAGATCGTGTAAAAAAGCACAACCCCTGGACAAGAGCGGCCGGTGGTTTAGAGGCCAAACATTTGGTACGACCCATACCATTAAGCGAATTGGATTTGTCAAGCAATCAACTAAGTCAAAACCCAGGATATTAAGAAGGTAAAATGGAATAATTAATGCATAAAAATAGGGTCGCTTGACCCTATTTTTTTTTGAACGGATAATTAAAATTTGATTTCAGCTTATTACTTTTACCCATACTTTTTAGAAAGAATCTAGACTATAAAATGTTGTTTTCCGATGAAAAAGTTTCTTTTAAACAGGCATTTTGGATTAGGTTTAACCAAATACATTTTAAAATATTTCTTACGAAAGAAATATCTGTTTAATCTGCCTCGATATTTCGACTCAGGCAGATCAATTTATCAATTCCAATTATCGAAATCTGAATTTTCACTTTTTATCCGGAAACATTCTCAGTAACACAACTCCATGATGCGGAATATCAGTGGTGAAAGTATGATCAAAGTTGCCCAAATCTTTTTGACGCCAAACATCTCTCAATTTATAGGAACCTTTCAATCCTATTTTTTCAAAATCTAATGTAAATGATTTCGCTTTTTCAATGCCCCAGTTGAAATAAGACTCCGGGGTTTTTCCAAAATCTGCTGTATTAAAGAGCCCAACTGCTACTGAACCGTCTTCTAAGTTTTTACGCCATATTTCAAGACCATTTTCGTTTTTCATCAGTCTGCCACCTTCACCTAATGGGTCTTGGTTTATCTCGATAACTTCATCATTCGATAATAAATTAAAGGTAAATGCATCCAATTGTTCAATGGGACAACCTATAAGCAATGGGGCAGCTAACAGGCTGAACATACTTACATGACTGTATTGTTCGTCAGGAGTAAGTCGGGTATCGTGCAATACAGGGCCAATAGCAACTTTTCCTACGATCATCATATCCGGATCTGCCCAATGACCCGGGCCGCTGTATGGTGACCATTTGTCTAGGGTAAAAGTAGTCAAGTATAAGCTCGTCCAGCTATCTTTAATATCAGGACCTGTGCGGAACATATTTGTTAATCTTACCCAATCGGATACTTTTTCAAATGGGGCATTATTAGATATGCTATAAACGATGTCTCTCCCAGATTGCCTCAAAGCCTTAGACATTCTTTCGGTAGAATTGACATCTATTCTCCAGTCATATTTTAAAAAGTCTGCACCCCAATCGGCCATTTGTTTGGCGTCTACGTCTTCAAACTTATATTTTCCCTGGTGGTTAAATGCCCGACGATTTTCCATGATAGATTCATGCGTCTCGCCACCTTTTTCATAATCTGATGCAGCACCCACATAGCCTGCATAACTCGAAATATACGGCGTAGAATAAAGTCCTACCTTTAGACCCAGCGAGTGAATATAATCAAACATTCCTTTTATGTCTGGAAACTTCTCATTTGGCTGTAAGGCAGAATTGGGCCCACCACGCACACCCTGCCAAGTATCGTCCATGTTTATATAGCTCCAACCATGATCCCGCAGACCAGTTTTTACCATCGCATCAGCAGATGCTATTACTTTTTCTCTGTCAATGTGAGCTTCCCAAGAATTCCAGCCATTCCAACCCATTGGGGGCGTAAGAGCAATAGTTTCACCAATTTTTATGATTAGTGTTTTACTGGCCTTGCCATATTTGTTTTTGGCTTTTAGTAAAGTTTCATAAGTTCCTATTTCGGTAACTTGCCCGGTAATTAAGCCCGTTTTCGAATCCAATTTCAAGCCTTTTGGTAAATTTTTGGCTGAAAATGTCATTGGACGCTCGCCTGTCGCTGCAATTGTATACAGAAAAGGATTATTGGGTCTTGCACCAAAAAGTTTTGGAGAATTTATTTTAGGTTTCTTTCCAGAAGGCGGCGTGAGAATATATTTTTCATCAGTAATCACAAAATACTCAGGCATTGCATTACCTACCATTTCTAATTGTGCATTTACCCAATTGCAATAGGTCCTTTTATTTTTGATACCGCCTATTTTATCAGTTACCAATAGACCTAATTTTTTGATTCCGGTAAGATCAACTTTTATTTGAATCGGATTGTCTCCGAATTTCATTTCCTTGCTTTCAAATAACACTTTACCATCGCCAAGAACATAAAAAGTCAAAGGAATATCTTTATTTCCTAAATCATCTAAACCTATTAATGCTGAAAAACTTTTGGCGTTTTTGTTCAATAAAAAGGCCAAAACACAAGGGGACTGAGCTCCCAAACCTCTCCTGTATCGCGTTCCATTGATTCGCAAAGTGTCGCGTGAATAGTTTTGCTTTGCCTGTACTGGACGAATACCTTCAGAAAAAGTCTGAATTAGTAAATCATCAAGCCAAACCGTTTTAGATTCTTGTCCCGAAAGCTCATTTGACTGAAATAAAAAGAAGAGCAGCAGGACTTTGACTATTTTATGAGTAATCTCAAACCTTGCAAATTGAATCACATACATATTAGAATATTGGTTACAAATTATTTGTCAAAATCATAATTAAGAAGTTGTTTCTCGTTCAATAAATTTTCACCAAAAGGTTTTTGGGTCCTCAATTTTTTAACATCTGTGGCTGAAATTCCTTTGATGTTTTTAGCAAAAGCATTTTGGGCATATTTTACTATATCCGCTATGTCTTGGTCGCTTAAGTCGCTATTGTTGGCCAAAGCTGGCATTTCGGTGCTTAAATCATACAGTTTTCCGTTTACATGAAGTGGGCCGCTGATTCCAAAAAGCAGTATAGAAGTTAGTCTTTTTATAGAGCCATCTATATATTCAGAGTCTTTTAAGGGTGGTGCCAGGTCATCTATGCCACTGCCATCGGCTCCATGGCAAGCTCCACAAATACTTCTGAATAATTTCAAACCATTGGTGCGGGAGTCTTCTTTTACCGAGGTATTTACAAAAATAGGATTGGGTTCATTTGCCTTACGGTTTTTAACCGCCAAGTTAAGATTGGCCTCTAAGTTCTTGCTGAAACTCACCTTAGGTAAATAATCTTCTTCTATTTCACCCAAACTACTTGTGATGACTTCATTTATAACTTTATTATCTTTGTATTTATCTGCCAGGGTTATCAAGGTTTTTTCAAATGCTGGTTCATTCTTATATTTTAAATACTCCCCTATAACCGAAATCAAATATACATCAACAACTTCGCTGTTTTTTAAGGCCAAATTATTTGCAATTGAAACCATTTCAGAGCTGTTTTTAGTGCTAGTAAATTTGATTAAAAGCTGAAGTGCATGAGCGATGGTTTCTTCCTGTTTAGTTTCATTCAGTATTTCTTTAAGTATGGCAAAAGAAAGGCTTTCTGTTCCTTCTAAAACATACAGAGCATGCAATGTCGCATGGTTTTCAGCATCGTATTTAGAAAGACTTAGTAAGTCCTTCTTTAATGATTTATCCTTTTTTAAGATTAAGATTTGTTGGGCACGGTCACGAATCAAGCCATTGGGGCTCGACAAGAGACCTAAAAGTTCAGAAGTAGAAGCCTGGCTAAAATTAGGGTGTATTTGTAAACTTTTGTTTTTGTTTATCACTTTCAATATTCTCCCTAAATTTTGAAGTGTATCCAATTTTTTTTGAGCCAGCATAGTGCTCAAATACTGCGATATGAAAGCTTTATGTTGAATAATACCTCGATGCATATCTACGATGTACATAGCACCATCGGGACCATTAAATAGATTGACTGGCCGAAAACCTTCATCATAAGAAGAGATGAATTCTTTGTCATGGTAAGCTTGTGTAGCCTTTGTTTCCAGCTTATCGAATTTCAGAATATTTCTTTTGATTGAATTGGCCTCAGGTACACAAACAAAAGCGTTTAGGTCATATTCTTCAGGAAATTGAGCTCCTCGGTAGACCAATGGACCACAAGAGGCAGTCACATTTTTTAGTTTACCGTTTTCATCCAATATGCCTTTTTGATAGCCTCTGTTTACACTTGTAGCCTGAAGGGCGTAGACACGCTGATCGTTGGTAAGTTTTTGATTTTCAGATAGTATAGGCTTAAAAAATTCGTTTCTCGTGGCAATATTTGGCAATAAATAATCTCCTTTGAGCTGTGTAGAATTGCTGTTGTAATAGAGTCTTCCGAAATTATCTCTAGTGATTCCCCATTGTCCTCGGTAAGATGTGGGTTCTTTAAGCCATTTTCCTTTTACTTTCCTATACCTAAAATTGCTATTTGCATTATAAATCCAATTGTCCATGTTCATCATGAGGCCATTCGGTTGATGTTCTACATTGCCTGCGTCGGCATATTTGGGATCTACCAAAGTCTTTTTGCCCGGTAAATCATTTTTTATTTCGGCAAACCAAAGTTCTGGCCCATTGACATACAATATGCCATCATATACCAAGGCAATGCCCCTCGGCAAAACCAGATCATTCATAAAAGTTTTGGATTTTTCGAAGAAACCATCTTTATCTAAATCCTCTAAGATCGTAATCCGACCGTTCTGTTCATCTTCTCCAATTCCTTCCAAATTGGGCATATAGCCAATCATTTCTACCACCCAAATACGACCTTTGTTATCAAATTCCATACTCACTGGAGCTTTCAAGAGAGGCTCTGAAGCAACAAGACTTAATTCGAAACCGTCTTCCACCACATAATTGTCAAGTGAAATATTGGACTTCTTAGAAGACAAACTTATAAAGCCAAAAATGAAAATATTGCCTAAGAAAAGGGCTATGATATATCCGGAATGCTGAATTCTTTTCATTTTAAATTATTTTCAGAAAAACTGTAAAAGAGATTTTGGATAATCTTCTTTCTTAAATTTAAAAAGGAATTTAGCGTCAACCCTATTATTAAAAAAAATACAGCATTATACCCTTAGAATGGTACAAATGTTCAAGTTATTAAGTAGTAAATCATAAGCTAAAAGTGGTTAAATCTAGGTCAGAACAGGATATTTAGAGGGATTCTCTTTGTATTCACTTGGCGAAACCCCAAACATTTTTTTGAAACATTTTCTGTAATAGTTCGGATCTTGAAATCCTATTTCGTAACAGATTTCATTGATGTTCAAAAGACTGTTTTTCAAAAGATTTGCAGCATATCTTAATCTTACAAAACGAACAAACTCCGAAGCGGTCATGCCTGTCATGGCTTTGACTTTGCGGTATAAATGTCCTCGGGTCATTTTTACTTCTTTTCCTAAGAATTCAATTCCAAAATCAGGGTTTTTCATGTTTTTTTCGACCCCTTCAATTAATATTTCAAGAAAACGTTCGTCAGCGGTGTTTACAGCTAATTCTTTTGGGCTAAGGTTAAATTCTTTAACAAACCTTTCTCGCAGTTTTTTTCTGCCTTCTATCAGGTTTTTAACTTTAAGTTCCAGAATTTGAGGCGAAAAAGGCTTTCCAACATAATCATCGGCTCCCGTTTCCAAGCCATTTACTTTAAAAATAAGAGAAGTTCTGGCCGATAATAAAATTATTGGAATATGACTGGTTTTCAAATCTCTTTTTAAGGAGCTGCAAAGCTCTATTCCATTCATTTTTGGCATCATTACATCGCTAATTATCAAATCAGGTTGATGTTCAATGGCCTTTTCTAAGCCATCTTCGCCGTTTGCTGAGGTTATAATTCGATAGTTGGGGCTAAAAATTCCTTGCAGGTAAGCCTGAATGTCTAAATTATCTTCAACGATTAAGATTAGGTCTTGCAAGGCTTTGCTTTTTTCGTCGACTGTTTGCACCGCTAAAGAAGTATCGAAATCCGACTCTTGATAATGGTCTTCTGATTCGCTATTCTTAAAGTTTTTATCTATTTGTTGGTTATCAAAATGTCTTGAGCCTAAAGGCAATAGAACGCTAAATTTTGAGCCTTTATTTTTTTCGCTTTGTACACCTATGCTACCCTTATGCAGCTTTACAAAACCTTTTGCTATGTCTAGTCCCAATCCCGTGCTGTTTTCAACCAAAGATTCTGATTGGCTAGATTGGGTAAATCGGCTAAATATGGATTCTATTTCGTTTTCTGGAATTCCAATTCCTTGATCATTGATTGCAATATTCAAAAACCCTTCAGGGAATTCATCCGATTGGTTACCTTCAAAACTAATGTCAAGGCTTATTTCAGAGCCATCGGGGCTAAATTTAAAAGCATTGGATAAAAGGTTGTAAAATACCTTCTCAATCTTATCTCTGTCAAAATACATGGAGATATTGTCGTCTTCTGTTCTAAAGTGGTATTGAATTTTCCTAATTCTGGCTTGCTCTTGGAAGGAAAGAAATATTTCATGAATAAACAAAACGATATTGCCTTTTGCCACCACCAATTGATTATGATCGGTTTCAAGTTTCCTGAAATCCATCAATTGATTTACCAACCGCAATAAATGTTCTGCATTTTTATAAGCAGTTGTATATAAGTTTCTTACAGTATTGTCACCATGGTGAGTTTCTAGTAATTTTCCTAAAGGCCCTAATATAAGCGTCAAAGGAGTTCGTAAATCATGAGAAACATTAGTGAAAAAGCGATACTTCATCTCATGAAGCTTCTTTTCTTCTTCATTTTTATAATGCTCTAGCCGCAATTCGTTTTTCAGTCTGATACGATTACTGATAATTTCTTTTATCAAAAAGTAAAGTCCTGTCAAAGTAATCGCATAGATAACATAAGCCCACCAAGAGAACCAAGGGGGCTGAGAGATCATAATTTTAATTGCCGTACTTTCTGAAACCCATTCTCCATTGCTATTGGTAGCTTTTACCTTAAAATAATAAGTGCCGGGATCCAGATTGGTATAGGTAGCTTTTCGGTTGGTTCCTATGTAATTCCAATCATCAAAGCCTTCTAATTTATAGGCATATTCGGTTCGCTCAGGCTGTGAGAAGTTTAATGCTGCAAAATCAATAAATAAGGTATTTTGGTCGTAATCTAATTTAAGTAAATGCGAATTGTTTAATTCCCCCAATAACGTATTTCCAAAGTTGCCTTGTTTGGTATTGCTCCCAATACTGAGGTCTGTAATTTCTATTTTGGGTGAAATTACGCCTTCATTTATTAATTTAGGGTTGAAAGAGATCATACCATTCAGACCTCCAAAATACATGTTTCCGTCTTTTGACTTCAAATAAGCCCTTCGTTTAAAAACGTCATTTTTTATGCCGTGGGCCCTTTGTAATCCTAAGTATTTTTCGGATTTTTTATTAAATAAAAACAAGCCTTCAGAAGAGCTCAGCCAAAGGTTTCCCAGGTCATCATCTAAAATACCTAATATGTCTTTATTGGCAAAATCAGGACTTTTGAAGTTTTTTATAGACTCCGTTTTGGTATCTAATCTGTATAAACCATTGTTAGATGTACCCAGCCAAACGTAATCTTTATCCTCAAAAATGCAGTTTATATTAGGAATGGCATATTTTTTATAGCCCCAATTTTCATCATCCAGTTTCAATAAGCCGTCGGGCTGATTTATAGCCAACCAAATGTTATTTTTAGAATCTTCAAAAATCTCATTTATCGTATTTTGAATCTTCACTCCTTTAAGTTCTGAAGCATATTTCAAAGTTTTATGTTGCTTTACATCATAGTAATGTAAGCCCATGGCATGGGCAATCCACAAGTTGCCTTTATGATCGACTTTAAGCCCTTTTATGCGTTTATAACCGAGATCATTGGGGTCGTCGACATTAAAATTCAGGGGTGAAAATGTTTTTGTTTGTAAGTCAAAATTAAAAACCCCGCCATACAATGTGCCTATCCATACATTTCCATTTTCGCCTATTTCAAGCTCCATAATATGGTTTGAAGCTGAACCGGAAGGGTTATTTTTCTGGTTAAAAAATTGAAATGTTTGACTTTTACTATTGAATAGGTTCAGCCCACCCCTATCGGTTGCTATCCAGATTTTATCCTCCTCACTTTCGGTTATAAAAGATATTACATTGTATGAAAGGCCTTTGTTATCTCCCGTATATTGGTAATGATTAAAAATATTGAAGTTTTTATCAAAATAACTAATTCCTCCATGATATAGCCCCAGCCAATAGTTGCCATGGGAGTCTGATTCTAAAGAGGTAATGCCATTGTCGCTTATAGAATATGGATTGTTATGATCATTTACAATCTTAGTTTCAAAGTCAGAATCTGGGTTAAAAATAATAAGTCCGTCAAAAGTGCCAAGCCAAAGTCTGCCTTTGTCGTCTTCCTTTATTGCTCGTACTCTATTTCTTAGCACATCATTTGGCCCTATGGACTTCAATGGATAATATTCAAACTTTTGGTTTTTCTGATTCAATAATGAAAAACCTGCTTGATTTGACGCAAACCAAATTCGACCCTTTGAATCTTGAATTATAGCGTTAACGGGTGGGTCTTTATCTATTTTGAATCTTTCAGTGATAGGAAAGCGAGTAATTTTCCCGGTTTTGATGTTCAATTTGCTAATCACTTTAGGCTCACCTATCCATATATTTTGCTCTTTGTCAATCAGCAAATGTCCTATTATATTTCCTTGTAAAAGTCCTTGGGTATAGTGTTTTGTGATATTTTTGTTTTTATCGAGAACAAACAAGCCGTTGTTACTCGAAACCCAGACATTGCCTTTTGCATCCCTTTTTAAATCATTAATCGAAGCATCGCTAAAATCACCATTAGGGGTTTTTAAAGGAATTTTAGAGAAAGAGTTATTAATTTCATCATAAATATCAAGTCCATTGTTGCTACCTATAATAAGCTGTCCTTCCTGATCCAGAATTAAAGTATGAATTCGATTTGAACTAATGCTTGTAGAATCAGTTTCTGAATGAAAAAAAGGTTTGAAACTATAGCCATCGAATCTATTGAGTCCTTCAATAGTCCCTACCCAAATAAACCCAGTATTATCTTCAACACTGCAAGTCACATGATGATGTGAAAGACCTATATCAGTTGTAAAATTTTTAAATCGATAAGTGGAAGATTGAGAATAAGAAAGTGTGGCATTTAGTATAAATGCAATTGCTAAAAAAGCTGAAAATATTTTTAGAAACTCACTTGTTCTTTTCATATTCCAATAAAAAATTTAATTAAATTAAGCATTAATAGCTTCATTCGCCTAATTTATTGCTTAAAAAAGAAAAAATGACATGCCTTATTTTTTCGGATTAATCATTAATACATCTCACTGTCTAAATGATACAATTGAAGTTTTGTCTCGTTTTCTATCGGCAGTACTTTTGAAAAAGCTCAATTTTTATTTTTTTTAGCTATATTTTCAGGATATTCTAACTATTCAAACCTTAACGAATTCGAATTGAAATGAAAAAAAACAAAGCATTGGTAGTCAGTTTTATATTGCTCTTATTTTTGACTTCCGCTCGTCCTGAATCTAAAAACCAAATAAAACCTAAGCCAAATGTAATTTTGATTCTTGCCGACGACATGGGCTTTGCAGACTTAGGCTGTTTTGGTAGTGAAGTAAATACCCCTAATCTGGATAAACTAGCAGCCAAAGGAATACGATTTACCCAAATGCACAATACCTCTAAGTGTTTTCCTTCCAGAGCCTGCTTACTAACCGGTTTGTATTCACAAAAAACTGGATATAATACGGGTTATAAAAAACCAATGGCAAATGCCATCACTTTAGGAGAGCTGTTCAAAATGGCAGGCTATACCACCCTATGGTCAGGCAAACATCATAGTACAGAGCTGCCAACAACTCGTGGTTTTGACCATTATAGCGGACTTTTTGAAGGGGCCAGCAATCATTTCAACCCTGGCCGACAAAGAGAAGGTGAACCTGCTCCAGCTCAGAAAAATCCGAATAGACCTTGGGTTTTGGATGGCAAAGTAATTACGCCATATACACCACCAAAAGATTTTTACACGACTGATGCTTTTACGGATTATGCCTTGGGCTGGTTAGAAAAGCAAAATAAAAAAGACCCATTTTTTCTTTACATGTCATACACCGCTCCTCATGATCCATTAATGGCTTGGCCGGAAGATATCGCAAAATACAAGGGAAAATATTTAGCAGGGTTTGAAGCTATCAGAAAAGCAAGATTTCAGAAACAAAAGGATATTGGTCTATTGCCCAAAAATTATCCCTTATCAAAGCCGAGTTTTCAAGATTGGGATAAACTGAGTGATGCTCAAAAAGAGGAAGAAGACCAGAAAATGGCTGTTTACGCGGCGATGATAGACCGATTGGATCAAAACATCGGCAGACTACTTTCAAAAATTGAGCAAATGGGTGTTGCTGAGAACACTTTGATAATCTTTTTATCAGACAACGGTGCCTCAGCAGAAGTGGTGGATAACGTAAAAGGCTCTGGCGAAATCGGATCTTTGTCTCGCTGGACATCGCTTGCTGAAGACTGGGCGAATGTTGCCAATGTGCCTTACCGTTTTTTTAAGAATTATAGCCACGAAGGCGGAATTAAAACACCCATGATAGCCTATTGGCCTTCGACTATAAAAAAGGGCAACCAGTTTTCAGATACGCCATTGCACCTTATCGACCTGATGGCTACTTTTAGCGATATTACCAGTCAGAAATATCCGACAGAATATAACAACCAAAGCATATTCCCATTGGATGGCATTAGCTTTTTGCCGATCTTAAAAGGAAAGAATATAAAGCGTGCAAAGCCACTATTTTGGGAATGGCAGCATGGCAAGGCTATACGTGAAGGGGACTGGAAATTAGTAGCTTATAAAGACAAATGGGCTCTATACAATCTAAAAAATGATCCTGTAGAAGAAACCGATTTGTCACAATCAAATCCAAAAAAATTCCAGGATTTAAAGCTTAAATACAATGCCTGGGAAAAAGAAACAGCTCAATAAAAATTGAATTATTTTACAAAAAAATGAAAAATGAAAAGAAGAGATTTTATGAAAGTTGGCTCCTTTGGGGCTGCAGGTGTCACTATTGTTCCATCACATATTTTTGGAAATAAAGTAAACAAATTAGCACCAAGCGAAAAAGTAAACTTGGCTTGTATAGGTATTGGAAATCGTGGTGGACATATTACCAAGTCACTTTATGACACAGGATTAGCCAATATTGTGGCCTTGTGCGACGTAGATATGGGAGCACCTCACACTTTAGAGGTATTGGAAAAATTCCCATATGTGCCTCGTTTTCAGGACTTCAGAGAGATGTTTGACAAAATGGGGAACAAAATTGACGCTGTAAGCGTAGGTACCCCAGATTTTTCACATTTTCCTATTACTATGCTGGCCATGTCGCTAGGCAAACATGTGTATGTTGAAAAACCAATGGCTCGTACTTTTCAAGAAGTAGAGTTGATGATGGCTGGAGCCAAGAAATACAAAGTTGCTACTCAAATGGGAAATCAAGGTCATTCTGAAGCTAACTATTTTCAGTTTAAAGCTTGGAAGGATGCAGGAATCATAAAGGATGTTACCGCCATATCAGCTCACATGAATTCCCGGAGAAGATGGCATGATTTTGACCCAAATATTACGAAATACCCTGATGCTCAACCTATTCCTAGCACACTCGATTGGGATACTTGGCTTATGACTGCTCAAGAGCATGATTACCGGAAAGATTTTGTAAATGGCCAATGGCGTTGTTGGTACGATTTCGGTATGGGTGCCTTGGGCGATTGGGGAGCTCACTTGATCGATACCGCTCACCAATTTTTAGACCTGGGTTTGCCTTATGAAGTAGATCCAGTTTATTTGGAAGATCATAATCCTTTCTTTTTCCCTTTATCTACAACTTTATCTTTTAAATTCCCAGAAAGAGGCAATATGCCTCCGGTGGAGATAAAATGGTTTGACGGAATCAACAATCAACCTCCTTTGCCTGAAGGTTACGGAGAGTCGGTTTTAGATCCAAATATTCCACCTCCGACAGATGGCAGTAAGTTTACCGAGAAATTAAAACCCGGCAAAATTATCTATTCCAAAGAACTGACTTTCAAAGGCGGCTCTCACGGAAGTACCCTTTCTATAGTACCTGCGAGCAAAGCAAAAGACTTAGCCTCAAAAATGCCCGTAGTGCCCGAAAGTCCTTCCAATCATTTTGCCAATTTCCTGAAAGCTTGTAAAGGCCAAGAACAATGTCGTTCTTCATTTGAAATTGCTGGGCCATTGAGTCAAGTATTCACTTTAGGTGTAATGGCCCAAAGGCTTAATACCAAGTTGCTTTTTGACAGAAAAACAAAGCAGATTACCAATAATCCTTTGGCCAATTTCTTATTACAGGGCTCTGCACCTCGTAAAGGTTGGGAGGAATACTATAGGTTAACATAAAAATTTTTGAAATTGGGGCATGAGAGTAAGTGCTTTTTTGCCTTGGTTTTATTTAGTTTCATGTACATAAAAACAGTTCTTTGGAATAGGCTGGGAAAGTATTCATTTGGATTCCTATAATTATTTTCTTTGAAAATTACAGGAAATAAATTCAGCCAGCCCAATATTACATTAAATTTGAAATCTTAAAAATCAACCTTTTATAAATAAGCACTTATGAAATACACCCGAATTCTATTGCAGATTCTATGTTTGAGTATTTTCTCTTTTAATTTAAATGCTCAAAGCATGCCCCAAGTTGAGTTAAATACCTCTTGGCTAAAGGAAATCAAAGAATTAGCACCTGCTAAAACTCATTTTCCAAGTAGCAAAACCCATAAAGTATTGGTGTTTTCGCTCTTTACCGGTTTTGACCATTGGGTCGTACCTCATACCGAGGCCATGATGCGTATCGTAACCGAAAAAGTTGGAGGCTTTGAATTGACCTACACTACAGATATTAACTATTTTGATGAAAATACCCTAAAACAATTTGACGCTGTGGTACTTAATAACAATTGCAGCATAAGAGACAAGCGAGATATGTTTTGGGATGTGTTTAAAAATGATTCAAAATTAGATAGCAACCAAGCCAAAATTAAAGCAGCCAAATTCGAAAAATACCTTTTGGATTATGTTAAAAAAGGGGGTGGCATTATGTCGATACACGGAGCCATAACCATGCAAAACAAATCGGAGGCTTTCAGCGAAATGATGGGCGGAAGTTTTGATTATCACCCAAAACAACAAAACATTGATGTGAAATTGGTCGACGCAAAACATCCTTTGGTTCAAGCATTTGATGGCAAAGGTTTTTCACATATCGACGAGCCTTATTTTTTCAACAATGCTTATGCGAGTAAAAATTTCAGACCCCTATTATACATGGAGGGTTCTAAAATAGAAGGAAACAAATATCCTGATGGAGATGAAAAACGCTACATAGCGTGGATTAAAAAATACGGCAAAGGGAATATTTTGTATACCTCTCCTGCTCACAATGCCCAAAGCTTCAGCAATCCCAAATTACTACAATTTTTCTTAGACGGCCTACAATTTGTAGTGGGTGATGTCGAGTGCGACACTAGTCCCATTGGAAAATAAAAAGCATTCTTTAAGAAGCCTTTGATTCGTCAAAGGCTTTTTTTATAGGTTTCAAAACCATTTTTACTTTAGAAAACACATACCACTTCGTAAATGGTACAAAGCCTATTTTGGTGGAATTTAAGGCTAATCTAAATTTACATACAGTTTTAAGCCTTAAATAATTAAACGATGAAATTTAGAATATTCTTATTCCTTTTGGCAATTGGCTTGCAGGCTTTCTCCCAAAAAAAACAGCCGAATATAATTTTGATCATGGCCGACGATATCGGCTTTGAGGCTTTCGGCAGCTACGGCAACACCAATTATAAAACACCAAGAATAGACAAAATGGCTGCCAATGGTATGCAGTTTAACTATTGTTACTCCCAGCCCCTTTGTACCCCTTCTCGTGTACAAATCATGACCGGGAAGTATAATTTTCGCAATTATTTAGAGTTTGGTTCGCTCGACATGAACGAAACCACCTTTGCTCATGTGCTAAAATCTGAGGGCTATAAAACCTGTATAGCGGGTAAATGGCAGCTGGGAAGTGATGCCTTTGGTCCGTACAAAGCCGGTTTTGATCAGTATCACTTATGGCAGCTCACTTTTACGAGTTACAATGAGCGATATAAAAACCCAAGAGTTTTAGAAAACGGAGTGATGAAAAAATACACCAATGGCGAATACGGCCCTAAGCTCCACACTGAATTCATTAAGAATTTTATGGAAGAGAATAAAGATCAACCTTTTTTCGCTTATTACCCTATGGCCCTAACGCACAGGCCTTATGTTCCATCACCTGATACTGAAAATTACGATTCTTATTTTATTCCTGGAGAAGGCAATGCTCATAGTACTAAATCCGACCCCATCTATTTCAAAGACGAAGTAGCTTATATGGATAAGTTAGTTGGCGAAATTATCGACAAAACCGTAGAACTCGGCATTGCGGACAATACGCTGATCATTTTTACGGGTGACAATGGAACTGGCGTAGGCATAAAATCAAAAATGGGTGATGTGACTATACCTGGCATGAAGGGCTCCACCACGGAGTATGGCATGCATGTTCCCCTTGTGGCCTATTGGGCCGGGCAAATTAAAGGTGGTCAAAAAAGTGATCATTTGGTAGATTTTACTGATTTCTTACCTACCATAGCTCAAGCTGCTAATTTAAAACTACCCGAAACTTTCGAAACCGATGGGCTTAGTTTTTATCCCCAATTAATGGGCGATTTTTCGCATACCCGCGACTGGATTTTTAGCTATTATGACCCTGGAAAAGAAAAATTTTCGCTCAAAAGGCTGGTTCAAAATCAAGAATGGAAACTCTATGAAACGGGCGAGTTCTACAATGTAAAAAATGACCCTTTTGAAAAGAAAGATTTGGCCAAGACTAAACTAAGTGCACAAACCTTAAAACTTAAGGATGAATTTGCCGCTGTTCTTGCCAAAATGCATGTGGTCGAAAAGCCTAAAAGTAAAAATACTGAGGATTGAAAAAGTCTTTTGCAAAATTAATTATTATCAAAAATGAACAATTCCAAAAGAAAATTCTTAAAACAAAGTCTGCAAGGACTAAGCTTGGCATTTTTACCAAAGTTTACTTTTTCAAAATCAAAAAATGAATTGCCCAAAATACTAATCCTAGGCGACTCTATTTCTATGGGCTATACGCCTTTTGTACAAGAAATTCTAAAAGGTAAAGCCATGGTAAGTAGGCCGATGAATAAAAACGGTGTGGCTGAAAATTGCGAAGGAACAAGTAATGGAATTCTAAAAATTGACGCTTGGATTGGCAATACAAAATGGGACCTCATTCACTTTAATTTTGGATTGCACGACCTCAAGCATGTAAAGTCAGTCACAGGTGAAAATAGTAACAATCCCGATGATCCACTTCAGGCCGAAAAAGGTCAATACCGTAAAAACCTAAAAGAAATAGTCGCAAAATTGAAAGCAACAAATGCAAAATTAATTTTTGCAACAACTACGCCTTACCCCGACGGCGAACTAAAGCCTCTTCGTGATCCAGGTATGTCAGCCGAATACAATGCCATTGCCCTCAAAATAATGAAAACTAATAATATCCCGGTAAATGACCTGTACTCCTTTGTTTTACCCAAATTGGGAGAACTGCAAAGGCCATTGAATGTTCACTTTACGGATGAAGGCAGCCATGAGTTGGCCAAACAGTGTGTAAAATCAATTGAGCAGGTTTTAGCCCTTAAATAAAAAACGAAATGAAAAAAGCCTTTTACATATTTCTTATTTTAAACTTTTTTTTGTTCAATGTTTCAAAGGCAAATGAACACTATGGTCTTTCATCCATCAACAAAGCTGAACTCAAAAAGCAATTATTCCTTGTTGCCGATTGGCAAAGTAAGCAAACTGCCCATCAAAAAAAATACGGTGCCTTAAACTGGCATTACGCTACTTTTTACATTGGTTTGATGGAATTGTACAAAAGCACGGGCGAACAAAAGTATTTTGATCAAATGTATGAGTTGGGCAAAAAACTTCATTGGACTACAGAAAACAGAGTTTTTGATGCCGACTATTTAGCCATCGGGCAGGTTTACCTTGACCTATTTAAAGAAAAACAAGAGCCTGAAATGATTCAAAGGCTTCAATGGGTAATGGACGCTCATCTTGAAAGAATGCCAAAACCGGATGTACGTTTTGTTGATAACCAATACCGTCGTGAATGGTGGACTTGGTGCGATGCTCTTTTTATGGCTCCACCCACTTTTGCAAAAATGTATGCACTCTCTGGGCAAGAAAAATACCTCGATTATGCTATTGATAACTGGATAATCACTTCCAATTATCTTCTGGACAAAGACGACAAATTGTTTTTTCGGGACGATCGTTATTTTAAGCACCAAACGCCAAATAATAAAAATTTGTATTGGAGTAGAGGCAATGGCTGGGTCCTAGCTGGTTTGGCCAATATGATGGATATTATTCCCAAATCCCACCTTAAACGTCCATTTTTTGAAGAACAATTCAAGGCTATGGCTACTAAAATAGCCGAAGTACAACAAGCGGATGGTTTATGGAGGCCAAGCCTTTTAGATCCCAAAACTTTGCCACAGCCTGAAGCCAGCGGAAGCTCTTTTTTCTGCTACTCATTTTTGTGGGGAGTTAACAATGGCCTGCTCGACTCAGCTGAGTATTTGCCAAAAGCACTAAAAGCTTGGAATGGCTTGAAAGCTTTGGTGAATGAAGAAGGGCGATTAGGTTTTGTGCAGCCCCCCGGAAAAGAACCCTTGCCATATACTGAAGATGCCTGGGAAGAGTATGGCTCTGGAGCTTTTTTGATTGCAGGTAGTGAGCTTCTAAAAGCCATAGAAAAAAATAAAGCTCCAAAAAAGGGCAAGCTCCTTTATGAAAACCCACTTTCAAATGCCGCCAACATTAAAAATTGGATAATGGAAGGCCCCGGAAAAACAGAATTTAAAGACAATTGGATGCATATGTATTCACCAGAAGAGGAAGGGCATCATGTACTATGGTGTCCTGAGGATTTTCCGGGCAGTTTCATTGCCCAATGGGATGTGCAAAATATGGAAACCGATGCCGGTCTTGTAATTATGTTTTTCTCAGCGAAAGGTGCGAAGGGGGAAGATATTTTTGATAAATCATTAAAAAAACGCGATGGTATTTTCAAAGGTTACACCAAAAGTGACATCAATAATTACCATATTTCGTATTATGCTAATGGACGTGACAATCGCGAAAGATTAGTTGCCCATCTTCGAAAAAATGCGGGATTCAATTTGGTACAAAATGGAGAAGATGGCATTCCAGCTCACTCAGTAGCAATTCATAAAATTGTTTTAATCAAAAATGACAATAAGATCTCAATGACCATTGATGGCAGAGAAGTAGTGAATTGGACCGACGATGGCAAAGAATATGGTGCAGTGCTGCAAGAAGGCAAAATGGGTTTTAGACAAATGCAATGGACACATTTTAGATATCGGAATTTTAAGGTTTACGCTTTAGAATAAATTTTATAATTATGGATTTTAAAAAAAGATCAACCTTAGCAACCATGAAAAAGCTCTTTTTTTTCCTTTTGTATTTCTTGATTTTTCAAGGTTCTAACTTTGTTAATGCCCAAAAATCGACGTACAAAACCCCCGACGTTGCCGTGATTTACCCCAAAAACAGAATCTGGGCTACGCCATCGGGCGGTCAGGAAGCTGCTTTTAATTCGCCGAGCTTACAGTGGTCAACTGAGAAAAATACAAAATACAGTATTCGCATGTCTTCATCGGCAGATTATACACGAGATCTGATTGAAAAGTCAGGTCTCATTTTTGGAATTTTCAATCCTCATAAGGTTTTACCAGCAGGCACTTGGTATTGGCAATACAAAGACAAGAATAGCGATTGGAGCCCTTCTTATGAATTTAAAATCACTGGAGAAACCCCCGTTTTTGAAACCATTGAGGCGAAGCAATTTATTTCTAACATTCCAGCTATGCATCCCCGGGTTTTGATCGATAAAAGTGATGTGGAGAGTTTAAGAATTAAAACAAAAAACCATGCTGAAGTAGCTCAAATCATTGCAGAAGCAGATGTTTTCCTAAATACAAAGGTGCCCACTGAGGAAGATTTAAATCCAAATTTTGAGGGTAAAAATGACTTTGAAAACAGAAAAATCGCCTTGCTAGAAAGTAAAAAAATAGGTTCTAAAGTTTATGCCGTACTTTATACCCTTTCGCAAGCTTATATACTTACCGGTGACAATAAATATTACCAAACTGCCAAAACCTGGGTGACTGAAGCTTTAAAATGGGATCCAAAAGGTGCCTCACATAATTCAGATTTTGGAGATGCCGGTACAATGGCTGGTTTTGCCTTATATCTTGATACATTTGAACCTTTTATTTCGGCTGTTGAAAAAGAAAACTTGATTAAAAATATATCAGTCCGAGCCAACGGGTTTTATAAAAACTGGGTAAATAATGTTGAAAAACGATCTTCATCCATGCACGTTTGGCAGCATATTATGCACCGAATGCTTTATTCCTCTATTGCCCTACTAGGCCAAACGCCCGATGCAGAAAAATGGCTTACCTACATTTATCATATCTGGATAGCCCAAAATCCAAAAATGGGCGAAGAAGACGGTGCGTGGTTTAATGGCACTGGATATTTTAGAATGAACACCGTGACCATGTATGAAACTACCCATTTT
>JAHEBN010000012.1:15687-17382 GCA_024645245.1 Jiulongibacter sp. | reverse complement strand
CTGCAAATTCTGTTTCCGATGGTTTTTGTAATGACGGTAACAAACACCCCATGCCTACTATAGGATATGCAGGCTATGCAGATGCAGCTTCGAGGATATTTAATGATCCTTATGCTGCTTGGTATGCCAATGAAGTGGCAAAAAGCAATGCTAAGGCTATAGCCGAAGATGATGAATTTCGATGGTTTAGAATTTTGAAAACCAATGAGATGTCTTTGCCTAAGCCTCTAGAGAAATTTGACTTACCTCAAGCTGCTTTATTCCCTGATGTTGGCGTAGCGTATATGCATACGAGCATTCAAAATATCCAGGACAATTTGATGCTTTCGCTTCGAAGTAGTCCATTTGGTTCATTGGCTCATACCCATGCCGATCAAAATACCTTTAACATTGCTTTTGGAGGGAAAAGACTTTTTTACAATTCAGGTTACAGGCCAGCCATGGGCGATCCCCATTTTTTGGGTTGGTACAAGCATACACAAGGTCACAATGCCATTATGATTGATGGGCAAGGCCAGCCTTTCAATGCTGGAGCCTATGGATTAATTCCTCGATTTATACATGGTGAGCAAATTTCTTATGCCATGGGCGATGCTTCCAATGCTTATTCGGGTAAGGATTTAGGTGAAAATATCGATTTAGGAATGAAGACTTTTATGCGACATTATTTGATGCTTCGGCCAGGCATTATTGTAATTTATGACGATTTAGAAGCTGATCATAAAGCCGATTGGTCTTGGCTTTTACACAATGATACAGGATTAGAAATTAATGAAAAAACAAAAAGTATAATGGCCGAAAATGAAGTTGGTGGAGCAAAAGTATCATTGTATTCTTCCTCAGCTATTAATTTCGAAGTTAGTACCGAATTTTCAATACCAGTGGACAATTGGACCAAAAAAACCGATGAAGATGGAGAACCTATTGATTTTAAAGACCAATGGCATTTTAAAGGTTCTGCGAAAGAGAAGACAAATAAAATGAGGTACTTGGCTATATTTCAAGTAAATTCATCTCAAAAATTTGAAGAAATTAAACTAAACCCGAAGGGTATTTTTGAGGTCGGTGATTGGGAAATATTCGCTGAATTGGATAGCAATAAAGAAGCAAAACTTACTGCTAGAAGAAAAGATGGAAAGGCTTCTTTTGTTTCAACAGGTGAAATGAAAGTTGATTCAAAAAACTATGCTGGCTTAGATGCTAAAATCTTTGAAAATAGCAATGGAAAAAAGCTTTACAAAGAATCAAAAGATGTGATTCCAAGAGCTATTCTAAATGCAGCATTAATGCCTGATAATAAATAATATGAAAGCTATACTAATAATTCTTGTTTCTATTTTGGCATTTGGGCTAAAGCCTAAAGAAACGCCAATTCAAAAGCCAAATGTGCTGATGATCAGCATTGATGACCTTAATGATTGGGTGGGTGTAATGGGCGGAAACTCATCTGCCATAACGCCAAATATAGATAAACTGGCCTCAGAAGGCGTTCTTTTTATGAATGCACATTGCCAAACTGCTCTTTGTGGTCCGTCAAGGGCTTCTATAATGAGTGGCATAAGGCCTTCTACTTCAGGGATTTATGGTCAATTGAAAGATGAAGAAATAAGAGAAGCGTCAGCCGCTATGGAAGGCATTAAATTTTTGCCGGAGTATTTCGGTGAAAATGGATACAAAACTATGGGCGTTGGAAAG
>JAHEBN010000012.1:8356-15677 GCA_024645245.1 Jiulongibacter sp. | reverse complement strand
TCTTTCAAGTTTCTGGAGGTAGAGTAAAAGGTTTTGGTCCAAAACCCGAAAAAAACTTCCATTGGGACGAAAAAGGTACGAGTACCGATTGGGGAGCATTTCCTGAAACCGATGCCAAAATGCCGGACTATAAGTCGGCTAAATGGGCTATAGAAAGACTTTCGGAGGAACATGAAAAGCCATTTTTCTTGAGTGTAGGATTCATAAGACCACATGTGCCTTGGTATGTGCCTCAGAAATGGTTTGATATGCACCCGATTGAAACCGTAAAAACGCCGCCCTATTTGAAAAATGACAAAGACGACCTGCCTGAAATCGCAATTCAAGTTGACGATATGCCTATGATGCCAAGCACCGAATGGGCTATTGAAAATAAGCAATGGAAGAACATGGTTCAAGGATATTTGGCCAGTACCACTTTCGTTGATTATTACGTGGGGCAAATGCTTGAAGCTTTGGAGAAAAGCCCTTATAAAGACAATACAATAGTAATTTTATGGTCTGACCATGGATACCGTTTGGGCGAAAAAGGAACTTTTGCGAAACATTGTTTATGGCAAGTCGGTACTCATGTACCTTTGATTATCAAAACTTTAAGCCCCAAAAGTGGTAGTATAGTGAATCAACCTGTCGAGCTTTTAGATATTTACCCTACTTTGGTAGAGCTATGTGGTTTAGAAAAAAACAGTAGAAATGAAGGGATGAGTTTAAAGAAGCTTTTAGATAACTCTGAAAGTGATTTTAAAAAGGTAGCGATCTCAACTTATGGAAGAAACAACCACGCTTTGGTTTCAGAAAAATACCGCTACATCAGATATGAAAATGGAGCCGAAGAATTGTATGACCGACAGCAAGATCCAAACGAATGGAAAAATTTAGCAATGGACAAGAAAATGGACAAAGTCAAAAAAGAAATGAAAAACTATTTACCGAAAAATAATGCTCCTTGGTCACCTAAAGTTGTGATGGGGCATAATGCTTATTTTGCTAAAGCTACAGGAACGTCTGAGTAATTTTAATAAGAATAAATGAAAAAATATAGTCTGATTTTATGCTGCTTCTTTGGTTTGGGAGCTTGTCAAATTCAAAAGAAGAGCGAAGTTGAAAAGCCAAATATCATTTATATTTTAGCGGATGATATGGGATTTGGAGATGTTTCGGCTTACAATGCCGAAGCCAAAACCAAAACACCCAATATCGATCGACTCGCGTCTGAGGGTATGCGTTTTACCGATATGCACTCTCCTTCCTCGGTATGTACTCCCACTCGATATGGTATCTTGACGGGTCGATATTGTTGGAGAAGCCGCCTTCCGCAAGGAGTTTTGCAAGGTTATGGCAAAGCTTTGATTGAAAAAGACCGTGAAACTGTAGCTTCGCTTTTGCAAGGTCAGGGTTATACAACAGGCGTAATAGGAAAATGGCACCTCGGATTAGACTGGGTTTTGAAACCCGAATTTAAAGACTCCGTAAATACTAAATCTGCCGAAATCAATGAATTCGGTATGGTTCGAAATTTAAACGGAGATTGGGTTGATTTCTCTCAAAAACCTACGGATGGGCCATTGAACCATGGTTTTGATTACAGCTATATTTTACCAGCGTCATTAGACATGGAGCCCTATTGTTATTTAGAAAACGGTGTTTTGACAGAAATTCCGTCTGAATATACACCCGGAAATGATTTAAATACCGGATCGTATGCAACGCTGGCATTTTGGCGACCCGGTAGAGTTACCAAGAGTTTTGATTTTTATGACGTACTTCCAAATTTCATCAACCAGGCCAAAAACTTTGTAAATAGCCATGCCAAAGACACGAAACCCTTCTTTTTGTATTTGCCTTTGGCTGCACCGCATTCGCCATGGGTTCCAACTGAGAACTACAAAGGCAGCTCAGGTGCTGGCCAATATGGAGATTTCGTACAAATGGTGGATGCTAAAATTGGTGAATTGCTAAAAACATTGGAAGAAACTGGAGAAGCCGAAAATACCATGATCATTTTTACCTCTGACAATGGGCCTTTTTGGAAACCAGATTTTATCGAAAAATACAATCACAAGGCAGCCTCTTTTTACCGAGGCATGAAAGCCGACATACATGAGGGTGGGCATCGAATTCCATTTATCATCAAATGGCCAAAACATGTAGAAGCGGATACTCAAAGTGATTTTCCGGCTACATTGACCAATCTCATGGCAACCTGTGCTGATTTACTTAACTTAAAATTAGGTGAGAATACGGGTGAAGACAGCCAAAGTATTTTGCCAATAGCATTGGGCGATAAATCAAAATATCAGGAGCCAATCGCCATTGTTCATCATTCGTCAAAAGGCTTTTTTGCGATAAGAAAAGGCCCTTGGAAACTGATAGATAAATTGGGTTCAGGAGGATTTTCTATACCCGTAGAAATTAAACCAGGGCCAAGCGAAGCACCAGGGCAGTTGTACAATTTGGAGCTCGATCCCTCAGAAACTACTAACCTTTATGCTACTGAACCCGAGAAGGTCAAAGAGCTTTGGGCAGAGTTAAATGCAATAAAAAGCAAATAGAACAATGATGAAGCCAATTTTACTGGTCTTGTTAACAGCTTTTTATGGCTACTCCCAAAGCTGGGAAATGCATACTATAGATAACACATCTACAGGTGCTGATGGCGTAAAATTGGCTGATATTAATAATGATGGGCTTTTAGACATTACCACAGGTTGGGAAGAAGGTGGAATAACAAAGCTTTATCTTCACCCTGGTAAAGAAAAAGTGAAAGAACTTTGGTCATCGGTTATTGTTGGTGAAACCCCAAGTGTGGAGGATGCCGTTTTTATGGATGTAGACAATGACGGCCAATTGGAAATCGTAAGTTGCACTGAGGGGAAATCTAAGAAAATATTCGTCCATTTTGCCCCAAAAAACCAATTACTCAATTCTGATAAATGGAGGACTGAAGTACTTCCTGCTTCAGTAGATTTGATGCAATGGATGTACGCCGAACCTATAGATATTGATCGTAAAAATGGCCCTGATATTGTGGCTGGAGGTAAAAATGCAAATGGTGCATTCGGATGGTTCGAAGCACCCGAAAACAGAGCGAATTTAGCCGATTGGAAATGGCACCCTATTTCCGCTATGAGTTGGCTTATGTCTATTGTTTTTAGAGATATGGACGCTGATAGCGATATGGACATCGTAGTAACAGACCGGAAGTCGTCAGGACTTCAGGGTTGCAGGTGGTTGGAAAACCCCGGTAAAACAGACTTGCAAAAGAAAGAATGGAAAAGCCATTTTATAGGTGCCAAACACCTGGAAGTCATGTTTATGGCCATGAGTGATATGGATGGCGATGGTATAGAAGAGGTGATTTTGGCAGAAAAAACCCACAAAACCATTCGGATTTACCGCAAAACTGGAATAGAGTGGAAAGAACAAATAATCAAAGTGCCAGACTTTACGGGCAATTGCAAGTCGGTCGAAGTAGGCGATATAAATGGCGATGGTATCAAAGATTTGGTATTTAGTACAGAAACAGGGGGAGATGTGAAAATTGGACTTACTTGGGTTGATGGCAAAGATTTAGATCAAGAAAAACCAAAATTTCAGGCCATTTCAAAACTTCATAGATCCAAATATGATCGTGTAGAACTGATTGATATTGACTTAGATGGCGATTTAGATGTGTTGATTTGTGAAGAAAACTTTGGTGAAAAAAGCCAAGGATTAGGTGTGGTGTGGTACGAAAACAAGCTTCACAAATAAGGGGAATTCAATTTGCCACGCGTTTCACAGGCCCATGATCTCCAATTAAATACATTTTACTATCTACCGCCTTTGGTGTGTTTGGAATTTCTGCCACTAGTACCCGAGCATCTGGATGAGCATTTCTTATCAAGGAACTCATAACATATTTGCCATTTTTTGAAGTTACTAGCGGTGTCTCTCTGGTCCAATTTTTACCTTTCTCATCATCGTGCCACCAGGCGATTTCTGCTGTGTTGTTCATTACCGAAGAAGTAAGAAACCTAATTTCATTCGTATTTGCTATCAGCATGTCAGCTTCCTCAAATTTGAAATTTTGTCCAAGAACATCATTGAAATTCCATTTGTCACTTTCCCAATTGGCATAAGAAATATTCGCATTGTTCCTGAAATATAAATGTGGGTTCCCTTTTGAATCACTTCTAATCGTGCCTAAACGCACACTTTTGCCTTTAGAATCATAAATTTGGACCAATTCATCTGCCGATTCTTTGGTTAGCGGCATCTCCAACTTTTTACCTGAAATGGATTCCCAAGTGTCAGTTTCGGTGTTCATTTTCATGTAATACGAATTGAGTCTAAGCGAAGTATGGTTCTTACCTGTGCCACATAAGTGATAATTGAAGGTAGAAACAATGCTATTATTTGCCCCTTCTTGAAACCAGGCATACCAAGAATCGGAGGTAAAGGCGTGGCCTTCGGCTTTTTTATATTTTAGAATGGAAACCGGAGCTGCGAACGTACGGGCATTGTCAGTAGATTTTTGGTAGACCCAATTGCTCCGATGCGAGCCATGTCGGTAAAACAAATAGATGGTGCCATTGTTCATTTTGACCCATTGGCTATAAGTCCCCATTGGCGAAACATTTCGTAATTGTTCCCATTCGCTGATATCACAAGGCCTTTTAGAAACCACATGCATTTGTTCACCACGTCCCACTGTGCCTAAGGTATTGACTCCAAGGCCACGATGCCCACCATGGCCGCCAAATACTAAATGAATATAGCCTTCGCCATCGACCAACAATGCTGGTCTGCCGTGGTTGTCTATTTCATCGGGATTGGTACTTAAGGGCGTTTTACCCAATGCACTTATACCCGCTTTAAAAGGTCCTTTCCATTCTTTTGTTTGATGATTATAAGAACAGACATAAGGATCTTCGTGAGGTCCTTGATAAGCAACATAAGTTCCCCCTTTATAGTATTCACCCATGGGATGCTGTATAGACTGGACTGGTTTTCCAAATCCATTGTCTGCAAAATAATCGAGACTATCGGCTTGGAGATGTACTAAAGGATTAATCCGTATATCATTAGCTTCATTTTTGGAAGAATTAATAAAATTGCTCATCAGCAGAACTACACCAATCATACCGACGTAGAAACTACATTTTGTATAAATCATTTTGTAATTCTTCACTATTTAAGATTCTAATTTGTCAATCCTATTTCAATGCTTCCTTTAATTGCTTGCTGTATTCAGGACGGTCTTTCCAATTTTGTAAATATGGAGCATATTCCTTTTTATTCCACCAAAACTCGGGTTCCGGGTCTTTTTCAAACAATCCACCAACATAATCATCACCACGCAGACTTTTTTCCACTGACAATAACCAGTTTTCGTAGTAAGAAATCATTTCTTTGGCTTTTTCAGCATTATCGGCCAGGATATCGATTGATTCTGTTTTGTCTTTATTGAGATTGTACAAAGTGTATTTCTTTTTCTCAATATTTTCGACTAATAATTTGTAATCATTATCTATCAAAGCTCCTTGATTTCTGTACTTGAAAGGTATTGGCGATTTTCTTTCTTCTTTTGAATTTTTATAAAAAAGATGTTCGATACTATTTCCATCGATAGGTTTTATGAAAACATCATGAGACAAGTTTAAAATAGAAGCAATTGTCGGAAATATATCCATGGTGCTGGCAGGATACGAACTTATTTGATTGGGCTTTATAACCTTTGGCCATTTGATAATACAGGGCACTCGCAGACCACCTTCATATACACTACCTTTAAAATCTCGCAGACCTCCGACGCCTTCAGTTCCACCAAAAGGTACACCACCATTGTCACTGTTAAACCAAATCAGGGTATTTTGGGCCAAACCCATTTCTTCTAGTTTAAGATTTAAGTGTCCTATGCTTTTATCCATCTCAACTATTTCGCCCAAATAATCCTTTTTCTTTTCTTCCATATTGGCTGAAAAATCTGACTTATCGATATCCAAAGCACTCCATGGATCATGCGGACTGCCGTACCAAATCACCACAAAAAAGGGATCTTTTTTATGTCCAGTAATAAAATCAAGTGCTTGATTTATAATAATTTCCGAAGAGCTACCTGTGTATTGCTTTATTTCACCCTGATGGCTCATCAAGGGATTTAAGTCAAAAAAATTAGTAACAGATATCCATTCCATGAATCCAAAACTACCTGGACTCCTATTGTCTTCAGCCAATATGGGTACTCCCGGTCCTTTAAGTCCATCTAGATGCCATTTGCCAAAATGTGCAGTTTGGTAGCCAGCTTTTTTTAAAGCTTGAGCCAATGTTTTTTCTTGTCTTCGCATGGGGAAACCGTGTGCAAATACAGCGGAACGATCGTTTGCTCGACCTGTCAAAACCGAAGCCCGTGTAGGGGAACACACAGGTGCACCTGCATAAAATCGGTCCATTCTGAGGCCACTTTTGGCCATTTTTGCCAAATTAGGTGTTTTCAAAAACGGATGATTGTAATAGCCCATTTGCCCCCATCCTTGGTCGTCAGACATGACAAGGATAATATTGGGACGCGGGTCTTTTTTGGCTTTGATAAAAGCCGACAACATTATAATGCTAAAAAGGAAAACCAGAAGAGCTTTTATTTTCATTCAAATTGAATTTTAAATAGCCTAAAATTGTCACTTACTTCTTATTATTAATCTCCCATGCCGTATACTGCCTTTTTAAATCAGCCACTATATCAGGATGTGAAGAAGCCACATTGGTGGTTTCGCCGGGGTCGGTTTCTAAGTTTGCTAAAAAGAAATTGTCGGCTTCTGTCAGGACGCCTTTTTTGCTTGTATCCTCAGGATTTGCATGCAATTTCCATTTCCCTTTGCGAGCCACCCAAGATTTCCTGAAAGCCCAGCAATAACCCTCTTCATCGTGAATAGAAACAGCCTCTTTCTTATTAATTATAGAAACCAAACTTTTTCCATCTAGCTTTTTATCAGGCAACTGTATTTTACAGTACTCAGCCAAAGTGGGAAACCAATCAGTATTGACAGCCATTTGATCCCTAACTTCTCCTTTGGGAATTTGGGCTGGCCAACTTATAATAGAAGGTACGCGAATTCCTCCTTCAAAAAGACAGGCTTTGGCACCTCGATATATTCCGGCATTGCCTCCACCAAAATGTGCCCGCTCTTCTGTTGAATAGCCATTGTCCGACTGAAATATGATGATCGTATTTTCAGCTAAACCCAGGTCCTTAACTTGTTTGAGCAATAAGCCAATTTTATCGTCGAGCGTAGACATAAATGCAGCATACAAATCACGTGGATAGGCCAATCCTTTCTTT
>JAHEBN010000012.1:0-8346 GCA_024645245.1 Jiulongibacter sp. | reverse complement strand
AATTTGGGTCTCCTTGATAAGGATAATGTGGCAAATTGATAGCGAAATACATGAAAAATGGGCTTTTATCCGATTCTTTCATAAACTGATTGGCTTCTTTTAGCATCAAATCCGGGAAGAACTGACCGGGATAATGTACTTCTTTGCCATTGCGGTAAAGGTCATGTCTGTTGGGCCCATTCCAGTAGAAATAATGAGAATAATTGTCGATGCAACCGGAAATATGACCAAAGGAATGGTCAAAGCCCTGTGCATTTGGGCTCATTTCTGGCGTATAACCCAAATGCCATTTGCCAATATGTGCGGTTTTATAGCCTGCACTTTTAAATAATTCGGCCATAGTAAATCTATTGGCGGGCATGCCATTATTGGGATTGGTTGCTGAGGCATTTCCCGGCAACCCGGCCCTTTGAGGCGTAAGTCCCGTCAATAATGAGGCTCTCGAAGGTGAACAAACCGGAGAAGCATAAAATTGGGTAAACCTAACTCCATTTTTGGCCAATCCATCAATGTTAGGAGTTTCCAAGTCCTTGGCACCGTAGCAATTAAGGTCTATCGCCCCCTGATCATCGGAATAAATAAGAATTACGTTTGGTCTTTCTTGTGCTTTTAAAAAACCAACTGTTCCCAAAAGAAATAGTGCACAAAAGCTTATTTTCAGTAGTTTCATTTCTTTTTGTTATACTTAGGATTGTATTCCCCTTGTTTCTTAAACCCTTCAAAATTTCTCATGCTACCAAATCGCGGATAACTATCAAAAATATCACCTCCATTTATCATTCTAGGATCGCCTTCTTTGATTAATTTTTCCTCTAATTCATTACTGAGCTTTAGCAAAACCGACTTCATTTTTGGAGATTTCGCCAAGTCATTGACACAGTAAGGATCATTGATAATGTCAAATAATTGTTCTGTATCTCTTTTTTCAAAAGCATTTTTATATAATAAAAAAGGATAATTAGCCTTATGCTCAATCATATAGGTTTTGCTGGGAGAGGAATCAATGTCTTCATAACCCTCCTCAATATCTTTCATGCCTTTTTTACCACTGCTTGAAACCACATTATCTGGGGCTGGATCGCCTACTGGCCATCGGTCAGTTTTGAAATTTCTAATGTATAAGTATTTTTGCGTTCTAACCGCCCTGGCTGGGTAGCCCAGATTGTCAGGTCGGGCATGGGTATGTCTTTCTCGTCCCGTATAAACACTTTTCCGAGAGGCATCTATGCTGCCAGATTTTGAACTTTTAAAAATCGACAATAGTGATTTTCCAACTATTCCCTCGATGTATTTTACACCCGCTAAATCTAAAAAAGTAGGTGCCAAATCTATCAAACTGACCAAATCATCCACCTTCCTGTTTTTTCCATTTATTCCAGGACCAGCAATAGCCAAAGGTACATGCGTACCGAACTCTTGAAGATTGGCTTTGGCATAGGGAAAAGCCATTCCATTGTCGGCTGTAACCACAATGATAGTGTTTTCTAACTCTCCTGCCTCTTGAAGCATTTTAAGCATTTTGCCTAATTGGGTATCAAAGTATTTGATTTCCAAGGCATAATCGAGCAGGTCGTTTTTTACAATCCCAGCATCAGCCAAAAAGCCAGGTACTTTTAAATTAACATCCGATAAACCTGAGGCAGCACCCGACCCTTCTTCATATTTTCGATGTGGTTCGTGACCTCCGTACCAAAAAAAGAAAGGTTTGTCATTTGGTTTGTCATTCAAAAAGTCATTAAAATTAGAAGCATAGTCTATCGCACTAATGCCTGAGGTGGCGACTTTGTTAAATTTCTTTTTATTGTACTCTGGCCCTACCGGATTTCTCGACCAGCCTGAGTCCTTAAAATTGCCAGGGCCCCAAGGTTTGCCCGTAAAACCTATAGCATATCCCGCATTTTCGAGAGCATCGGTAAATACCGAAAACTTTTTCGGGAAATAACTACTATGTGTGCCCGCCTCCTCCAATTGCCAAATATGCCTGCCGGTAAGAATAGCCGCTCTCGAAGGGCTGCATTGAGGGGCAGCTACAAATGCATTGTTGAATAGTATGCCATTGGCCGCCACCCTATCAAATTCTGGTGTGCGAAAAGTACTGTTTCCATAAGCCGAAGCATGCGGAAAAGACTGATCGTCGGCTATAGCGAAAAGAATATTCGGTGGTCGTTTTTCAGAATTTTTGACTCGATTTACACGAAATGAAGTCAAAATCAAGCCGAAGAATGCTAAAAAAAGTATTACATATTTAACCCTATTCAAACTTTTCATTTTAATTTCCATTTTAAGGTTGTTTAGATTGCTCCTGATTTAGTTCATCGAGCTGGCCAACAATTCCGGATTATTGGTTTTGATATAGCGTACCAAGGAAGCCTCCAATTCTTTGGCTTTGGCGGCATGTGACTTTGAAATATCCTGAGTTTCACCTATATCTTTAGCAATATTATACATTTCCACTTTTTTGCTTTTCCAGAATTTAATCAGTTTGTAATCTCCATTAATAATAGCGGAATGTGGATAGCCTTTGGCAAATCGATGGAAATAAAATGCTTCTTCTTTTCTGGTAACTTTTCCAATTCCTTTGTTTTTCAAAACTGAGGCAAAACTTCCCCCTTCTACATCTTTACCTACGTTTTTGTTTCCTGCTAAATCGTTGAAAGTGGGTAATAAATCCCATCCTCCTACCGGAACATCCGACTGAGTTCCTTTTTGAATTCCGGGGCCTTTAACCATAAATGGCACTCTGATACCCCCTTCATACAAAGTCCATTTTCCGGCTCTCAGAGGTACATTTCTCATGGGAGTTTCAAAGGTAAAAGGAGGATCAAGCTTGTTTTTTACAGGAGGAATAAACTCCACGGCTCCATTGTCGGCCATCAAAACGATATAGGTATTGTCAGAAATCCCGAGTTCTTCCACCATATTCACCAATTCGCCAATTTTTGCATCCAAGTCATTTATCATACCTCCCCAAGCAGGATTATGGTGCTTTTTGCCAGGTTCTTTTGCCTTAAATTTATCGTAGCTGGCCTGCCTTGTTACCATATCAACATGGGTGGCATAGTGCGATACTTGCAAATAAAAAGGGCTATTCGATCTTACTTGATCCTTCATAAAACGAATAGCCCTAAAAGTTAAACTATCCATTTGTTTGGGATTGTCGCTTATAAAATATCTATCCCATTTATCTTCTTTGCCTTGTCCCATGTTTCCATTCGAGTTTCCGTTGTCGCCGTCGCTGACATCATAGCCCAATTGCTCAGGTGTCATTTCAGCTCTTAGGTCCCATTTCCCAAAATGGGCTGCTTTGTAACTTGGATCATAAGCTTTTAAAACTTCTGGAATAGTACGAAGCTTTGAGCTATAATTCTTAGGAAAAACATCATCGTCGCCCATTTTGATAGAAGTTTGCCCAAATTGAATGCTTCTTCGTGTAGGCGAACAGATAGGATCAGGTGCATAGCCTCTTGTAAAACGCATGCTTTCTGTCGCAAACTTATCGATATTTGGAGTTTCGAAAAAGTCGCTTTTAGAATCAGAAACTCTATCATCCATTTTTGAAGAAAGGCATGACCAACCCAAGTCATCAGTCAGGATCAAAATGAAATTGGGACGCCGCACAGCTTCCAGAGCATCGGTAACCTGAATACTGCTAAAGCCAATGAAAAGCAATGGCAAAAGGCTTAAATATATTGATCGTTTAATAATGGCTACCGAGATTGTTTTTTGTTTCATTTTTCTTTTGGATTAAAAGGAATTATTAAGCTCATGAATCGTTCCTTGAATGGAGCCATTCAGCGGCTCTCCTTTAGAATTCTTAATTTTATAGTCAATCGTAATCACATCTACTTTTTCTAAATCATTTATACTTAATTCCAATCGATTGCCTTGCGATTCGGCTTTGCTTATTCGAAGCGTTTTTTTATTTAAACGATCCGAACCATATTTTTTACTTCTCAATAAATCCCATGTTTTCACTTCAAAATTGCTTGCATCAGCAGCAACAATTGGGTCTAAGATCGAATCAAATTCCAACACAATTTTCTTCTCGAAAACCTTCATTTTTAGGGGAATCGGGATAGTTTTACCTGTATAACGAACCCTATAAAGCCCTCCTCCACGCATCATTTGATTGGTTCCCCAAGCTGACATGCCGCAAGCATAGAGTTGCCCATCTGCAGCGTTAAATCTTCCACGCATCACACCTGTGAGAAACTTCACTCCAGGCAAATCTATAACGGCTCCTTGCTCTTGTCCGTTTACGGTTTCGTTCAAAACATATTGAATTTTTCCATATCCATATGAAAGACTGAGCAATCCACCATTTAAGGCTCCCCATTTTTCACTTTCAACCCAAACCATTTCCGAAGGAGAGCGGTCGTAATTCATATCAACCCAAACAAGCGGCTGCTCCATGGCTGCTCGCGAAGAATCTTTAGGAGGATTATAACCCCACATATTGCCGTAAAATTTTCCAGTTCCTTTTACCCAATTTATCCTGTTCATGGGATTCCAATAGCCCTGCTGATCGGTAACAATAAAACTACCATCAGGGTTGATACATACACCATTTGCAGCTCTAAATCCGGTAGCTATTATGTCAGTTTTTGAACCATCGGCACTCACTTTCAATAAAGTACCATGCTGAGGAATAAGGGCTTCGCGGGCATGTCTTCCACTTTTTGCATAATAAAAATTCCCTTCTTTATCGGTTTGTAAGCCCATGGCAAATTCATGGAAATGATCACTCACCTGGTGGTCATGATTGAAACTTTCGTAAAAATCAGTTTCTAAATCACCATTCAGGTCTCTTAATAATACCAACTGATCGCGGCAGGTGACATATATTTTTTCATTTACTATTTTAATGCCTAAAGGTTGGAATAAACCAGAACCTATTCGCTGCCAGGTCAATTCTCCATCGGGATTCAGAAAACCACTTATCAACCAAATATCTCCATCTGTTGCACAAGCTGCGGCTTTGTTGGGATCTTGGAAAAAGTCAATTCCGCTAAGCTTCATGCGGCATGCCCAGGGATTTTCGAAAGGTATGTTTAATTGATCCACTGCGAAAGGGCCGTCTTCCTTTCCTTCTGTTACATCAGTTTTCAAGATTTCGGGATAATGAGGCTTTCCCTTCCCAAGTGTATATTTTAACAGAGATTCTGGTTCTGCTAAGCTAGCTTCTTTAAATTCCGAATCTTTGGGCAAAATTGCCAAGGTAATTTTTACCGGTTCCTCAGCATTAATTGTCAAGTAAATATGTCCGTTTTCTTCTGTCAACTTGGCACCTTTCCCTTTTATTTTCACTTTTGAAGTCGCCTTTGCAACTCGCATTTTGAGTATTGATTTAGATGGAGAAATATTCAATGTTCGCGTAAAAACAGATGGTTCTAAAAATCCAAATAACTCCAAAATATCAGATTCTCCAACAGAGTAAGAAATAATCACTTGATCTTCGTGGTGATATAAGCCCTTGTAATTTGCCCAGGATTTTGGCAGTGGACCAAATGCCCGGCCATCTCTCGCCATAAATCGAGGATCATCAAAATTACCTGTCACTGGGTTTGCCCATCCTGGCCCAACAGGTGTTTCAAAATGAAGCGTACCAATAGTTCTTGGGTAAGTTTCGTGTTTGTCGTTCAGCAAAATTGCATTCCAATCAATAAATCCTTCGCCCGTATACGCCCCTGCAACTCTCATCAGGTCATGGTCAAAAACCATCCAGGCTTTTCCTTTAGAAACACCTCCATTGCCCTTGTCAAGTCTTACGGCGATACCTTTATAAGCAAAATTGTTTTTGGAATAATTTTCATCGGGAAAAGGTGATGGGCCAGGAGAATGGTATCTCGGCAAGCCAGTCTTTTCATCAACCAATTCGTAGGTATTTATCAAGAAATTGCCGTAATCCATATCGGCCCAAGGTTGATAAGGTTTCAAGGCAGGCCCACGTGAATTACCCTTAGGAAGGGAAGCCAAGTAACCTGGCGACACCTTCTGGAGAACTATATTTTTGTTTTTGGAAACAAATTCTTTTTGGATGAAATGAATCACATCATATTTCTCCTGAGGACTTAAGGAGACCTGAGGAGGCATGGAGCCAAATCCTCTTGTTACAGTTTGATACATCGAATAGGCGTCATGTCCTGCCTTGAATCGCTCAGACCAAAACTTTAAAGACATGGGAATAGAACCTTCATTTTCTTCATTTCCATGGCAATTGATACAGGTAGCATTGTATATTCGCTCTCCTCGAACAAAGGTATTGACATCAAATTCACTGATAAAACCTGCATGATCCAGATTTTCTTCGGTCTTTTCTAAGTCTTTAGCCGATAGGTTGTATTCTATATTCTTTCTATCAATAAAGACCTTTTCTTCTGATAATCTTTCTCCCGAAACAGGCAAACTGCGTTTTTTTGAAATCAATTGAGCAGAAACTTTTTCCTCATCAATTTTGCCTTTGAGCTGGTAGTTTACTTTGTCAATGAGCAAAGAACCCTCTATTTGATTCTCCGAAACCTTTAAACTATCGATTTTAATTTTCCCAGATTCATAAAAATTGATGCTCCCAATATAATTTTTTCCGTCGTGATTTATAACCATGGTAGCTTCTTCTTGGTAGTTGCCATGGTTTACAGATATCGCCCAATTTCCAACCAAAAATATGTTCTTACTACAATTGGTAAGTGCGATTGCAAAAAGCAAATAGAGAAAAATTCTTTTCATTTTTACGGTTTAAGATTGGTTGATTTTTACAAGTCAAATCAATCTACGCATTATTATTTTTTCACCCAAAAACGGATTTAAATTAATCCATAGTCATTGAAGGCGGTGCCTGCTCGGGTTTACTTCCCCATTTTTTGTTCGGTCTTCTACCCATGCTTAAAGTTAATTTTCCTCCATTAACTACTGTATCATGTAAAATCCAAGGTTTGTCAAGTGCTTTTCCATTCAATTGAGCCGATTGGATATAATAATTACTAAGTCCATTATTTTTCGCTTCAATCGTAAACTTTCCGCCTGAATAATATTTCGGATTCAAATTGAAAGTGATTTTATTAAATATTGGGCTGCTTATTTCGTAAAAAGGCTCTGTAGAAGTTCCCCCATTAGTAGAGAAAAGGCCTGACTTCATTAAGACAGCCAAACTGCCCATTAAGCCTTGGTCTTCATCGCCACTGTAGCCAAATTCTGGTGAAAGGCCACTATAAACTTTATCAATTACCTGACGGGTCCAGTATTGTGTAAGCCAGGGTGCTCCCGAAAAATTAAACAAAAAGGCCGTGGGAATACAGGGTTGATTTCCGTAATTAATAAATACCCTACGGAATTCCCGGTTTAGTTCTTTATCATGGGATTTTCCTGATACAAAATCATGCTTACTTGCTTTTTCAAACGACTCATTTAGTTTTTTAGTAAAAGCCTCCCTGCTGCCTATCAATTTCGTCAGTCCATTGACATCGTGAGGAACCCACCAAGTATATTGAGCTGCATTACCTTCTACCCAGCCATTGTCATACAATAAAATATCTACCGGCTCTTGCCAATTGCCATCTAAAGTACGGTTCCACATCCAGCCGATATTCGGATTCCAAATGTTTTTGTAATTACCAGCTCTTTTTGTAAAGAGCTCAAAATCATCCGTTTTGCCCAGCTTTTTTGCCATTTGAGCTAAGGCAAAATCCTGATAGGCATTTTCTAAGGTCTGTGCCGAGCCATCTTGGTGAAAGCCGTAGCGAATAGAACTCAAAGGATGTGGAATATATCCTCTTTCGATATAATATTCAATACCACCACCTTTAAACGTAGTATGCTCGTATCCTGCCTTACTCATCAAGCCACCCGGGAAATGATTCTTACGCATGCCTTCGTAGGCTTTTTCGATATCAAAACCTCTGATGCCTTTTAAATAGGCACTAGTAATAAATGGCGTGCTTGAAGCCCCAGTCATAACATAGGTATAATTTCCTCCGGCTGGTCCACGAGGAATTAGTCCTCCGTCATCGTACATCAGAAGCATAGAGTTTACAAACTCTTCCGAAACCTCAGGATATACCAAATGCCAAAGCGAATTTATAGTCCATTGAGCTCCCCAGAAAGAATCGGAATTATAATGATTAAACTTCGGCTTCCCATTTTCATTTAGGGGAATTTGTCCAATCCGTGGGCTCGAACCCGTATTGTCGATATATTTTCCGTTTACATCTGAAATAATCCTGCGACCTTGAAGTGCATGCCACAAATCGGTATAAAAACGTCTTTGTTCTGTCTCTGTGCCACCTTCAATTTCAATTCTGCTTAACCAGGAATTCCAATCTTCCTGACTGTCTTTTACACATTTTTCAA
>JAHEBN010000286.1 GCA_024645245.1 Jiulongibacter sp. | reverse complement strand
CTATTCACCTGAAAAAATGTGGGTGGACGATGCAGTAAAATATGCTCAATCCAAGGGGGTACTGTTTATCGCAGCCGCAGGTAACGATAATTTAAATGTAGATGAGGAAGTTCACTATCCATGCGATGATTATTTAAAAGGTGGGCAGGCATCTAATTGGATAACCGTAGGTGCTTTGAGTTACAAAGATGGAGAAGATATGGTAGCCGAATTCAGTAACTATGGCAAACGAAATGTGGATGTTTTTGCACCAGGCGTTGCTATTTATTCCACCGTACCTGGCTCGAAATATGAAGAAAAACAAGGTACAAGTATGGCAGCACCTGCCGTAACAGGGGTGGCTGCTTTGATTAAGTCATATTTCCCAACACTCACTGCAGCTCAACTTAAAGAAGTCATTATGAGTTCGGTTGATGATTTAAGCGATGAAATGGTAAAAAAACCAGGTAGCACAGATGTTGTAAAATTTGGAACGCTATGCGTTACAGGTGGAGAAGTAAATGCATATAATGCAGTTAAAAAGGCATTGGAACTAACAAATAAGTAAGTCGCCGAAGTTATTTTAGAATAAAGCCTTTGGGGTTATATGTCCTTGAGGCTTTTTTGTTTTATTTTGCACCCGTTATGAATACAATTCTATTCGATTCTCCACATATCCGTGACAATCTTAAACCATTGACGTTAACCAGGCCAATTGCTGGTTTACGTTTGGGAATTTTAACTTTAGCTGAAAAGTGGGAAGCCGGACTTAAGGCTAAGGTTTCTTTTTTAACTGAGGCTTATCTTAGCCGGAAGTTCCAGGTAGATTATGGAGTCGATAATTTATACATCAATGCATCGGTTTTGCCTGATTATCAGATTATTGAAGAAATTAAGAACTTATCAATAAATAATTCGATCACCAAAAATGGTCACTTGATTGCCTTAAGAACAGAAAAAAAATTGGATATTGGTTTCGAATGGGAATTTTCAAGTTTAAGGGAGTTTCAGGGTGAATTGGCCTTTTTACGTCATTTGCCCGATTTGTTTCTGTTGAATGCCAACGAAATCAAGAAAGATTTTTTATCTATTACAAAAGATCGAAAATCGGCAGAAATAAAAGATTCAGGTACGATTTTATACAATCTCGAAAATGTCTTTCTTGAAGACGGTGTCTACATAAAAGCTGCCGTTATAAACGCCGAAAACGGACCCGTATATATTGGTAAAAATGCTGTAATTCAGGAAGGTGCAATTATCATTGGTCCGGCTGCTATCGGTGAAGAGGCTATAGTAGCTTTTGGGGCTCGTATCCGACCAAATACTACCCTGGGGCCGGTATGTCGTGTTGGCGGTGAAGTAGGAAACAGTATTTTTCATGCCTATGCCAACAAAGCACACGATGGTTTTTTAGGTAATTCCTATTTGGGAGAATGGTGTAATCTTGGAGCAAATACCAATAATTCTAACCTCAAAAACGATTATTCAGAAGTAAAACTTTATAATTACGGTACTAAAAATCTTCAAGGTACTGGTGAGCTATTTTGCGGTACTTTTATAGGGGATTATACCAAAGCAGGTATTAGCACCATGTTTAATACGGGTACAATTGCAGGTGTGTGCAGTAATATTTTTGGAGCAGGTTTTCAGGCGAAATTTATCCCATCATTTTCCTGGGGTGGCCCCGATCATTATGCCGAATATCGTTTTGAAAAAGCAATTCAAGTGATTGAAGCCACTATGGCTCGCCGGGATATTCATTTGAGTGAAGCAGAACTGGAAATTTTAAATTATATCAGAGAAAATAAGCATAAGGAATTAAGTTAATGCAGTTTGCCGAAATACCGGGTTTAGAAGAAACAAAGCAAGTGCTTGTAAATGGCGTGAAAAAAAATCACGTGGCTCATGCTCAGCTTTTTCATGGCCTGGAAGGTACTGCAGCTTTAACAATGGCTTTGGCATATGCTACTTACCTTAATTGCCAGCACCCCGGTGATTCAGATTCCTGCGGAATGTGTTCTTCTTGTATGCAGATGGCCAAGATGGCTCATCCCGATGTAACTTATATATACCCTACCGCCGGAGGAAAAAAGGTATTATCCGAAACATTCATAAGTCAATGGCGTGAATTTGTTGCTCAAAAACCCTACGGAAATATTTCGGATTGGCTAGAAACCATTGAAGTAAAGCAAGGGAATATCCCGGTGGAAGAGGCTCGCCAGTTAATTCAGAATTTATCCCTGAAATCGTATACAGGAGGCTATAAAATTGTCATTATTTGGCTGGTGGAAAATATGAATGCGGCCACTGCAAATGCCTTACTGAAAGTCTTAGAAGAGCCGCCACCTCAAACAATATTTCTTTTAATATGTTCACGGTCAGATAGATTGCTAACTACTATCTTGTCTCGTACACAGCGTTTGGCGATTCCAAAGTTTAAAGAAAAAGAAATTGAAACCTATCTTATAAAGAAAGGAATAGCTCAGGAGAAAGCGAATGAAATTGCGGCAATTTCAGGAGGTAGTTTATGGAAAGCTCTTGATTTATCCGTTGAAGGAAACGAAGATATGGCTGGTTGGTTTGCCCAGTGGATGCGTTATTGTTATGCTTTCGATGTGGCAAATTTGATCTCTTTGGCTGATGAATTTGATTCTTTTGCAAAAGAATACCAAAAGAATATGTTGGAATACGGTAACCAGCAATTCCGGCAAATTTTCCTGTATGCCACTGGAAACAAGGACTTGGTAAAATTGCCTGTTAAACAAATGCCTTTTATTCAAAATTTTTCCAAAGTTTTTAAATTGAACAACCTGCAAATAATGGTTGATTTGCTGGGCGAGGCTCATTTACATATTGAGCGTAATGTTCGGGCAAAGATTGTCTTTTTGGATATTTCCATCAATATGGCCCGTTATATTAAATAATTTTTACCTTTTATTGTATTCTGGTGATTAAATGCCTTTGAAATTTCATTTACTCTGAAGTTTTTTATTACTTTAGTTTTACAATACTATTGAAATAAATAATGAAA
>JAHEBN010000285.1 GCA_024645245.1 Jiulongibacter sp. | reverse complement strand
TGCCTTTCTTCAGCAATTCGTTGAGTATGAATGTGATTTTTTGCATTTTGCGTCATACTCAAGAAAAAATTTCAGCGATAGTTTAGTTCAAAACTTATTTTTTTTAGATAGAAATTACTTTGTGCAGTCAAATTTCTTTTTTAAAGAAATGTTAGTAACGATGCTGTTTCCAAAACACTACTTTTTTTAGCGTAAAACCACCCTCGGTTTTTATTAAATAAGTATCAATTTTAAATTTTAAAAATTATGGAATTTTTCCTAACAGGCATATTGATATTGTCTTTGGTATTTATACCTTATTACCTCTTCCTAAAAAATGGAAGTTCAATAAAAAGAAAAGTAGATCAACTCATTCAAACTGAAATCAGTAACTCCGGCCTAAATTTTACCGAATCGGAGCACTGGTCTCATAATTTTTTGGGTTTGGACAAGGCAGCTAAAAAATTGTTGTTTGTTCGTGTCATAGAAGATAAATCTGAATCGTTGCTTGTAGATCTTTCAAAGATAAAACAAGTAAAAATTGAGAAAAAGGTTGAAATAGATAAGGAAAACAAAAACAATTCAACCCTTGACAAACTCGACTTGGTCATAAGTTTTCATCCCTCCGGCGAATCTATTATTCATTTGTTTGATTCAGATGTGTTTTACAAAGAATTGGAGGAAGTAAAAAGGGCAGAAGATTGGCTCAAAAAGATCAATACTTTTAGAATTACTTCAGCTGTCAACCAAAAGGCCGCTTAAACAAAAAAAGCCTGTCCATTCTTATGAACAGGCTTTTTTTTCTGACATCAACCTATTTTTTTGCTATTTTTTGCACATCATCTAAAACTCTTAACAAATTCAATCCCCAAAGTTTTTCAATTTGTTCTTTTGTGTAACCTCTTTTGACTAATTCCAATGTTACGTTAAAGGTTTCTGATGCATCATTCCAGCCTTCAATTCCACCTCCGCCGTCAAAATCAGAACTAATTCCTACATGGTCTATACCGATCAATTTTACCATGTAATCTATATGGTCAACAAAATCAGCAACATTTACGGGAGGAAATTGTTTTTTTGCTGCAAGTAGATCTTTGGAAGCTAAGTTTTTGATTTCATTATACTTTTCGTTGTAAACATTTAATTCTTCGTTAGACAATTTTTGTCTTATTTCCCATTCCAAGATCTCAAATTGATTTTCTGCTGCGAATTTCTCCAACACAACTTTTTGTGCACTTTTGTACGCAGCATCTTTTGTGGTATTTACATAGCTGGAAAACGCGACTGTTTGTACAACACCACCATTATTCTTTATATCCATTAATTGTTCGTCGTCAAGATTTCTAGAATGATCACATAGGGCTCTTGCTGAGGAGTGCGAGGCAATAATTGGCGCTTTACTCAACGCAATAATATCATTAAAGGCACCTTTGGAAGGATGCGAAACATCTATCATAATACCTGCTTTGTTCATTTCAACGACCGCCTTTTTTCCAAGCTCGCTTAGGCCATTGTTATAAAGCCAGATATTTTCTTTTTCTCCGGTATTACTATCGGAGAACTGACTGTGTCCTTGATGGGCCAACGACATATATCTACCTCCAAGCTTTTGGAATTTTCCTATATTTTTAAGGTCCATTCCTAAAGGATATGCATTTTCTATTCCGATCATTGCCACTTTTTTTCCTGACTTTATAATTCTAAAAACATCAGAAGAAGTATAGGCAAGTTCAATTTGATCAGGGGCATATTTTTCTGTCAGGTTGTGGATGGCATCAAATTTACTGATCGCATTTTCATAAGCAGCTTTATACCCCATTTCGTTTAAATCACCTTGTCCTGTATAAACAATAAACCAAGCCACATCCAATCCCCCTTTTTCCATTTTAGGTAAATTCACCTGCGAGGAGAGATCTTGGGTATAATTTTTGTTTTCCGTAAAATTATTCACATTTATATCGCAATGCGTATCGATTGTAATTACTTCAGTATGTATTTCCTTTGCCATTGCATAAAGGTCTGTTACGGGTTTTGGTCCTTGAGAAAATGCCGCACCCCCAATTAAGATAAGGGTTAAAAAAATCTTTTTTGATAAAATATTGATCATAGTCATTTGTTTTGAGCTTTAATAATACAAAATATTGGTGAGCTGTGAATTCTTTTTTAACATTGTTTTTAGTGTACCAAATTAATCATAGGTTGAGGTTTTAAATGAAGAATGACTTGGGTTTTTATTTTAAAAATTAAAAACATGACTACTGTTAGAATGTATCAAAGAAAAGATAGCTTTATATTTGATTATTAGGTGGTTAAATTTAATCATAACAATTTAAATTTTCTTTGAACATTGTAAAAAAAATAAGCATTTATAGAGGTGCTTACCTTTATATATTTACATTTGCGAGCCTTTAAAAAAATAAGCAAAGTTAATTTGAACATTATGAGCAAAACACTTTTTGATAAAGTTTGGGATTCGCACGTGGTAAAACAGATAGAAGACGGACCGGATGTACTGTTTATAGACAGACATTTGATTCATGAAGTTACCAGTCCGGTAGCCTTTTTGGGCTTAAAAGCTAGAGGGATCAAAGTATTGTTTCCTGAAAAAACCTTTGCTACGGCCGATCACAATACACCAACCATAAACCAGCATTTACCCGTTGAAGATCCACTTTCTGCCAATCAGTTAAAGGCATTAGAGCAAAATGCCAATGAAAATGGCATCAGACATTGGGGGCTAGGACATGAAAATAATGGGATTGTCCATGTGGTGGGACCTGAAAATGGAATTACACTTCCTGGTTCAACAATCGTTTGTGGTGATTCTCATACCTCAACACATGGTGCTTTTGGAGCAATCGCCTTTGGTATCGGTACCTCCGAAGTAGAAATGGTACTGGCTTCGCAGTGTATCATGCAGCCTAAACCAAAAAAAATGTTGATTAAAGTGGATGGCAGGCTTCAATTTGGTGTTACACCAAAGGATGTGGCCTTGTATATTATTTCACAATTATCTACCTCAGGTGCTACAGGT
>JAHEBN010000147.1 GCA_024645245.1 Jiulongibacter sp. | reverse complement strand
CCAAGATAACTGAAAATGCCAAAAAGGAGGGGTATAAAATTAAGACCTCTCAGGTAAAAATGGAATTTTTGAATTCATTACCAACTCCTGAAATAGTTGCAAATAAGGCAACTGATCATCAATATAATTTTTTTCTGGGCAATGATTCTTCTAAATGGACAGAAAATGTTCAGGCCTATTCCGAAATTTGGCTGAAAGAAATCTACTCCGGGATTGATTTTAGAATTTATAATTTCTCAGGTAGCCTAAAATATGAATATATTCTACATGCCGGTGCCAACCCTGATTTAATAAAATTGGCATACTACGGGCAGGATGATATAAGTGTAAACGAAAATGGCTTAAAAATAAAAACAGAAGTAAATGTATTCAATGAATTTACTCCTTTTACATATCAACAAAATAATAAAGCTAAAAAGGCAATTAATTCTCGTTTTAAAATCAATGAGCATGTTGTAAGTTTTGATATTGGGGATTTTGATAAGCAAAAAGAGTTGATAATTGACCCTGAATTGGTTTTTTCAACCTACAGTGGCTCTTTTTCTGATAATTGGTCTCATACTGCAACTTTTGATTCAAAAGGCAACTTATATGCCGGTGGAACCGTATTTGGTCCTGTTTTTCCTGCAACTTTAGGCTCAGTTCAAACTACGGAAGGGAATGGCCCAAACGCTACGGCTTTTTATACCACAGATGTAGTGATTATGAAATACAGTTCTGATGGAAGTAAATTACTCTATGCAACTTTTCTAGGTGGATTAGATTCGGAAGTCCCCCATAGTATGGTTTGTAATTCCAAAGATGAGCTTGTTGTTTTCGGAACCACATCTTCTGTCAATTTTCCAGTATCGAGTAATGCCTTTGATCAAACTTTCAACGGTGGTAAAAGAACTGTCGGCGACCCAATTACATCCGGAATTGCCTTCCTGAACGGTTCAGATATATTTGTAAGTGTGTTATCGGAAAATGGTGATAAATTGAAAGGAAGTACCTTTATGGGTGGTTCAGCCAATGATGGTATCCATGATTACCGGGCTTTTTTTATTCAAAACTACGGCGATGAATTTCGCGGAGAAGTAAATGTAGATAAGCAAGACAATATCTATGTAGCAAGTATTAGCCAATCAGAAAATTTTCCTTTAATTAACAGTGATCATAAATTAAGCTCAAGTTACGACGCTGTGGCGTTCCGGTTAAATTCCGATTTATCCGTATTGCAATGGAGCAGTTTCATTGGTGGATCACAATACGATGGAGCCTATGCCATAAGAATAGCCGAAAATAATGATGTATATATTTTGGGTAATACCCTGAGTGATGGATTAAGTAAGGGTAGCAATCCATTATATTCCAAAAGGCAAGGTGAAGCAGACGCATTTATCGCTCTTTTTCAAAATGATAAATTAGAAACATTGACCTATCTGGGTACATCAAGTGAAGATTTGGGTAGCTTAATGGATATTGCTCCCGATGGAAATATTTACGTATTCGGCTTAACCTTGGGCGATTATGCGAAAAAAGGATCGGTTTACAATAAGCCGGGCAGTGGTCAGTATATTCATGTTTTAGATCCTTCTTTAAGCCAAACTGTACTTTCGACAACATTCGGAACGGGGAATGGAGTAGGAACTATAGACTTGGTGCCAACTGCATTTACAGTTAGTAAGTGCGGGAATATATATATTGCCGGCTGGGGTGGAAAAATAAATGTAAATAATGGATACAATCAAACCAGCACAACAAAAGGCCTGCCTGTAAGCTCGGATGCGATTCAAAAAGAAACTGATGGTAGTAATTTCTATTTTGCCATTTTCGAAAAAAACATGGCCTCCTTGTTATATGCTACTTATTTCGGAGTTGTCAAAGCTGAGGAAGGCTTTGAACCCAGGGGCGATCATTTAGATGGTGGTACATGCCGATTCGATAAGAACGGAATAATATATCATACGGCGTGTGTATGTAAACCACGTGGTTCGGATTTTGTTGGTTTTCCTATCGAAAATGCGGTGCAGCCTTCACATAATAATGACAACTGCAACATGGCTGCCTTTAAGCTGGATTTAGGTTCTTTAAAAGCAGATTTTAATTTGGTTGATAAGGAAAAAGTTAACCCTGAAGTGGTTTGTGCTTTAACTGATATCAATTTTGATAATTTGAGTAAAGGAGGAATTACTTTTGAATGGTTTGTGAATGATACCTTGGTTTCCAGAATTAAGGAAACAAAATACCGATTTGTGAATGAGGGCGTATACGATGTAAAACTAAAAGCTTACAATAAAATAACTTGCACCACGGTTGATTCTACATTCAGAAAAATCAAAGTGATTAGCTTTATAGCGGAAGTGTCACCTGACACCGCCGTATGTCCGGGTTCTGCCTTAAAGCTTTATGCTAAAGGCGGTTTGAATTATCAATGGTTACCCGCCAATAAGTATGTAAACCCGCAATCGGATATACAGGATGTAGTTGTAAATGATGCTTTTACTTATAATGTGGAAATCTCAAATGAGTATTGTACACTCAAAAAAGAAATTGTGGTTAACATCCTGGAAAAGGAAGATTTTGAAGTAAGTAAAGATCAGGAAATATGTCGGGATCAAAAGATCGAATTAAAGGCACTTTCAAACCAGACAAATGAGTTTATTTGGACATTGGAACCGGGTGTAGAGCGAACTGCCCAATCCGTGGTTGTTCAACCTGAAAAAACCACCACCTATTCGGTAATGGCCATTTATCCGGACGGTTGTAAACCAAAAAAACAAGTAACTCTAACTATTGGTGATTCTTATAGGCCTGATTTTCAATATAATATCAAGTACTCTTGTCAAAAACCGATGGAATTGGTTTTTGATAATGTTTCCTTTAAAGATGGTATTACTTACGATTGGCAGATGGGAAACGGAGATAGTTTACGAATAGCAGTTCCTGAAAACTACAGGTACACAGATTCCGGAAATTATTTGGTTAAACTTACGGCACGGAATTCGGTTGGTTGTGCAATGAGTATTACCAGGAATTTAGAAATACCCGAAAATGACGGAATTATACCTAATGCATTCTCTCCGAATGGGGATGGCAAAAATGAAACATTTGAAATAGGGTTTCCCAATGCTTCTTTAAGTATCTATACGCGTTGGGGCAAAGAAATATACAAAAATGATTCTTATAACCAGGAGTGGGGGAAAGGTGTGCAAGCTGGAGTTTATTTTTATAAAATAAAACTAGACACCGGCGAGTTATGTAAAGGCTGGGTTGAGGTATTTAAATAAAATTGTTTTAATATTGACAGGTAAATTTAAAATCATGAAGAAGTTTTATCAATTATTGGCTATTTGCTTAGTATTATCGGCTACACTCCAGGCTCAGAAATTTGACAGTTTCGGTGAAAAAATAAGTTCGGATAATAAACTTAATGCCAAACAGTTAAGTGAAAATGATTTTGCAAAAAATCAATTGAAAATTGAGGGCGAAGTAGAGTCGGTATGTCAGGCTGCCGGCTGCTGGATGAAGCTTAAAATGGCCGATGGGCAAACCATGCGGGTAACATTCAAAGATTACGCTTTCTTTGTGCCTAAAGACATTACGGGTAAAAAGGTAATAATTGAAGGCGTTCCTGAAATAAAAGAGACTTCCGTGGAGATGTTAAAACATTATGCACAGGATGCCGGCAAATCAAAATCGGAAATTGACGCCATCGCTCAACCTAAAAAAGAATTCAGTTTTGAGGCAAAAGGGGTTTTGATAGCAAAATAAGATTAATGCCTTCCTGATCGGCGATCCTGTAATTCTTTAAGCAACATCTGATTAAACTGTTTCTCGGTTAGCATAAGGTCAGAGTACTGCTTTGCACTTATAATATCCAGAAATTTAGATCTGTATTTCTTTGTCAGGTCCAGTTCCTTTGCTTGCAGATTTAAAACTTCTTCCTGCATTTTTAAATGCTGATCTGCTGTTAATTCCGCTTCTCGTCCTGCTCTCATTTTTTCTCTGATTCCCCTACTTATTGTCATTTTTTCTGCAGAATATTGATCATAAACCGGCCAAAAGTCTTTAGCCTGATCGCTTGTCAATTGCAATTTTTCAGTAATCATGCCTATTTTCATTGCCTTTAACCTCTCGTGATTAGAATTTCTTTCTTGAGCCTTAATCACTAAAGTGTTTAAAATAAATGTTATAAATAAAACAAATTTCAATTTCATTTTAAATTGCTTTTTCTGTGTATTGGTATTCAATCAGATTTAAAAGGTCTTCTTCGCTCAATTCGCTTTCATCCGGAATATAGCCGTTCATTTCCTGAAGGTCTGAGTCAGACAAATAGCTTTCTATTTCATTGGCCGAAATTTCCTGGGTTTCCAGATAACTCAAGATGTCATCCGTCGCAAGTTCCTGAAAAGCTAATTGAGTTGGAGAATCTTGTTTTTTTATTTGATTAAAATAAACTCCCAAACCAATTATTCCGCTAATTAACAAAGTGGCTGCATACCTGAATGCGGTTTTGTTATTACGCCAAATTAATATGAAAGGATTTGTAACAGTTTTGGTTTTAGCCAAAACCTGAGTTTCTAAAATGTCGAAATAATCATCAGGAGCCGCAAATGGATGCTTTATACCTTCTTTTAGCTTAAATTGTTGGTAAGAAATTTCATTCAAAATATTGACTTCCAATTCGTTAAAATAATTATCAGGAACTTGAAAAGGTGATTCAATATCATTACTTAAGATAAAGCTTTTCCCATCTATCTTATCCAGGATATTCTTTTCCAGGTTTTCAAAGAAATCACTTCCGGGATTGAAGAACTCCGAATCTTGGTTTTCGCTATTTATATTTATTTTTTTCATGTCATTTTCACACTTCTTCTTTGACGTGATCAGAATGAAAAGGTTTAATGAGTGGTCAGAATATCTTCTATTTTCTTTACGGCAGCATGATAAGTAGCTTTTAACCCACCTACTGTGGTCTCAGTTATCTCCGAAATTTCTTCGTAACTCAAATGTTCAAAATATTTCAGATTAAATACAAGTCTTTGTTTTTCGGGTAATTGCAAAACTGCTTTCTGCAGTTTTAAAGAAATTTCATCACCCGACATTAATGTAGCATTTGAGGGTGTTTCCAGATATGAAAGTAATTCCGGATTATCATCTATTGAAATATTCTGAACATTTTTCCTTTTTCGCAGAAAACTCAAAGCTTCATTTGTAGCTATTCTATAAAGCCAGGTGTATAAAGAAGAGTCACCTCGAAATTTGTCCAGATTTTTCCAGATTTTAATAAAAACTTCTTGTACTACATCATTGGTATCTTCGTGATCAATTAAGATCTTACGGATCAGGTAATAAAGTCTCTCTTTATATGATTTTAATATCAAATGAAAGGCTTTCTGATGATCATCTGCCGATTCTGATTGAAGTAAAGATATTATCTCGGTATCTTTTATCATAAAAAAGGGGCACAAGGCCCCGTTATTATTGTTTTCTCGAAATAACTTTTAAAGCTGCTTCCACTATGTTTGATGAAGATAACCCGTATTTTTTCATTAGTTCGGATGGTTTTCCTGATTCACCGAACGAATCTTTTACAGCTATATACTCTTGTGGTGCCAAAAAGTTAGTGGCAAGTGTTTGGGCAATAGCATCGCCCAGACCTCCATTTGCCTGATGCTCTTCACAGCTTACTACGCATTTCGTTTTTCTTACCGACTTAAGAATGGCAGCAGTGTCTAAAGGTTTTATGGTATGTATATTGATAATTTCCGCATCAATTCCTTTTTCAGCCAATATTTCACCTGCCAGAATAGCTTCCCATACCAAATGTCCTGTAGCAAAAATACTTACATCTTTGCCTTCGTTGACCATCCAGGCTTTACCGATTTCGAATTTCTGATCGGGATCTGTAAATACAGGTACCACAGGGCGGCCAAAACGAAGATAAGCCGGTCCTACGTGGTCTGCCAAAGCAAGAGTTGCAGCTTTTGTCTGATTATAATCACAAGGATTAATTACTGTCATGTTTGGCATGGCACGCATCATGGCCAGGTCTTCCAGTATCTGGTGTGTAGCTCCGTCTTCACCGAGGGTCAAACCGGCATGTGAAACTGCAATTTTTACATTTTTATCCGAATAAGCGATCGATTGTCTAATCTGATCATAAACACGGCCCGAGCCAAAATTGGCAAAAGTAGTAGGGTAGGGAATGTATCCTCCGATAGCCAAACCAGCTGCAATTCCCATCATATTTGCTTCTGCAATACCTGTTTGAAAGAAACGGTTTGGATTTTCTTTTATAAAAGTGGTAGTTTTTAATGAACCCACCAGATCGGCACAAAGGGTAACAACTTTTGGATTAGTTCTTCCCAATTCGGTCATTCCATCACCAAATCCAGAGCGGGTATCTTTTTGTTCTGTATATGTATATTTCTTCATTTCTGATTTCGTTAAGGATTTTATCAATAGTCGCCCAAGGTTTCAGGTAATTGAGCCAGAGCTGCTGCCAATTGTTCGTCATTTGGAGCTACTCCATGCCACTTGTGGCTTCCCATCATGAAATCAACTCCGGCACCCATTTCGGTATGCAGCAAAATCATTAAAGGTTCTCCTTTTCCCATTAATCTTTTTGCTTTTCTCAGGCCTTTTACCACTTCTTCCATATCATTTCCAGCTTTGATATCCATGGTTTTCCATCCGAAAGCCTTGTATTTAGCTTTTAAATCGCGGTTATTCATTACCTGATTAGTTGATCCATCAATTTGCTGCCCATTGAAATCAATTATTGCAACCAAGTTATCTACCTTGTGATGCGGAGCAAATTGTGCGGCTTCCCAAACCTGGCCTTCTTGTTGCTCGCCGTCGCCCATCAATACATAAACTAATTTATCGTCACCGTTTAGTTTTTTGGCAAGTGCTGTGCCAATCGCAACTGACATACCTTGCCCTAGTGAACCAGAAGCCACACGAATACCCGGAAGGTGTTCATGGGTGGTTGGATGACCCTGTAATCTCGAATTTAGTTTTCGGAATGTGGCTAATTCTGCAGGATCAAAGTAACCTCTGCGAGCTAAAACAGAATAAAACAGGGGAGAAATATGCCCGTTGGATAAAAAGAAGATATCTTCTCCGTTTCCATCCATTTTAAATGTCAAATGACCACCTTTACCACGGCGATTGTTAATTTTCATTTGTTGAAAATAGAGGGCTACCAAAAGGTCGGTACAGCCCAATGATCCACCCGGGTGACCCGAGTTACAGCCATGTACCATTCGCACGATGTCTCTTCTTACCTGCGAGGCAATGTCGGCTAATTCTTTGATTTGCATTTATTTAGTTAAGATTAGTAATTTTTGCAAAAATAAGGCAATTTGCCTTAAAAGGATAGTTTATTCCGGTTTTGTATGATATTATTCTCCGAATATCTGATTGCTGTGCTCTTTTGCTTTTACATTTTCAATGATATTTTCAATAATACCATCTTCGTTTATTAAAAAGGTCGTTCGCAATGTGCCCATGTACTTTTTGCCATACATTTGTTTTTCAGCCCAAACTCCATAAAGTTCATTAATTGCGTTATTTTCATCCACCAGTAAATCAAAAGGTAAATCAAATTTCTTGATAAAATTCTGATGTGATTTCTTAGAATTTATACTGATCCCAAAGACTTTATAACCATTTGAAATAAAGCGGCTGTAGTTGTCGCGAATGTTGCAGGCCTGCTCTGTACATGTAGGTGTGTTATCCTTAGGGTAAAAATAGAGAACGATTTTTTGACCTTTAAAACTTCTTAAGCTTATTTCATTTCCATTTTGATCAATAGTTGAAAAATCGGGGGCCTGATCTCCTGTTTTAAGTTTCATAATTTTAAATTGTTGATTGATATGTTGAAATATTTCCTGCCTGATCACTTACTTTCAGAATAACTTCACCCGAGAATGTTTGTTGCGAATTTTCCTTTTCAGACCACAAAAGACCGTTTTTAAATTCATATTCCATTAAAACCCATTTGCCATTTACCAGGCATTCAAAAGAAGCTATGTTCGATAAATTATCATCAATTTTAAATACCAATTTTTGTCCATTTTGCTCTATAACACGAATTGATGGGCCTGTTGAATCCTGCAGAGGATAAAAAGTACCCAGCTCTTTAGGTTTAAAAATTAAATCCGGGTTACTAAATTCTGAATTTTGATATTTAGGTTTTTTGCCTTCTAGAAAAATGTGTTCATCAACGGAGTATTTCTTATTCCGCCAGATAACCTTAAAATTACTTTTTAGCGGAATTATATCTTCATCTAATAAAAGCTTAGAGTCCGTTGATCTCAGATTTAAGTATTCATTCTGATAATAGGCATTGCTGAAATCTGCTTCAAAATCGCTTGTGCTAAAAATTTTATTTGATTTAGAAAGATGAAAGTTTACCGGAAAAGGTCTGGCTATTTGATTTATGATGAGTTCTTTATATAAACCATTATCCAAAGGATACACGAATACTTCGCCACCGGTAATTTTGTAGGCAGACTCCAGGATTAGTGACTTGTTATCACTTTTCAACATAACTGTGTTATTCATGCCTTTGGTAGTTATTTTTAAGAAATTACCTGATTTTTCAACTTTGTCAGTCACTTTACCAATTACAATAGTACCGGAAACTGCATTTTCATTGGCACTAAATTGAATATTGGATTGATTGCCGAAACTATCTTTCAGTTTAATTTCTACTGCCGATGGCTTAGGTGCAAAAGTCAGAATTCCATTTTTGCCATCGGTTTTGTATAAGTTTAGATCATTTCCTGTTTCTAAATAGCATTTATGAAGTTTTCTGCCGTCAGTAACCATTTTTTCGTAGTTGGTATGCAGGTTCATATCCAGTTTATTTTCGAAAGAAAGTTTTTCCAGATTGAATGCATAGGTTTCTTTTCCGTCTTTAGATAAAGAAATATGCGTAATACCTAATCGGAAAGGCGAGGTTTGAGCTTTATCATAGGCATAAATTTCGACGCCTATTTCACCGCTCAGGTTCACCGATTTTGTTGGTACATAGCCCGAACCTGATTTTTTCAAAGGAATGTCCAAACGACCAAATTCACCATTAACCCGGGCATCTGCCGATTTACTCACAAAGCTGATGAATTCTGCAAAAGGAGCAACATTATCTTTAATTTCTGCAAACTTATAGAGTGCCGGATCTAAGGTATTCTCCTCTGGATCTCTAACTTCAAAATGCAAGTGAGGCCCACCGGATCCCCCGGTATTTCCTGAAAAAGCCACCAATTCTCCTTTATTAACCGGAATTTGATCTTTTTCAAAATTCACATCCGTTTCCCATTTTTGTTCGGCGTACTGATGTGCAACTACCACTTCTTTAATTTTAGCAGAAAACTCTTTTAAATGTGCATAAACGGTAGTTAGACCATTGGGGTGGGTAATGTATAAAGCATTGCCATATCCTCCTGATGATATCCGTACCCTGGAAACGTAGCCTTCTGCTGCGGCAAAAACACTTTTGCCTTCCACTCCACCCGTGCGTATATCAAGTCCGGAATGAAAATGATTCACACGTAAATCACCAAAACTACCTGAAAGGGAAGTGGTTACACCCGGAGACAAAGGAAATGAAAAATATCCGGGTTCAATGGTAAATTCTGTTTCAACTGGCGGGTTTTGTTCGGATAAATTTGGGGAGAAGAAAAGGAACAGTAAAAAATACAGGTTTATAAACATTAAATTTTGGGGCTTACTTTATTTCAAAATCAAACATCACATTTCCTTCAATGTCTCCTATAAGCCGATCACCAACTTTTACGGAGGCCACACCGGCAGGGGTACCAGTAAATATCAAATCGCCGGTTTTGAGCGTAAAATAGCGGGAAATAAAACTAATTATGTATTCAAACGAATAAATCATATGAGAAGTATTGCCACTTTGTCTTTGCTCATCATTTACTTTTAAACCAAAATTCAGGTTATGTATATCCATTTTATCAACAGAAATAAAATTGGAAATAGGGGCAGAGTCGTTGAAACCTTTGGCCAAATCCCAGGGTAATCCTTTCGCTTTTAGGTTGTTTTGTATATCCCGGGCAGTAAAATCAATTCCCAATGCTATTTCGTCAAAATAATTCCGGGCAAATTTTTCTTCAATGTACTTACCCATTTTCTTGATTTTAATAACTATTTCAACCTCATGATGTATATCATTTGAGATGTCCGGGTAATAAAAGGGAGCATTATCCTTTAGAAGTGCAGTTTCCGGCTTGGTAAAAATTACAGGTTCTTTAGGAAACTCATTACTTAATTCTTTAATATGATCTACATAATTTCTCCCGACACAAATAATTTTCATAGAAATACAATCGTTTTTTTGCAAATTTACCGATAAAAACACAATTCACAGGTTTCAAAATCAAATAATATTCAGACTGCAAACTCCAAATTAAATGAAAAATACAATAAAACTAGCTTTCGCCGCTTTCGCTATTACTACGCTAATCTTTGCCTGTCAACGGGTTCCACTCACTAATAGGAAACAATTCGTCGGTTTGGTATCCTCAGATCAAATGATGGGTCTAAGCTTTCAGCAATATAAAGGTTTTATGGATACCTCAAATGTGGTTCCTATGCGAAATAAAGATGCAGAAATGATTGCCCGGGTGGGGAGTAGAATAAAAAAAGCTGTGGAAGATTACCTGATCCAAAATAATTACAGTGCCATAATTGACGGATATCAATGGGAATTTAAATTGGTGGAAAGTAAAGAATTGAATGCCTGGTGTATGCCAGGTGGTAAAGTTTGTTTTTATAGCGGAATTTTACCGGTTTGTAAAGATGAGTCAGGCGTGGCGGTAGTTATGGGTCATGAAGTGGCACATGCAATTGCAGAACATGGAAGAGAAAGAATGAGCAGGGCATTAGTAGCCAATGGAGTTACTCAGGTAGGTGCAATTGCTGCCGGAATAGCAACCGGAAATGAGCAAATAATGCAGGTTGCCGGACAAATTTTAGGAATAGGGACTACTGTTGGTGGAGTTTTACCTAATAGCCGAAAACAAGAGTCGGAGGCTGATAAGCTTGGGGTAATTTTTATGGCTATGGCCGGATATAATCCTACCCAAGCAGTGGAATTCTGGAAGAGAATGGCTGAAGCAGGTAAAAATTCGCAAAAACCACCGCAGTTCATTTCCACGCACCCGTCTGATGAGACTCGTATAGCTGATCTTGAAAATAATTTACCAAAAGCTATGAAGTATTACTATGCCTATGGTGGGAAATAAATAGCTTCTTTCGGAAAAGAAGAGCACTGCTTCCGGCTTGCTCTTTTTATATTTTACCGGTTTTGA
>JAHEBN010000146.1 GCA_024645245.1 Jiulongibacter sp. | reverse complement strand
TTTTTTATCTTGTTTTTTGGAAACAGGTAAAGCCAAAATGGTTTTAGCTAAGGCAGAAAGATCTGTGCCTCCAAAAGTACCGGAAGACATCATCAACAGATTCTGGTGGTACCAGTTCAGATTTTTCAGGAAGTTTTCCAGATCGGTGGCGTCAGTAAAAATTTCTAAATCAGAGCGATTAAAAGCTTTTTTAATTTCATCAAATGATATGGCAGGCATTTTCTTCATTTCGAGCGTATGCGGACTGTAAAATACCACAGCTGTATCAGCTTTATTCAGCTTATCGGCATATTGAGGAAGAAAATCTTTATTTAAGCTGCTGAAAGTATGTAATTCGTAACAGGCCACCAGGTGCCTGTCGGGATATAACTCGCCTGTAGCGGCTGTGGTGGCACCCACTTTTGACGGAGCATGTGCAAAGTCTCTGAATATTAGTGTGTTCTTATTCTCTCCCAGTTTTTCCAAACGCTTTGCCGCACCCGAAAAGGTCTGAATAGCTTCGTAAAACATGTCTTCCGTAATGGCGATTCTCTCGAGGATCAGCTTAGCACCCATCAGGTTTTTCATGTTGTGTTCTCCGAAAATTTTCAGTGGTACATCGCCTTTTTTGGTGATCAAAATAGCTTTTCCCTTCTCCACCCTGTAGGGATGTGCTTTATAAGGTAATCTCGCTACATCTTCCCGCTCTTTTTCACCAATCACATCCACTATGTCGTCCGTTTCATCAAAAACGAGCACGCCCGCTTTAGGCAATCCATCAGCTAGTTCTTCGAATGCTTTTACGTAGTCTTCAAACTTGGGAAATACATTGTAATGATCCCAGGCTACTCCACTTATAAGGGCAATATGCGGATGATAAAACAAAAATTTGGATTTGGGCTCCAAAGCCGATGATAAGTATTCGTCGCCTTCAATTAAGATTACCGGAGCATCTTCGGTGAGTTTTACCATCAGGTCGAAACCTTCTATTTGTGCTCCTACCAGGTAATCGAAATTGCGGTTGTGGTATTTCAAGACATGCAGCATTATGCTGGTAATGGATGTTTTTCCATGGCTACCTGCTATTACAATCCGCTGTTTATTTTTGCATTGTTCAAATACATATTCGGGAAAAGAATAGACTTTTAGTCCTAATTCCTGTGCCCTCAGTAATTCCGGGTTGTTTTTCCGGGCGTGCATTCCCAGAATTATGGCATCAAGGTCGGTACTTATACGGCTTGCGTCCCAACCCAATTGTGCTGGCAGGATGCCCGCTTTTTCCAATCTGCTCTTTGCCGGATCGTAAATCTCGTCGTCAGATCCGGTAACCAGATATCCTTTTTGATGAAGTGCGAGAGCCAGATTGTGCATCACGGCTCCGCCTACGGCGATAAAGTGTACTTTTTGCTTTGCTGAGGGCATGAAGGCTAATTTTTCGGTTTATATTATCTGCCGGTTATTGATTGCTCCGACCTTTTATTTTAATTGCAAAGTTGTGAATTTTATATCACTTTTGCACGTTGTTTTTAAGCATTGTTAATTTAAAATACGCCTTATTAGAGCATGAAGAGATACATTGATTTGATTCAGCAGACGTTCGAATTTCCTACACGTGAATTTGGCGTAGACGAAAAAAATACCCTGCTTTTTAATAATGTACCTCTGATGGACATCATCAGAAAATACGGCACTCCTTTGAAACTCACCTATTTGCCTAAAATTACAGAGCATATAGAGAATTCAAAGCTGATGTTTAAAAATGCTATAAAACGTTATAATTACAAGGGTTCCTATACCTATTGCTACTGTACTAAATCCAGCCATTTTAAGTTTATTCTGGAAGAGGCTTTGAAAAGCAACATTCACCTGGAGACCTCTTCTTCTTTTGATATGCCCATTATTCTCACCCTGGAGAAGGAAGGAAAGATCACAAAAAACACCTATATCATTTGTAATGGTCATAAAAGACCGATGTATCTGGAATATATTTCGGATATGCTAAACGATGGTTTTGTAAATCTTATTCCAGTGTTGGATAATCTCGACGAAATAGACCATTACCTCAAGCATGCCACTCAGGCCGAAGAAGTGCAAATTGCCATTAGGATCGCAACCGACGAAGAGCCGAATTTCCCTTTTTATACTTCTCGATTGGGGATTCGGTACAAAGATGTTGATGAATTGTACCTGACTAAAATAAAACCTGATCCCCGTTTTAAGCTAAAAATGCTTCACTTTTTTATTAATTCGGGAATAAAAGACACGGCCTATTATTGGTCGGAGCTTACCCGTTTTATGTTTAAATATTGCGAGCTGAAAAAGATTTGTCCTGAGCTGGACAGCATCGATATTGGTGGAGGATTGCCAATTCAAACATCTGTCGTGTTTAACTACGATTACCAGGCGATGATTGATGAAATTATTGAAAACGTACAATGGATTTGCAATAAAAACTCCGTACCTGTTCCCAATATTTTTACCGAATTTGGCAGCTATACTGTAGGGGAGAGCGGTGCTACACTTTACAAAGTTATTGACATAAAGCAGCAGAACGACCGCGAATACTGGTATATGATTGACGGTTCTTTTATTACCCAATTGCCTGATAGCTGGGGTATTGGACAGAAATACATCATGCTTCCTGTAAATAATTGGGATGCACCCTATACCAAGGTGAATCTGGGTGGACTTACCTGTGACTCAGCAGATTATTATAATACCGAAGCTCATTCGGAAGACTTATACCTGCCGCAGTTTGACGAGGAGAATGACGAGCAATACATCGGTTTTTTCCATACGGGAGCATATCAGGAGTCGCTCGGTGGTTATGGTGGCATACAGCATTGCTTGATACCGGCGACACGTCACGTTTTGGTGAGTCTTGACGAGGAAGGCAACCTGACAACTGAGCTTTTTGCCGAAGAGCAAGATGCTGAATCCATGATGAAAATATTGGGATATCGCTCCGAAAGGAGGAAGCCTGAATTGCTGTTTCCTGAAGAAATTAAAGAGGAAGAAACGACTCCCGAATAATTTATTTAATTTTGGTTCGTTTTTTGAGAAAGTTCCTCTGTAAATAATCTATTCCTGATGAAATTAAAAATTGTTGTTCTCTTCTTTTTGGGTTCTGTGGTATTTGCTGCATGCAGTAAAAAGCAATGTCCTGCTTATGGTCAGCAGAGTGAAAAGTCTGTATATCAATCGGTTAAGGTTTGATATTTGGTTCATTTTTATTTTAATTGCTTGATTTTGAACTTAAGTATTTGGTTCAATTTTGCTATAAATTTAGTTGTAAATCTTTCAACTATACCTATCGGTTTTTTTCGATAAAATTTATTCTTCCTGAAAATAATAGCCAATTCTTCGGAATAGCTTGAATTATTTTTAATAATATTTGTCCCTGTCTAGCTATTCTGTACATTTCCAAATTGTTGGATTTGATCTTTGGTATTTTTGTTTAAATAAAGTTGAATAGGGCTTTTTATAGGTTTCGATAAATGCTGATATATAAAAATCCGTAGAAGTGAAATACTAATAGAAAGTCTAATACAAAGATGATCAAAGCTCCGCAAGAGCGATATCGTAAATGCTTGATCTGTAATTAGGGAATATTAAACCCCTACAGGGTTTTGATATTGAAAAGGGAAGTTGCTATTACCAATATTAAACCCTTACAGGGTTTTTAGTTTTAAAGGATTTGTAATTTTACCTCTAGGAGTCAAGAGATCAATTTAAATCTGATTTAGGATTAATCCAACTTTTTGAAATTTCAGCTAAAGCTGATATATAGAACTCCATAGGAGTGAAATAATAATAGGAAGATTAAGAAGAAGGGTTAAGTTCCGTAGGATTGATATTAAAAATCTTAGCAATATAAAAGGGGAATATTAAACCCCTACAGGGTTTTGATATTGAAAAGAGAAGTTGCTATTACCAATATTAAACCCTTAAAGGGTTTTTAGTTTGAATAGGGTTGTTATTTTTTGTCAATATATCAGCAAAATGAGATGTTTTTCTTTTGGTCAGTTTCACTCCTTATATGCCTTTGCCCCGAAGGGTCAAAAGTTTAAGTTAAATCTGATTAAAGATTAATAATCAGCTTTTTTTACTTTACGATAATTGTTGATTTACGGAACTCCGTAGGAGTGAAATATTAATAGAAAGATAGAGAAAAGATAGGTTAAGCTCTATAGGAGCGATATTTCAAGGCTTCTGATATGATTTTCAGCCCTTCCAACATTTATCTGGCCAAACCAAAATCGGCTATTTATTTAACAAATACATTTTATGAGTTTCAATAAATAGACTATCAAATATATTTGTTTCTTCCGGGTTTTGGAATTGATTTTCAGAACTTTTCTTATCTCACAAATCAAACATCTACACGCTGGCAAATCTGTTCCATTGCCCAATTGGTTCGGGCAGCTGTAACTCCTGTTGATGGGCATTTTCCAATTCCGTTTAACTCATCAATAATGCTTTGGATCAAAGGCAATTGAATGTTTTTGGGAATTTCAAAAGTAAACTCTTGTTTTTCTTTTCCATCTACAAAAAGATTGACTAACGAACCCGTAAAAAAGGAGAACTCAATGCGGCCTTTGCTGCCGTAAATAATGCTTTGCTCGAGTTCCGACTCTTCACCGGTAGCGAAACACCAACTTCCCATACCCAATACGCCGTTTTCGAATTCGAAGGTACCCAGCGTGGTATCTTCGGCCTGGTACAAGCCGGCGAAATTTTTGGCTACTCCATGAGCTTTTACAATTGGCCCGAATAGAAAATCAAAATAATCGAGCTGATGCGAGGCCAGGTCGTAGAAATAACCAGCACCAGCGATTTCCGGATTGGTACGCCAATTTTTCAGATTTTCACTTTGACCTACTATATCCGGCTTTATACTTTTGTGAACTTTAATATCGATAAAGCGAACATCGCCAATAGCTCCGTTTTCAATTAACTCTTTAATTTTTAAGAAATTGGGTAAGGCCCTGCGGTAAAAAGCCACAAAAAGCGGTACGCCGGCTTTCTCACAGATTTCTATCATCTGCATGCACTCGGCATGGCTGCGAGCCATGGGTTTTTCTACATATACGGGTTTGCCAGCGGCGGCTGCTAAAGTTGTATAATAGGCATGTCCATCGGGGGGCGTAGCTATATAAATCGCGTTTACCTCCGGGTCCTTAATAAGTTTTTCAGCATCTTCGTACCATTTGGCTACCCCATGTCTTGCAGCGTAATCAGCAGCCAGTGAGCCTGTTCTACGCATTACGGCTACCAGGGCTGATCCGTTTGCTTTTTGCAGTGCAGGTCCGCTTTTTACTTCACATACATCGCCAACGCCGATAATTCCCCACTTGATCATTTGTATTTTTATTTATTGGTTGAATTCGAAAGGGCTAAAATAGGGTATTTTCGGGAGTTTGGAAAAAGGGGGGAATAATACTTCAATTTGCCAGATTATGAACGCTGGATTGACCCTTTGGCGAAATTGGAATAAATGTAAAATTCCTTTGGTTTAAGTCAATTGGAAATGGATTTAATGAGTTGGCAAAAAACTTCGCCGTTTGTAATTTTAAATTTTAATTCGCAGGACGAATCCTTTTAACTTACTGATTAAGGAAAATGGGCTTTAACCACATAAAGAAATACTTGTCGTCCGTAAATCGAACGTTTTGTAATTGAAAAAATAACTTTCCTTTTTGATACGATTTAATACGTTTGTTATCAAAAAAAACCTCCTCAATTCCAATTAATACCGCTTTTTAGTTAGCTTTAGCTATCTGTTTTTAATAAAAACCTAGCTATATGTATCAATACGGTAAATTCCTTTCTTTGGTTTTCTTAATTCTATCTCTTGGCTGTACAAATCAGGATAACAAGCCTTCCCAGGATGATGGTCTCGCTTCTTTCAATGCCGACAGGCTGAAGCAAGATATTGCCGTACTTGCGGCAGACTCTTTAATGGGTCGGATGCCGTTTACAGAAGGGGAGACCAAGACACTTAATTATTTGCAAAAACAATTCGAAGCTATGGGTCTGGAGCCTGGCAATGATCAAAGTTTTTTGCAAACCGTGCCTATGGTGAATATTCTGGCTACTGCTGCTCCAACTATGCAGATCAAATCAGCGAAGGGAAATTTTGATTTGAAGGCATTCGATGATTACATTATCTGGACAGACAAAACCGATCCCGATGTAAGTCTGGAAAATACAGAACTGGTTTTTGCCGGCTACGGTGTGGTGGCTCCGGAATACAAGTGGGACGACTACGCAGGATTGGATGTGAAAGGGAAAGTGGTATTGGTAATGGTAAATGATCCTGGCTTTTGGGTAGGAGACTCTACTTTGTTTAAAGGCGAAAACATGACCTATTACGGCCGCTGGACCTATAAATTTGAAGAAGCGGCAAGGCAAGGAGCCAAAGGCTGTCTGGTAATTCACAATACACGGGCTGCCAGTTATCCTTTTAGTGTGCAACAGAATACCTTCAATACTAGTAGGTTGCAGTTGGACAACAGAGGAAAGGATATGGAAAATTGCGATGTAATTGGTTGGATTACCGAAAATGCGACAAATACCTTATTAAAAGCGGCGGGTTTCGATGCCGACCTTTTGATAAAGGCCAATGAGCGGGGTTTTAAGGCTGTACCATTAAACCTGCAGGCTAATACCAGCATGAAAGTAGCTGCGACATACGACAAATCATACAATGTTGTAGGGAAAATAAGTGGTGCTAAATACCCGGATGAATACATCATTTATACCGCCCATTGGGATCACCTGGGTATTGGCCGACCAGACGCTACCGGCGATTCTATTTATAATGGTGCATTGGATAATGCATCGGGCACAGCTGGGCTTATGGAGCTTGCCCGGGCTTTTAAATGTTTGAAAACTAAACCTGAAAGAAGCCTTATCTTTCTCGCGGTTACAGCTGAAGAACAAGGGTTGCTGGGTTCGCAGTATTATTCTGAAAACCCGATTTATCCGGTAGAAAAAACCTTGGCCAATATCAACATGGATGTATTGAACGCGTTTGGTAAAACCAAGGACATCATAGTAGTGGGAGAAGGGCAATCGGAACTCGAAGATTACCTGAAAGAAGAAATCGAGAAAACAGGTGGATATATTTCTTATGACGTACATCCGGAAGCAGGGTACTATTACCGCTCCGATCATTTTAATTTTGCAAAAGTGGGCATTCCGGCTTTGTATACAAGTATTGGTATCGATGTAATTGGTCATGACAAAGCGTACGGCAAAAAGCGAAAAGATGAATATATTTCTAAGCATTATCACCAGCCCTCCGACACCTACGATGCAGCCAGCTGGACCATGGAAGGTGCTATCAGCGACCTGAAATTATTATTTTTAGTTGGCCGCCGCATGGCCTTTGCAGAAAAATGGCCACAGTGGAAAGAAGGCTCTGAATTTAAGGCCATACGGGAGAAAGTAAAGTAAAACAGGGACCAGAAACGGATTGCTAAAGGGCAGGTTATGAATGTTAATATCCAATTACATGTGATTGAAATTGGAATTGAAATAGAAATCCGTTGGCTGAAACCAAACCGAAATAGAGCCAAAAAGAAATAAATGTCTTTATGAAAAAATGAGGATAGCAACTGATTGAAGGAAAATAATCTGCCATTTTCCTGTTAAATATTTACGAAAATGGCTATTTGGACCTCCGGTATGTCTTTTCATTTTTTTGGGATCAAAGAATTACCCATTTGAAACAGAACTGATAAATTATTTCCTGAATATCGGAACAGGTTTGGTTACGATCAGAAATGCTTTATTTAGGGAATGAAAAGAAAGAATTGCATACTAAACACTATCTTAATTGTAAATTCGAATCAAAATCTTAAGCTTAATGAAAATAACAGTAATCGGAACCTCCGCCGGAATTGGTTTGGAAACGGTAAATAGAGCTTTGCAGTGGAATCACGAGGCCCGCTCTGCGATTCCTTTGCCAGATTCTAAAGGCCTCAAGTGCCTGATGGGAAGTGCCACAGAAAAGGCTGATCTTTCAAAAGCCTTGCAGGATTCCGATGCGGTTATTGTAGCCTTGGGTACCGGGAAAAATATGAAAGCTACAACTTTGTTTTCTGATTTTGCAAGTGCAGGTGCAAAAGGAAAATAAGGTGGATGTACCTTTTCTTTTTGTAAAGGGTTTTGGAGCAGGGGAAAGCCGGAATTATGTGAGTTGGTTTGTTTTTAAAATATTTTCTAAAGGATGTATATGCCGATAAAACAAAAATGGAAGAAATTATTACGGCTTCATCAATGCAATGGACGATTTTGCGGCCTGGCCGCCTGTTGGACAAGCCCTTGTCTGAAAAATATAAGATAGAAACTCAACTCTATAAGGGCATAAAAAGTGGCTCGATCAACCGTGCGGATGTGGCCGATTTTTTAGTTAAACAGGCCGAGAAACCAGAATATGCAGGTAAGTACGTGAGTATTTTGGAGCAATAAGGATTTTTTATGGTATTTATCCTAAAAAACAGAATACAACCTAGGATTTCAAGAACACCTAAATCTGGAATGAGCGGCAATGATTTAATAACTGAATGATTGAGGATTAAATCATCAACTATTCATATCGCTCATACCAGCTAAATTTTTCTTTAACTATTCTGTTTTTTTCTAGTTTTAAGTCTTCCAGAAAAGAGAGCGAAACCGGCGAATGTTTTTTGTCTTTTAACCAAATAAGACTCCAGGTTGTCTGTATAGGAAGACCGTTGATTGGAATTATGTGCAATTCATTATTTTGAAGTTCATTTTTTATCCCGATTAATGGCATAATGGAATAGCCTAATCCGGCAAGTAAAGCCTGTTTAACTGCCTCGTTGGTGGTAAGTTCCATTTTTTTTAGAACATGCAAATTATTTCCTTCTATAAATTTCACCATAGTTTGTCTTGTGCCCGATCCTTTTTCCCTGAAAATCAGAGGCAAATCAGGGAAAATTTCTTCCGGATTTCCGGGTATAGGTGAAGTGGGAGGGGTATTGCCTACCAGGTAAAGTTTGTTTTGAAGTAAATCCAGTTTTTCAATGTTTAATGAAGAAGGCACAATGGAAACCAATGCAAAATCTACATCGTTATTTTCTAAACTTTCGAGTACTTTACTCTTATTGGTAACGTCCATTACCAATTCAATTCCCGAATGTTTACTTATAAAATCGGACAAGAAATAAGGCATTACGTATTTACCGGTCGATACTACCGAAATTTTCAATCGCCCCGTCAATTGTCCTTTGTAAGCCTGTGTTTTGTAATTAATGGCATATACCTGATTGATTATATTTTCGGCTGCCTGGGCTATCTCTCTTCCAAAATCCGTTATGTAAATTTTACGTCCAATTACTTCAGTTAGCGGGATTTCGAACTGATCCTGAAAATTTTTCAGCTGAATAGAAACCGCCGGTTGGGTTAAATGAAGTTCTTCAGAGGCCTTCGTAATGCTCTCATTCTGAACTATTTTAAGGAAGATATGGAGTTGGTTTAAAGTATAATTCATAAAAAATATTTATGTTTTACATTACAAATATAAATAAAAATTTATGATTCGTATTCCCCAATTTTGCCCCATCAAAAAAATAAACAATAAACATATGAACAAAAAAGTAAGCTCAGAATTAAGTAAGATGACCGCAAAATTCGGACTCATTCTAGGTGGTATAGTTAGTTTTATTCTCTTGTTTGTTAATTATTCCGGTATTCTCAATCTAGATTTAGAAACTGTAATGGCTCCGGTGCTGGTGATTACTTGTCTGGCATATGGCGATAAAATATTGATCATTTCGATCGTATTTTTAAGCAAATACTTCCCCAAATTCAATCAAATGTTTACGGAATACGCTGAAAATCATAATCAGAAATATTCTACAGAAAAGAGGTCGGCTTAGTAGAATATCATTTCCTTATTTATCAGAAAACGGCCAATCAAAATCTAAAAATTTTTCTGAGGAAAAAACTTCATAATCAAGTGAATTTTAACATAATGACTCATTTGTCATATGGGATAATTGAGACCAATAATTAATACATCGGATAGGAAAATTAAAAAATAAATTTAATAAATAAGATGAAAGTAACGATTGCAAAAGGAGATGGAATAGGACCGGAGATTATGGATGCCACCTTGGAAATAATGCATGCCGCCGGTGCAAAAATTGAATTTGAAGAAATAGCTGTGGGCGAAAAGGTTTATTTAGCCGGACACAGTTCGGGCATTACACCCGAATCCTGGGAATCGATCAGGCGAAATAAAATATTTTTAAAAGCACCTATTACTACTCCCCAAGGTAGCGGATATAAAAGTTTGAATGTAAGTACGCGTAAGTTTCTGGGCTTATATGCCAATGTACGGCCTTGTAAAAGTTTGCACCCTTTTGTGAGTACTAAACATCCAGTGATGGACATCGTGATTATCAGAGAAAATGAAGAGGATTTGTATGCCGGAATTGAACATCAGCAAACAGACGAAGTAGTACAATGCCTCAAACTTATAAGTCGCCCCGGCTGTGAAAAAATAGTGAGATACGCTTTTGAATATGCCAGGCAACAAAATCGAAAAAAAGTAAGCTGTTTCACCAAAGACAATATAATGAAACAAACAGATGGCTTATTTCACAAGGTTTTCGATGAAATTGCCAGGGAATATCCCGACATAAAAAATGATCACTGGATTGTTGATATTGGTGCAGCCAGAGTGGCAGAGTCACCGGAGTTATTTGATGTAATTGTAATGCCTAATTTATACGGAGATGTGATATCCGACATAGCGGCTGAGATTACTGGTTCCGTTGGCCTGGCCGGATCGGCAAATATAGGTGAAGAATGTGCCATGTTTGAAGCCATTCACGGCACGGCACCTGATATTGCCGGCAAAAATGTGGCAAATCCATCGGGCTTAATACAGGGAGCTGTGCTCATGCTTAATCATATTGGACAAACAGATGTGGCAGAGAAAATTCAAAATGCCTGGCTCTACACCATTGAGCAGGGAATTCATACCGCCGATATTTACAAAGCAGGTACAAGCCGGAAAAAAGTTGGGACTAAAGAGTTCGCTAAAACAGTGATCGACAACCTGGGTAAAATGCCGTCTATTTTAATGCCGGTTTCTTTTGCGAATAGAGCAAAACTAAATTTGCCGAAATACCAAAGAAAACCATCGGCAAATAAGCAGTTGGTAGGTGTAGACGTGTTTGTCCACTGGAATGGATCAAATCCAAATGAACTTTCGGAAAAGCTGAAAAGTGTGGAAAATGAAAAGCTCAACCTTACCATGATCACTAACAGGGGGATAAAAGTGTGGCCCAATGGATTTAAAGAAACTTTTTGTACCGATCATTGGAGATGCCGGTTCATGCCGCTTGAAAATTCAGGAGTGGACAAAACGAACATTATTGAATTATTATCGAAGGCCATCGACCAGAACATAGA
>JAHEBN010000284.1 GCA_024645245.1 Jiulongibacter sp. | reverse complement strand
TTGACTTGAAAAAAAATGATATAAAAAATAGTGTTGAAGCCATCCTGTTAGATCTTGCAAAAAAAGATACGTATGCTACGGTAAGGGCATCGGCTATCCAAAAATTGGGTGATTACAAAAAGCCAGAATATATTGCTTTTTTTAAATCAGCAGTGAATGATTCTTCTTATTCTGTAGCAGGCAATGCTTTAATGGCACTCGGTAAAACAGATGCCGCTGTTGCTTTGGCAATTGCGAAACAAATGAGTGATAAGCCAGCCAAAGGGAATTTACAAGAAGCGATTATGAATGAAATTGTAAAATCAGGTGATGAGAGTATGGCTGATAAAATAATCGGTGATTTTGCAAATATGCCTTTGAGCCAAGGAAAATTCCAGTTTTTAAATACACTTGCTACTTACTTAAATGCAATAAAAAATCCAGAGAAAGTAAAGTGGGGTGTGGAAGAGATCGTCAAATTCAGAGATGCTATTCCTGAAGGGTTTAGAAATCAAACTGATCCATTTATCAATGGGATGGTATTAAAAGGATTACTTTCTAAAAAAGACAAGGAAGCAAAAGAAAATACTGACAATAAAGCGTTAGCTGAATTAGTAAATTATATTAAATCAGTGATGCCTGACACTGATAAAAAAGGTTTCTGATTTGAAATTTCTTTAAGAGAAAAATGCCTTTGTGATTTGATTACAAAGGCATTTTTTATAGTTATATTAATTACCAACTTCCACTTGAGCCGCCACCACCAAAACTTCCACCACCAAAACCTCCAAATCCACCTCCGCTACTACTTCCACCACCACCTGACCAATCAGAACCGCCTCCACTCCAACCTGTGTACCCTCCTCTTGAAACATAAGTACCGCCACCTGCTGCACCACCTCCAAAAATTAGTAGCAAAATAATAATAATGAAAATGATGTTCCAGATACTTATACCCTTTCCTTTTTTATGATAGCCTTCAGGAGCACTATACCTACCTTCAGCAGCTTTGATTAATTCATCGGTTCCCCGATCTAAACCCCGGTAAAAATTTCCTGCTTTAAAATCTGGATTAATTGTGTTTTCCCTAATGCTTTTAGTGGTAAGATCTGTTATCACACCTTCGAGACCATAGCCAACTTGTATGGCTAATTTCCTATCTGACTTTGCTACGAAAACTACTACTCCATTATTAAATTTTTTATTCCCAACACCCCAATTACGGCCTAATTCGATAGCCGCATCGTCAATTGAATAACCTTCCAAACTGTTTACAATAACAATTACAATCTGGTTTGATGTAGAGTCGTCATATTGATAAAGCTTTGTCTCAAGTGCCTGCACTTGCTGAGGGGTTAATGTATTAGTATAATCATTAACCAGTTTTTGAGGCTTGGGAGGTGACGAGATAATTTCATTTATCTGCGCTGAGGCAGAAAAAGAAAAAAACAGTGTAAGTATAAATAAGAATCTTCTCATGAATTTTATCTGCCAAAAACTATTTCGTCGGGCAATTCGTTTTTATCTGATTTTTTGTCGAAAGGGAAACTTTCACATAAAGCATCTCCAATCTGAACAACACATTCAGCGATGCCTTTTGCATAATCATTTTTACTAAAAGAAGACAGCATTTCTTTAACGACTTTATTCCAATATTCTGTACCAACTTTTTTATGAATTCCTTCATCCCCAAAAACTGCGAGTTGCCGATCTTTTACTGCAACATAAACTAAAACAGCATTTCGATCTTCCGTATTTTCCATTTTAAGCTTAAAGAATATTTCAGCTGCCTTATCGATAGCATCCATCCAGCTACAATGACTTTCTACAAATACCCGGACTTCTCCGCTTGTACGTTGTTCGGCATGTCTGATCGCTTTTACAATCAGTCTGTTTTCTTCTTCAGAGAAAAACTTTTGTCTTTTTTTCCAGGGGAAAATATTCACCAAAAATATTTTTCGTTGTTTAATTAAATTTTATTTCCACTGCCTTATCATTACCAGCATCTGCCTGAAAACCTTCTTTCTTTTTAAACCCAAATATTCCGGCAATTAAATTTGAGGGGAAACTCCTTACTTTTTTATTGTATACAGCCACGGCTTCATTAAAATCTTTTCTTGCAATTTTGATTCTTCGCTCTGTACCTTCCAACTGGGTTTGCAAACCAGCATAAGCTGCTGTTCCTTTTAAGGTTGGATATTTCTCTATATTGATAATTATTCTGTTTGCAGCACCTGCTAAATTATCCTGCAATTGTTTTTGATTGTTATAGGTTTCAGGAGTAATATCACTATTGCCAGCAGATAAACCTTTTATCGCATCTGCTCTTGCTATTGCAATATTTTCCAAAGTAGTTTGCTCAAAATCAGAAATCCCTTTTACTACATTCACCAGATTAGGTATTAAATCAATTCTTCGCTGATAAGTATTTTGCACCTCCGACCATTGAAGATTTATTTTTTCCCGTTTTTGAATTAAAGAGTTATTTGTAGTAACCCCATAGATGATAAGTAATAGAAGTACAACTCCTCCAATAATATATTTGGAAAATTTCTTTTGCTGCATATTATAGTTGGTTAGAATTCTACTTTAGGAGCTTTATCAGCACCTTCATCCGCTTTGAAACCTTCTTTTGATTTAAAACCAAACATACCAGCCAGCATATTCATTGGAAATGATCTTACTTTAACATTATAAGAATTTATTGCTTCATTAAAAACCTTCCTAGAATTACGAACCTCATTCTCTATTCCTTCTAATTGACCTTGCAATTGAAGAAAGTTTTGGGTTGCTTTTAAATCAGGATAATTTTCAACCACCGCCAATAAACGACTTAATGCGCCACTCATTTCGCCCTGTGCTGCCTGAAATTTTGCAATATTCTCAGGAGTAAGCTCATCAGCCGTTAAATTTATTGAAGTGGCTTTTGCTCTTGCTTCAACTAACTTTGTTAATGTAGTTTGCTCAAAATTAGCAGCTCCTTTTACAGTGTTTACCAACTGACCTACCAAATCAGCTCTTTTCTGGTATTCGGTATTTACATTGTTCCATGCTTTTTTTACATTCTCATCTTCTTTTACAACGCC
>JAHEBN010000283.1 GCA_024645245.1 Jiulongibacter sp. | reverse complement strand
ACAATGATTTGATATCCAAATAGCTGAGGTGTCATTCTATTACATATCTTTGTACTTGTTAAAACCCCTGCTGCTTTTAGGGAACCTCAACTCTATGAAAAGATTACGTTTATTCTTAGTTGTTCTACTGACTTTGTCAGGACAACATTTATTTGCTCAACAAGGAGCTGTTAAAGGAATTATCACCGACGATTACAATAATTTTGTTGAAGGTGCTAAAATTTCCTTGTCCGGTAATTCACTTCAATCGGTTACCGATGAAAAGGGTGTTTTTGAGATCAAAGATGTGCCATTCGGCAAATACACATTGAGTATTTCTGAAGAGAACCACGAAACATTTAATCAAGAAATTGAGGTTAAGGAGCTTAATACTGATATTGGTTTCCTTACCATTATAGTTAATGGTTCTGTAGCTGAAGATGACAGAGCTGATATTCCAAGCGTTTCGCTGACTGATGCTGATGTGAAGGAATCAGCTGCTCCCACAGTTTCGGGAATATTAAGTGCCTCCAGAGATGCTTTCAATGCAGCTACTTCTTATACATTTAGTGCTGCACGTTTTAAAGTTAGAGGTTATGACAATGATAATTTTGTAACCTATGTAAATGGCGTTCCGGTAACCGATTTGAACAACGGGAATACTATGTATTATTTATGGAGTGGCTTGAATGATGTTACCAGAAATAAAGAAAGTACCAGTAACCTGGCTCCAGGTTCATATGCTTTTGGTGGTATTGGTGGAAGTAATTCTATTGACACACGTGCAACTCGTCAGCGTAAGCAGTTATCGGTTGCTTATTCCCTTTCTAACCGTGCTTACAGTAATCGTGTAATGGCAACTTATGGCACCGGTTTATTAAAAGGTGGCTGGGCTTTCGCCGGAAGTCTTTCCCGTCGCTGGTCACAAGAGGGTTATATACCGGGTTCATATTACGATGGTTGGTCATATTTCTTATCTGCCGAAAAGGTTCTTAATTATAACCACTCTATTAGTTTAACTGCTTTTGGAACTCCAACTGAAAGAGGTCGTTCGGCACCTGCTACAAAAGAGATGTATGATTTGGCAGGAACTAATTATTATAATCCTACATGGGGATATCAAAATGGAGAAATCAGGAACGCATCTATAGGCATCAGCCATCAACCTGTAGCAATTTTATCTCATGATTGGAAAATAAGTTCTCAAACTCAATTACGTACTTCTGTAGGTTATACTTTTGGTGAGAACATTAGAACCGCTTTGGATTGGTATAACGCTCCGGATCCGCGCCCCGACTTTTACAGGAAACTGCCAAGTTATTATGATGAATTTCCTGAAGTTGCAGCACAGTTAGATGCTCTTTTAAGGAACAATGAAGAGCTCAGACAAATACAGTGGGATCAATTGTACAACACTAATGCTAACAGTTTTGAAACTATCAATGATGCAAATGGAATTATTGGAAATTCTGTTTCTGGATTGAGATCACATTACATCGTTGAAGAGCGTGTTACAGATTCCAAAAAACTACACTTTAATTCTTATTTGAACACAAACGTTAATGAAAATTTCCAGTTAACGGCCGGTATAACTTATATGAAGCAAACTACCGACAACTTCAAGCGAGTAAGAGATTTGTTGGGAGGTGATTTTTATGTTGATATCAATCAGTATGCAGAACAGGATTTTGCCGATAGCGCCAATGCGATTCAAAATGATGTAAACAATCCAAATCGCATATTAAAGGAGGGCGATAAATTCGGATATAACTATACTTCAAGTATAAGTAAAGGTTCGGGATGGATCCAGGGTCAATGGAAGTTCGACAAAATTGATTTGTTTGCTGCAATTGAACTTTCACAAACAGATTTTAAGAGAACAGGAAATGTTAAGAATGGATTGTTTCAGGAAAATTCATTCGGTGATTCGGAAACCCAATCGTTTTTTAATTATGGTGTAAAGGGTGGTGCAACATATAAAATTAATGGTAGGAATTATATCTTCTTAAATGGAGCTAAGCTTACACGTGCTCCTTATTTTGAAAATGCGTTTGTTTCGGCACGTACCAGAAATGAATTTGTTCCGGGATTGACTGATGAACAAATTTTATCTTTTGAAGGTGGATATCTGGTAAAAGCACCAAAATTAAAAGTGCGTGCTGTTGGATATTTCACACAATTTGATGATCAAACAAAAACGGTTAGTTTTTATCACAGTGATTACAGAAATTTTGTTAATTACAGTGTTACCAATATCGATGAGCGTCATCTCGGACTTGAGCTTGCTCTTGAATACAATTTAGGAAAAGGTTTTACTGCCAGTGCCGTTGCTGCCATTGGTCAGTACTACTACACCGACAGGCCAAGTGCAACGGTTACAATTGATAATACATCGGAGGTACTGGCAAATGAAACGGTATATGCTGAGAATTTTTATGTAGGAGGTACACCTCAAACAGCTTATACCATTGGATTAGGATACCGCGCCAAAAGATTTTGGTTCATGTATCTGAATTTTAATTATTACGACAACACCTATATTGATTTTAACCCAGCCCGTCGTACCAGTGCAGCTATAGATCTTGTTCCTGAAAATTCTGACCAATGGAATTCAATTGTTAATCAGGAGAAAACATCATCTCAGTTGACAGTTGATTTCTTTGGTGGGAAGTCATGGAAACTCAACAACTATTTTAAAACAATGAAGCATAATACATTCCTTGTATTAAATGTAGGTGTTTCCAATTTAACGAATAATAAGGATCTGGTAACAGGTGGTTTTGAACAGTTACGTTACGACTTTGCCGACAAAGACCCAAGTTCATTTGCACCTAAATATTTCTATTCCTTCGGTACAACTTATTTTGTAAATCTAATTCTTCGAATCAACTAATAAAATTTATATCATGAAGCGCACGCTTAAAAATTTGCTGCCATTATTCACACTAGCCGTATTGGTTACTGTTTCAGCCTGTAGAAAAGATGAATACGATACACCTCCTGCAGGTGGCACCGACCCTAACTTAGTTGCCAATACAACTATTCGTTTTCTAAAAGATAATATATATGTCCAAGGGGATTTTGATACCATCAAAACCGAAGTGATCATTGCAGGGGTAGTAACTGCAGATGATAAGT
>JAHEBN010000011.1 GCA_024645245.1 Jiulongibacter sp. | reverse complement strand
GCTGTGGCATGGTAACGGAGATGCCATGAATCCCGATTTCGAAACTGATAATACCATCCTCAGCAAATTTAGGATCGCCGTAATAGGGTCTTATTCCTGCCCCAGGCACTTTAAGCACTGCCGGATATTTTCCTTCTTTTTTAGGAATTGATAATATGCCGTATAAGCGTGCACCGGGTTTCCAGTTTTGCAGGCTTACTTCGTAAACATTTACATTTTCAGTACACCTTTCAGGCAAAAGTGTCATTTTTGTATCCAATGGCAATTTGGCATTTTCATCCAATGCATTCTGCCAATATTGATTAAAATCAGCAGGGAATTTTACCGTAGGCATAATTTTTTCCGGCTCAAAACCAGCAGTTGCCCAGGCAGTATAACTTTTCCCTTCGTAATCTACCCTAACCGTACACCTTAGGAAACCCGGTTTACTCATAGTGCCACCCAATATTTTTATTGCTTCGTGGGCCATGTGTACATCTTCATTCATAGTAGAAGGCATACGTTCCGGCCCAAGCTCTACATGTATATCAATATCTTTCAATGGAACATGGCTTTTTAGTACAGTAATATTAAAAGAGGCCTGTTCATTGAGTCCGTAAGTCCAATCGGCGTGATCAGGTGATACAATCACTTCTATCCATTTATAGTCTGGCGGAGGTTGTGCTGTAAGTGTTTGCCAGAAAAACAGACCTGCTATAAAAAGTGCATTCATTTTCATTTCGGGGGAGATTAAGGTTATTCCAATTTTGAAGGTACACTCATTTTTTAAATCGTCAAAACTTCTTCCCTGGCGATAAACCCGATTCAACCAGAATACAGTTTTTCCTGAAAAATTAAAGAAGGAAATTCTGGATTCACCATACAATAAAACCTTTTTCTAAGTTCAATTTTACCCGAAATCTATTTTTAGCTTTAATGAAATTTAATTGCTGATTAACAACAGTATAAAAAACTCTACTTATACATCAAAGAATCATGAAAAAAAGAATACATACTACCGGTATTAATCTTTTTGGCACTTAACAGTTTTGCTCAGTCTGTGGTTTTGGTACCTTCTTCGCTTGGGCAAGGTAAATTAAACATTGTACATGGTCCATCTAGTTTTACTGATGATCCTCATATTAAACTGCGGTCTTTCCAGTACATTTGGTCCTGTATCGCTTCGCTATGAAAGTTATAATGGCTCAAATTATTTACTAGTAAATACTTTTTTTAATTCCAGTTTACCCATTATTAATAACATAAACTGGTCATTCAATGGAACAGCACCCATATTTAGTATAAATGGCGATCATTACGCAAGTTTTTCTAGTGATTTGGGAATTGGTGGATATGCCACTATGGGCGTGGGCGGGCCAAGCGTAAAAATGAAAACTTTTACCACATCAACAAATGGATCGGAAGGAGGAATTGCCGAATTAACCCATGGCTTAGTTTCTGGTAAAATCAATCATATCGGTAGAAGTATTGGTAGAAGCAAGTGAAAGTATTTGGATAAAAAATGGGTATACTTTCAACGCCGGAAAGCAATTTGATGTGGAATTCGATGCGACAAAAATAAAAATACTCAATCATCCTTCAAACAGTGAAAATATTCTTTCAAAAAATTATAAAGTGTTAGTTACTTTCTCCAAATGATAAACCCCTAAGTAGTCTATTTTCCTTTTATCGATTAGCCATATTGCTTTTGATTCTGAAAAAATGTAGCTTTCGCTTGCAGATTTATTGCTGATAAGGCCAATATGAATCAAATTATTACGATAAAAGACATTGCGAGAAAGTTCAAATGCTCTCCTTCCACGGTTTCAAGAGCTTTAAATGATTATCCTTTGATAAACATTGAAACCCGGAAAAATATACAGGAATATGCTCAAAGAATGGGCTATCAAAAAAACTACGTTTCGCTCAATCTTCTCAATAAATCTTCGAAAGCGATAGGTATAATTGTGCCTGGCATTCTGCATTCACATGAAACCACCATGCTAGAAGGTATACAATCCGAATTAAATACACTTGGTTATACACTAAATTTTTGTATTTCGAATGAGAGCCTGGCTAAAGAAGCAGAACATATAGAACGATTAAAACAAAATAGGGTAGCTGGAATGCTAATTTCGCTTTCTCAGGAAAGTTTTTCATCCAATAACACAGATCATTTAAATAAACTCTTAGCCGGAAAAATGCCTTTTGTATTTATGGATAGGGAAGCCATTGGTGAAAATTTTCACAGCGTTACCATTGATAATTACGCAGGTGCATATTTGGCGACTCAACATTTAATAGCAACAGGTTGCAAAAATATTGCACATATAGCAGGCCCGGCAGGAATGAAAGTATCTGAAGATCGGAAGAGAGGTTACCTGCATTGCCTGTCAGAAAAAAATATTCCAATAAACGAAAATTTGATCATTCATGCCGACTTCAATATCGAAAGTGCCAGTAAACCGGTACAGTACCTATTTGATCAACATCAGACTCCGGATGCCATATTTGGAGTAAACGACGACGTATGTTTCGGAGCTATGAAAGTCCTGAGACAAAAGCATATTCCTATTCCGGATCAGGTTTCCATTATTGGTTTTGACAATAATCCGTATTCTTCTTTTTTTAATCCCGCACTAAGTACTATTAATCGAAAAAGTTTTGAAATAGGAGCCCTAGCTGCTCGAAAGCTGATTGATTTAATATTGGCACCAGATAAAGTTCATGATCCTATTCATAAAATTCTCCAACCTGAATTGATCTTAAGGCAAACTACTAAACTTATCTAATTTCTTTCATTTTTCTTGTTTTTAAAATAGCGTAAAACAATTGCAAACGTTTGCAATAAAAATACTTTAATTGCTATTTTTTATTAACCAAATACAATTTTATAATTGAAGGTTATTTCAATTTCACCTTAACTAAAATTATATATGTACTTCGTTATTTCCTCCGAATAGAATGCTTTTTTCAGATATATTTATCTCATTAGGCTAACAATTTGATAATTTAATCCCGGTCTTAATAGCAAAATTGAAGTTCAAACTTTGCCATTCCTAAAGCATAATTCATAAAATTTTTAACCCGAAAGACCCTTTTCCATTCATTTTTTTTTAACCAAAACCAAAACTAGTATGAAGAAAATTTTTCACTTCAAAAAAAAGATTTGGATTTCGCTTTTAGTGATGATGAGCCTTACCCATTGGGTAGTACAGGCCGGAGCACTGAATGCAAGAGCCATATCAGGAACAGTAAAAGAAGCCTCTACCGGTGAGCCACTGGCGGGCTGTAGTGTAACCGTAAAAGGTACAACAACAGGAGCAATTACCGATGCATCTGGAAATTACTCCTTACAAGTCAACGATGACAACGCAATCCTCGTTTTTGCATTTATTGGCTTTATATCTGAAGAAATAAAAATCGGTACACAAAGTGTAATCAATGTGAGCTTGAAATCAGATGCAGAAGAGCTTAGAGAAGTGGTGGTAATTGGTTACGGTAGCACTAGTTCTAAAGATGTTACAGGTTCAGCAAAATCGGTGAAAAGTGAAAACTTTAATACAGGTATAATTAATTCGCCTGAACAATTGATTCAAGGAAAAGTGGCTGGTGTAAATGTAAATGCAGCCAGCGGCGAGCCAGGAGGTCCATTGAATATCACAGTGCGTGGGCCGGGAGGTGTGCGTACCGGAAGTACTCCACTTTTTGTAATTGATGGTTTTGCTCTGGACAATTCCAGCGTTGGTGGTTCAGGAAACCCACTTAACTTTCTTAATCCAGCAGATATTGAATCTATCGATGTATTGAAAGATGCCTCAGCAACAGCCATTTATGGTTCACGTGGAGCTAATGGCGTGGTTTTGATAACAACCAAAAAAGGAAAAGCAGGCACCTCAAAACTTAATTATTCCGCAAGTTTAGGTGTTTCGAAAATTGCTCGTCCTTTAGATTTATTTACAGCTGATGAATTCCGCTCGGAATTGAAAAAGACAGGCACAAGTTTTATTGACGATGGTGGAAATACCGACTGGCAAAAAGAAATCACCCGCCAGGCGATTACCCAGAATCATAACCTTTCACTTAGTGGAGGTACGGATAAGTTGAAATACTTTGGCTCTTTCGGCTTACAAAAACAGCAAGGTATTCTAAAAGGTAATAATATTGACAGATATACAGGAAGGGTAAATTTGAATCAAAAATTGCTAAATGATCGCTTAAGTGTAGATGTTAACCTGAGTGCCGCATCAACTGAAAACGATCGCCCGCCAATTCAAAGTATGATAGGCAGTGCTATCTCAGCTAATCCTACTTATGTGCCTTACGACAACAATGGCGAATTGAAACAATATGCCGATGGATCGAATCCATTGCTTACGCTGAAGTTGAATCAGGACATGACTTCCACCTACCGTATATTAGGTAATATCAGTCCTTCGCTTACTATTTTCAAAGGTTTGGTTTACAAACTTAACTTTGGTATTGACAATTCTAATTCTTCAAGAGATTTACAAACACTGCCATATGCTGAGCCATTACAGGAAGGAAGACTGGAAACAATCACAAATAAGAATACTAACAGATTGATTGAAAACTACCTGACTTATACTTTGAACAAGGATGTACATAGTCTTACTGCTTTGGCGGGGCATTCTTATCAAAAGATTTTCTTGCAAGGGCGTAATTACAGTATCAATAAATTTCCAATTAATGACATAGAGCCTCAGTATAATCCGGGTTTAGGTCAGGATCTCACCTTGATTAATAATAAACCTTCCGGATACGCTTTAATTAATGAGCTTCAGTCATTTTATTCCAGAGTTAATTATGGCTACAAGGATAAATACCTGGCTACAGCCACTGTGCGTGTAGACGGATCGTCTAAATTTGGAGCAAATAATAAATACGGTGTATTTCCATCTTTCTCTGTAGGTTGGAGAATATCAGAAGAAGATTTTTTGAAATCGTCTGCATTTAATGACTTGAAGCTTAGGGCAGGATGGGGTCAGACAGGTAATCAGGAAATTCCATCAAAAATTACACAGGCCCTTTTTACCTCTCAAGTTTCCGGTACAACGAGTTATCCGCTTGGATCATCCAATACTTATCCGGGAGGTACTACCTATTCTCGTTTGGCCAATCCAAATATCCAATGGGAAGTTTCTGCTCAAACAGATATCGGCTTAGATTTTGGTCTGTTAAATGGGGCTTTGAGTGGAAGTATTGATTATTTCGATAAAATATCAAACAATATTTTATTAGAAGTTATCCCATCGGATCCTGTGCAGCCAGCCGGTACATTCTGGACCAATGTAAAAGACATGACCATTCGTAATAAAGGGGTAGAATTTGATTTAAATTACCGCAAAAGCATTTCGAAAAATTTACGCTATGAAGTGGGTGGAAATATCACTTTTATCGATAACATAGTAAAAGGTTCACCGTATTCGGTAATTCCTTCCGGTTCTGCTTCCGGTTCTGGTCTTACCTCTGCCACAATCAATGGTTACATCAATGGGCAACCAATCGGTACGTTCTTCCTGAAAGATTTCATAGGCCTGGATGAAAATGGAATGAACAAATTCAGAGATGTGGATGGTGATGGAATAATAACAGATAACGACCGTGTGGCATCAGGCTCGGCATTACCAAAAAGAATGTATAACATCAATGGAAGTTTATTTGTACATAATTTCGATTTCGCGGTTAATTTTAACGGAGTATCCGGAAATAAGGTATATGACAATACAGCGAATGCTAATTTTTACAAATTGCGTTTATCGAAAGGTGTAAATACAACTGCAGAAGCTTCATCTCTTCCAAATGAATCAATTAGCAATTCAGCACCCGTATCTAGTCGTTATCTTAAAGATGGTTCCTATTTCCGCTTAAATAACCTGACCGTGGGGTATTCATTTAATACAACAAAAATGGGAATCAGCTCCTGGCTACCAAGTTTAAGATTAAACTTTACAGGTCAGAATTTATTCCTTCTTACGAAGTACGATGGATATGATCCGGACGTAAATCAGGATAGGGCTATAAATGGTGTTTCGTCTTATGGAATTGACTACCTGACATACCCTAAGGCTAAATCATTCATTTTTGGATTGACTGTTGGACTTTAAAAATTAGAAAAATGAAAAACAAATTAATAGTATTTTATACCATTCTCGGAATGATGGCCATAAGCAATGGCTGTACCAATCTCGAAGAAAATGTTTTGGATGAAAGTTTCAGTACCACGCTTACGGACAAAGAAGCTGCCGATGGCATTATTGCACCGGTTTATGCTTTATTGCCCAATATTTTTCAGCATACCACCTATTTTGCTTTACAACAAATCACGACCGACGAGGCTATTTTACCTTATCGCGGTGGTACAGATTGGGGTGATAATGGGATTTATCTGGACCTGCATAAACATACTTACAATAGTCAGACTGCCAATGTTAGAAATACATGGAATCTTATAGTACAAGCTATTTCAAGGTCTATAACTGCAATAAATGCACTTCCAGACATAAACGATTCAAATGCAAAGCTGTATTTGGCAGAAGCCCGTGGCATGCGTGCCTATTATAATCTGGTTATGTTTGATTTGTACGGCATTGTTTTCCAAAAGGATGATCCCGGAACCACATCGGTGATACTTCGGGGCCCTGAAGCAGTAAACTACCTGGTAACAGAATTTGAAGCTGTTGAACCGCTTCTTTCCAATCGTGCCGCAGTAGGTAGTGGTAGACTTACTAAAGCGGCTGTTTGGGGTCTACTTGCCAGGTTGCACCTGAATGCTGCTGTTTATAATGATCGTTTTGCTGCAAGTTTTGATTTCAAATCCACGGACATGGATAAAGTAATAAGCTATTGCGATAAAATTATCAATTCGGGCGAGTACAAGCTATCCAATGATTACTTTTCGATTTTTGGAAATGACAATCATGATAATACCGAATTGATTTTTGCAGTGGATCAAAGACCTGACTTAAATGGTCATAATCGTATGTCTTATTTCTCTTTATCAGGCGATCAATATCCATTGCCTAAGTTTCCGTCTGCTAACGGAACCGACGGACCAGGAATTACTTCTGACTTTTACCAAAGCTGGGCACAAGCTTATGCACCTCAGGATCCTACGCGTGACCCGCGTTTTCATCAGGAAAACATGCCAAAAACCGATACATGTCTGGCCGAAAGTGCTGTAAAAATTGACAGAGGTATATTGAGGGGCCAACAGTATGGTTTAATTCGAATTAACGGCGTTTTTGAAAAATGTGAAAGTGGAGAATTCAAAATTGCCAAAATCACTAATTTGTCCAGAAACAGACCAGATAAGTTCGTTAATTTCACAGAAAGAATCGATTTTACAGCAGAAGGTAGCGATTATCCTACAGGATATCGGGTTGAGAAATACGAATTCAGCCGGGAGTCTAATTCTGGCCGAAATAAAGGAATGGCCGATCTTTCAATAGTGCGTTTGGCTGATGTTTATATGATGCGTGCCGAAGCCAATTTAAGAAAAGGTGCCAATGCTCCTGCACTGGCCGACGTAAATACAGTAAGAGCCGCCCGTAATATTACCACTCCTCCTCCGGCATTGACAGAAATGAGTTTGGATTTGCTTTTCCGCGAAAGAGGATTTGAATTTTACTGGGAATTACTAAGACGTACGGACATGGTTCGTTTTGGCAAATACGAAGGTAAATGGACCGAAAAAGACAATACCGACAAAAACAAACGTATTTTCCCGATACCGCAAACAGCAATAGATGGTGCATCCAATCTGGAAGGTTATCTGGTTCAGAATCCGGGTTATTAATTAATCAATTCCGGTCATGAAAATTGATCGGAATTTTTAAAAATTATCAATATGAATACGGAATTTACAGAAAATGAAAAAAATCCTCTTGCCAATCTGGATGAATGGGAAGAAGATGTCATTCAGCGATACCCTGAACCCGGGGTAAAAGCCAAAGATAATTACAGAAACTACGTGGACTCGGATAGAGTAGCAACTGTCAAGAAATTTTACCAAATGAACCATACTTATCAAACGTATGACTTCGTACTGGAAAAAGAAAAAGAATATTTAAAATTTGACAAACGTGAGATGAGTATCTGGGATGCAGTTGATTTCCTGAATACCTTGGTGGATGACAGTGATCCGGATACTGACTTAGACCAATTTCAACATTTGCTTCAAACTTCGGAAGCTATCCGGCAAGATGGTCATCCTGACTGGTTTGTGCTTACCGGTTTTATGCACGATTTAGGTAAAGTTTTGTGTCTGTTTGGTGAGCCGCAATGGGCAGTAGTAGGAGATACTTTTCCGGTAGGTTGTAAACATTCCGACAAAATCGTTTATCCCGAATTTTTTGAAGCTAATCCTGACAGTAAAGACCCTCGGTTTAATACTAAATATGGTATATATGAACCTAATTGTGGACTGGACAATGTAAAAATGAGTTGGGGACACGACGAATACATCTACCAAATCATGAAAAATTATCTACCTGAAGAAGGTTTATATATGTTGAGGTACCATTCGTTTTATCCGCAGCACCGCGAAAATGCTTATGACCATTTAATGAGTAAGCACGATCACGAAATGTTTAAATGGGTAGATAAATTTAACCCTTACGATTTGTACTCAAAAGTGCCTGTGCCACCGGATGCAAAAGCACTGAGACCTTATTATGAAGACCTGGTGGCAAAGTATTTACCTGCTGCTTTGAACTTTTAATAATAAAAGAGGGCCGCGGCCCTCTTTTATTATTTATACCTTTTAAGTATTTCTATACAAGCTCTGGTATTGTGATAAGGGCATTTCCAGAAACCCACTTTATCTTCTTTAGTCATAACCCGGTAATTTCGCTCACTTGCATAAGGCGGATATACCCCCCACACCCATTCGCCATTTTCCCGATCAATTAGATTTTCTTTAGTAAACTCCCAAATTTGACCAACCAAGGGCAAATATTTTTTAGTACCTGAAATCGCAAATGCATTTAAAAAACCAACCATAGCCTCGGCTGAAACCCACCATTCTCTGTGAGTATCTAGATGGCCTGTTTGTCTGTCTTTTTCATGATTTAAGCTCCCGTCCAGATTAAATCCTTCCAATGTTGCCTCTGCCATTTTTAAAGAAAGTGTCTTCCATTTTTCAACCCTAAACTCATCTTTTATTATTTCTGCAGATTCCAACAAAAGCCAGGATGCTTCAATATCATGACCAAAAGAAATTACATTCGATTGAATCTTCCAATTTTTATCAAAAAATAGATTTAAGTGACCCGATTCAGTATTTAAGATAAGGGTTTCAAAAATATCGAGTAATGCAGAAATTTTTTCTTTCAATAGAATATCCGGCCATACAGAATAAAGATTAGAATAAGCTTCTATAATATGTAAATGCGTATTCATCGATTTTGGATGATTACGATCCTTATTACTCAACCTATGATCATCCATCAAATTCCATTCTTTTGAAAAAGCCTCCAGATATCCACCATACTCCGCATCAAAACTATATTTCTCAATGAGTTCATATAATTTTTGAGCCTCTTCCAATGCAGTTATGTCGGAAGAAATTTTATAATATTCTGACAATCCATAAATGGCAAAAGATAAACCGTAAATCTGCTTGCGTGTAGATAAGGGTTTGCCACTAGAAGTAACCGACCAATACACGCCACCAAATTCGGAATCAATAAAGTAAGTTTTCAGATATTCAAAGGCTCTTTCAGCAAGCTTTTTATACCTCACTCTCTTTTCATCAGGTAATTCATCAAACCCAGCAGCAGCCGAAAATGCCCACAATATTCTTGAATTAAGTACCCCACCTTTTCCAGCCTCTGGATATATTTTACCAGAATGGTCTATTTTACCATAAAAACCACCTTGAATTGTATCAACTGTATTATTTTCCCAAAAATTTAGTATTGAAATTAATTCTACACTTATTTCATTCCTGAAATTTTTTAACATTTTAATGATTTTACTTTAACTGTAAAACACAATTTTCTTCGGTTATGTGAATTTCAGCACCTAAAGATTTATAAAAATTCTTAGCAGATTCGTTCCAATCCGAAACCTGCCACCTGAGTTGCTCACTGTTCAATTCTTTAGCCTTATGAATTACTTTATTTATAAGAAGTGTACCCAAACCAGCTCCACGAAACTCGGGTTTTAAATATAAATCATCAATATGAAGGCATTTACCCGTCCAGGTATGATAAGCTGTATACCAGGTAGTATATCCGGCTATTTTGCCACTTTTACTTACCACAATAAGGCCTTCTATCCAATCCTTATCCCTTTGCATTTTACTCAAAGTATTGATCATGTTTTCAGATCGCTTTTCAAACGCTGCAAACTCAGTAAATAAATCAATAAGTATCGGAAAGTCAGATTCAGAAATAGAATGAAATACCCATTCGCTTTCCATTAATTAATGACCTCCTTTTACAGATTTATTGGCAACTTCAGCATCGAAATCAATACCTTGTTTACGTAATACTTTTTGAACCTGCACCCCGAAGAAGAATAAAAAGGCAAAACAAGCTGTGGCTAATAAATAGGATTGCTGTATTCCAAATACATCGGCAATACGACCTTGAACTACCGGAAGAATGGCACCACCCAATATCATCATTATTAACAAAGCAGAGCCCTGATTAGTAAATTTACCTAAGCCTGCTGTACCCAATGAAAATATACTTGGCCACAATATAGAGCAAAAAAGACCGCCTGAAATAAGGCTAAACAAAGCAATTTTCCCCGTGGTAAAAACACCAATAATAGTCATTATTGCCCCCAAAGCAGTAAACAATAAGAGAATAAATACGGGTTTTTCCTTACTCGCAATAAAAGCTAAAACCATAACTACCACACACAGGGCATAGGGCAACAAATCTGAAACATCACCACTATACAGGTAATTGGCAAACAATACAATACCGAATGCAACAAAAGGAACCACCCAGGTAAGTACTTTCTTTAATAGTGCAGATGGATTGAAAGCAGGCATAGCGGCTGTCCAACGGCCAATCATCATAGATCCCCAGAAAAGCGAAACGTATTTAGAAATCTGTGACGAATCCAGGTTTTCTTTTTCTTTTAAAAACTCACCTAAATTTGAACCAATAGTGACTTCAACACCAACATAAACAAAAATAGCGGCCATACCCAACATGGCTTGTGGATATTCAAAAACCGACGTTTCTGTACCTTGTAAAGGTCCGGCGGTTATTCCTTTTGCCATTGAGTACACTATAAACAGCATCATAATACCAAAACCGACCAAAATGGCTGTTTCGATACTTGCAGAAATCGAAACAATAGCAAAAACAGCGATCAAAGTTAAAGGGACAAAAGTAAGCGTATTGTCTACTTTTACTTCTTCTTCGTTGGTGATTCGGGGCAATTTCGAAATCCAGAAAAATAAGGCAACTATTACAAAAAGAACACCCAAAATCAAATAAGGAATCTTAACATCAGAAATGGAAGCATTGGCTGCGGCATCAGCTGATATTGAGCCAAAAATAGCGTAACTCACCAGTGCCGGCCCGATAGTACCGCCAAAGTTATTTACTGCCCCACCCATATTTATTCGCTGAGCTCCGGTTTCCGGAGGCCCTAGTGCAATCATAAAAGGCTGGGTGGCGGTTTGTTGTAAACTAAAACCTAAACCCACCGTAAAAAGTCCGGCTAAAAGCATACCGTACGACTTTGTTTCGGCTGCAGGATAAAACAGTAAAGTACCCACAGCTGATATCAACAAACCAATCATGATACCGTTTTTATAACCTATTTTATTCAAAATATCGGTTTTGCTAATCTTTGAAAAAACAAGATAAAGCCATGAACCGACAAAATAAGCCGCATAAAAGGCAAAATCCACCAATTGAGCCTGGGTTTGTGTTAATTCGAATTTTTCTTTAAACAGCGGAATCAAAATTCCATTAGACGCTGCTACAAAACTCCAGAAAAACCAGACGGTCATTAAGGTATAAAGTGCAGGTAGATTTGTTGATTTTTTATCTGACATTAGGTGTTAGGGTTAAAATGAATGTCAAAATTAAACTTTTGTAATTAGGAAGCGAATTTTTAATACTATTTACCAAAAAAAAGATCGGATGCCCACATTAATAAGTAGGCCATCCGATGTTTCTGAGATTCAAAATCTATTTATTTAACTTCTTTATTCTTTTTAATAATCTTACTGAGTGTTTTTACTGACTCAGCTGAGGTAAAATTATCTTCCGGAGTGTTGCGGCAATAATCCACCAGTCGATCAATACTAGAAGTAGCCACATGCATACGGGTATCGGATGAGGCGTAATAAATAAATACTTTCCCATCATCATCTGCGATCCAGCCATTAGAAAATGTAACATTAGACACATCGCCCACTCGTTCGGCACCCTCAGGAGCAATAAAATAACCACCTGGTAAATGGGTAACTTTGGTAAGATCGGTAAGATCTGTCATAAACATATAAAGCACATACCTGAACCCGGCCGCAGTATTACGTACACCGTGAGCCAAATGCAGCCAACCATTTTCCGTTTTTATCGGTGCGGGCCCTTGCCCGTTTTTTACTTCGTAAACCGTATGGTATTTTTTCGCATGAAGAATAACTTCATTTTCTATAACAGCCTGTGTAACATCGTCACACAGGCCAAAACCTATACCTCCACCCGTGCCCGCTTCAATAAAGCTATCTTGTGGCCGCGTATAAAAGGCGTATTTTCCATCCACAAACTCGGGATGTAAAACCGCATTTCTCTGCTGAGAAGATTTGGTTTTGAGATCAGCCAAACGCACCCAGTTTATCAGGTCTTTGGTTCGGGCAATACCTGCCGAAGCCAAAGCCGAAGTCTCATCGCCTGGTGCCGCATCCGTGTCTTTTCTTTCTGCACAGAAAACGCCATAAATCCAACCATCTTGGTGAGCGGTAAGACGAATATCGTACATATTGATATCTGGTTCGTCAGTTTCCGGCATATTAATCGGAAAATCCCAAAAGCGAAAATTATCTATTCCATTTTCACTTTCTGCAATGGCAAAAAAGGATTTCCTGTCGTACCCTTCTACCCGTGCTACAAGTAAATATTTCCCATTCCATTTAATAGCACCGGCATTAAAAGCAGCATTGATGCCAAATCTTTTCATTAAATAAGGATTGGTTGCCGGATCCAAATCGTATTCCCAATCGAGGGGAGCATGGTCAGCGGTTAATACCGGATTCCAGTATTTTTCATAAATACCATTCCCTGGCAAAACAGGTGAATTAGTTAAAGTGAAAAGATTATTCTTTTCTTTAATCAGTGCAGAATATCGATCTTCAAAGGTCATAAAAATGTTTTATTCGCTGTACATATTAAGTTTGGAAACACCTTTTTCCAAAAGAATATTTCCTTCATTTTTCAATTTTAAAAAATCCGGTACACTTGACTGTCCTGTAAAGGGGGCGTAATAATGATCAGGGCGGCCATTTCGCCAAAATAAAACATAGGAAGCCTGATTATCAGTAATAATTGGTTTTAAAACTTGGGTCCACCAATTATTTTCTGTTATTCTTTCCAGTCCGGTTTCTGTAATGGCCCAGGGTTTATTTTTTTCGAATCCCAATTTTCTCATTGTACCTAGCATTCTTTGTGCATTCAGAATAAAACTGCTATTGCTTTCAGGAGCATTGCGGTGATAGGTATCAAAACCAAGGATGTCTACATAACTATCTCCGGGATAGCGTTCCAGGTAATGCTCTTCAGACTTAAAATTATCAGTAGAATAAGCTATAATCAGGTTATGAACCTTGCGTTTTTTCTGCAAATGGTCCATAGTCATTTGCCAGAAAGATATGTACTCGGCGGGTGTGCAATAATCAGCTCCCCACCAAAACCAGCTGCCGGTATGCTCATGATAAGGTCTGAAAATTACGGGTATGTATTCGCCATCCGTTCCTTTCAGTGATTTAAAAAATACAGCCAGTTTATCAAGCGTCTTTTTATATTCCTTTAGCTTTTTCTTATTGTTTAATATCGTAGGAATGGTGGCTTCTACCTTATCCCAGGTGGTTTTTGTAAAATCCAGTGGATTATTAGGATGCCAACTGAGGGTATTAATTCCACCGCGTTCGTATGTCGCAATAGCGTATTCTTTTATTTTATCGAAAGGCACATCATCGAGATTTTTATCTGCATCAATTTCTAAATGACCCAGCTCCTGCCCAATTACAGCAGGATGTTCCCCCGAAAAATCTTTAAAATCTGACCTTCCAGAATCACCAAACCAACGGGATGAGTCGGCATTTAACCCATATGCCAATGCATCCTGATGGCCGATCATAGTACCTTGAGATCGGTATTTGATCAAATTATTGTAAAGGGCTTTGGTTTCCTTTGTGGCTTTTTTATCGTTTTGAGCAAAAATTGAATGTGTAATAACAATTAATAGAACGGTAATAATCAATGCATGAAAACCTGAAATCAATATTTCAGGAAGCTTTGCAAAAGTTATCCTCTTTTTCATTTTCCGGTTATTTCCTTAAGTCCGTTTAAATTTCTTTTTAGTACCACTTCTACGTCTTCTTCCATAATATGACCTAATACACCAATACGGCCTTTGTATCCCGAATCAACAATCATTTGAATCATTTCCTTTTCACTTTTGCCATCACCAATAGTCAAAATTTGTTTTTTCGAAATATCCATGCCATTGAGATTTATAGCAACGAGATAAGGTAACATAGCATTGAGCATCGAGTGGAAGCGGTTAATCTGGTGGTGCCCATGATGAAAACTATAAACAAGACCCACATCATTTAAGGCTGCCTTTTTAATAATTTCAATCTCATTTTCCGGTTCGCCAAACCAATCTCCGTGATTATAAAGGGCTATTTTGTTTCCGTTTTTTTCGACTAAATTATGCAGATAAGTCAGCATTTCAGCACCTTTTTCAAGCTTTTGATTATGACTAAGTCCTTCAAAAAAATTATTATTAAAACCAAGCCAAAAAGTAGCAGGTAGTTTGTTCTTCGTTACAATTTCAATTATTTCCTGATTATCGGCACTTAGACTGCCCACTTTATCCGTATTTTCATCGATAAAAATCCATACCCCTTCGATAGTAATTTTGTGTTTTTTTGCCTGCTTAATTTCTTCTTGAAAAGTGGCTAAATGCTGTGCCCTCCAATCGTATACATATTGCGAAAAGCCCAATCGTTTCAGCATATCTAATCTTTCAACAGGAGTTCGGTTTTCACTATCGAAAGGCACAATGCACCAAGCTGTCAGATTACTTTGATCAAACAATGACTGAGCCGAAACCGGCAAAATAGAAACCAAAATCAAAAACCAAACGATTTTTTTCATGAGCATAAAATTATGGTAATGGTAAGTTGGGATAGATCAGTAATCCATCCCAAACTTAATTAATTTCTAAATTTAACCTATGATAAAACCTAAACTTACCAGGTATACCCAAACCACAAAAGTATTGCTCAGGTATACACTTAAAATTATTTCAGTTTCAACTTTACAAATATCGGTTTATCTTAAAAAATTATAATAATACAAATTTATCGCTATTTGATATTTTTTAAACTTAACTCCACCACAATTCACTTCCAAAATTCTTCATTTTCTTTCTTTTGAAAAAATATTTCATTAAATATTACCAATAATTGGATAAATTTTTCATTATTTTTATGGCATTATTTTATCTTACAAATTTCAAAAAAAGACATGTCACAGATTCACAGGGAGATTACACCCCTTACTCAATATGACTGCTTTACTGTTTTCACCAGAAATAAAAGAACTTTTGATTTCCCCGTACATTTTCATGAGGAGTACGAAATTAATTTCATTTTAAACGGGAAAGGTGCCAAACGAGTTATAGGTGACCATACGGAAGAAATTGGCGATGTGGAATTGGTTTTGGTAGGCTCAAACTTGCCCCATGGCTGGGTTAATGGCAAAAGTTTTATTGCCCCCGAAAATCCTGATATTTTTGAGATATGCATTCAATTTCATAAAGATCTTTTTGATGAAAAGTTTTTAAGACGAAACCAATTATTCTTCCTTCGAAATCTACTGGAAAAATCTTCACGCGGAATTGCATTTTCCACAGAAACAGCTCTTAAGGAGAAAGAAAGGTTAGAAAAATTGTCCAAATTAACCGGCCTTGACAGTGTACTTGAACTGATTTCTATTTTACATGATCTGTCCATTTCCCGAAATATGCGTTTGCTTTCGGATGAGACCTTTACAGACAAAACCATCTCTTATAATAGCCGCAGAATTCAAAATGTTTTTGAATTCATGCGATCTAATTTCGACAAAGCCGTGACACTCACTGAGGTGGCCCAGATTGCAGGTATGACGGAAGTTTCATTCAGTCGTTTCATTAAGAAAAGAACCGGGAAGACATTTATAGACAGCCTGAATGAAATCAGGCTTGGACATGCATCACGAATGCTAATCGACACAACACATACGATTGCGGAAATAGCATATAATTGCGGCTTTAATAATCTTTCTTATTTCAACCGCTTGTTCAAAAGTCGCAAAGGATCGACTCCGAAAGAATTCAGGGAAGAATATGCGGGTACAAGGACATTTATATGATTAATTTTCCTAATAATCAACCTTACCCCTATTGGCCTTTTTCCCCGCAATTACTTTTTTCTCTTTCAATCTTTCTTCGACCTGAATGGCCGAAGGTTTTGTGGGTTTTCTCTTTTTTTGTTCTTTAAGTGAAGCTTGTATCAACTCCTTAAATCTGGCCAGTACCAAGGTCTTATTTTTTAGTTGTGATCTGCTTTCCTGAGATGTAAGAATCAACTCATCTTCCTGATTTATATGATTTTTAAGTATTTCTCTTAACCGGCTTTTCTGATAATCACTTAAATGCAGTGAATCTTTGATATTAAAACGAAGCTCTACCTTGGTTTCGACCTTATTCACATTCTGACCGCCCGCTCCACTACTGCGGGAAGTTGAGAATTGACATTCTTTTTCAATTTTATTAAAAACAGGGTCTCTACTATCCATTTGGCAGAAAACCGTTAAAATAAGTAGAAAAGTTCCCGGCTATTTCAGGCACTACGCTTGCTGTAATTACGTATCGCAAGCCAGTTAAATCCTATCGCGAATGCAATCATGGCATAAAAGTCAGGCAAAAGATCGGAAAACGCACTTCCCTTAATAAAAACAGCACGTATTACCCTAATGAAGTATGCCGGCGGGTTAAATTTAGTAATCCATTGCGACCATTCGGGCATACTTTCGATAGGTGTATAAAGCCCCCCTAACAAAATAAATATCATCATGAAGAAAAAGGCAAAAAGTGTGGCCTGCTGCTGGGTATCGGAAAAAGTACTTACCAATAAACCTATACCTAAAATACCCAAGAGATATACTGCTGAAAAAGCATAAACAGTAAAATACGAGCCAACCGGAATTATACGAAAAATGACAAAAGCCACCACCATACCGATAGTTATCGAAGCCATTCCGAGCACCCAGAAAGGAATCAACTTGCCCAGAATAAACTGCCATTTCTTTAGCGGAGTTACATTTAATTGTTCAATGGTGCCTACCTCTTTTTCGGCCACGATATTTAATGCCGCCATAAAACTGCCTACCATAGTTACTAAAATAGCCAGAATACCCGGTACCATAAACAAGTAATAATTGATGTGCGGATTGTACCAATTAGCAGAAGTTATTTCTATCTGCGGCATTTCGACATACCTGGGAAACTGCACCCATTCTTCGCGGATTTCGTTATTAAAGGCGGCAATAATTTGACCCGCATAAGCTGTACCCAGGCCAGCTCTTACTCCGTTTACGGCATCTGCAGCCAGGTGAATTTTACTTTTACTTTCTTTAATGAGGTCTTTTTCAAAATTAACAGGAATAGTTAAAATAATATCTGTTTTACCATCTCCCACCGTCTCCAATGATTTTTGATAGGAAGAGCCATATTCTTTTAATTGAAAATAATCCGATGCAGCAATTTTCTGTGTCAGCCTTTTGGAATAGGGAGAATGGTCTAAATCAATTACAGAAATAGCAATATGTTTGATTTCATAATCTGCCGCTAAAGGAATCAGTATTAACTGCAAAACAGGCATGATCAGAATCATCCTCAGGATGGTTGGATTCCTGAAAATTTGCCTGAATTCTTTTTGTAAAAGGAAGAATAAATTATTCATTTTCTTATTCCCAGTGGCTGAAGCCATGGGCAATTGTTTTTTTTGTTTACTTGCGGCTAAAGCCTCAGGTTTATATATTCGATTTCAAAGCCTGTTGCCCTTGGCTTTTTTATTTCTAATTTTTTTTCTCATCATTCTAATCGCACTTTGAATTTTTTAACAGCAAGGCCTAGAAAAAGCAGAGTCATTCCTAGCAGAATAAGGGTTTGTTTGTAAACAAATGCAAAACCCAAACCTTTTACCATAATAGCCCTCACAATGCTGTAGTACCATTTTGTAGGTACGATATTACTTATTACCTGCATGGGGATTGGCATATTTTCGATTGGAAACATGAAACCGCTAAAAATAAGAGCCGGCATTAAAAAGCCCACCAAAGAAATAAACATAGCTACCTGTTGTGTATCAACTATTGCCGAAACCAACAAACCTAATGAGAGCGTAGTAAGAATAAAAAGCAGACTTTCAGCCAATAATAGAGGCAGGCTACCTGCAATAGGCATATCCAAAATATAAACTGCCATGATCAAAATCAAAATAACGTCGAAAAAGCAAAGAGCCAGATAAGGCACAGCTTTACTGAAAACCACCATTAATGGCTTCATAGGCGATACAAGAAGTATTTCCATTGTGCCCATTTCTTTTTCTTTTACAATCGCCACAGAAGTCATCATAGCTCCCAAAAGCATCAGAATTAAAGTCATCACGCCCGGCACAAAATTGTAAGAGCTTTTTAGCTGGGGATTATAAAGCATTCGGGTATCCAGCTCAATCTGATACGGCATTTTTTGCAAACCAAAAAGTTCATCCTGGTAAGAGCGAATAACACCTGAAGCGTAATTTATAATAATATTCGAAGTATTTGGATCAGAAGCATCTCCCACTAATCGCACTTGAGCTTTTTGAATATGCAACAGGTTTTCTTGAAAATTGGCTGGAAAAATAACTACTAATCTTACCTCACCCTTCTTAAATATCGCCTCAATTTCTTTTTCGGAATGTAAAATTTCTTTTACAGAAAAATATTGGCTCTGATCAAGTCTATCAATTAATGTATGTGTAGTTTCATCCCTGGAGTTATCCAGAATGGCAATATTGGAGTTTTTCACTTCAGAAGATAAGGCAAATCCAAAAAGTAGCATCATTGCCACCGGCAAACCGACCAAAATAATTAAGCTTCGCTTATCTCGAATGACATGCCGAAACTCCTTACGCACAAATGACAGAAATATTTTCATTACAACTATCCTTAAAGCCCTGCAAAACTTAGCTAAAGCTTATTTTTAAACCATAAAACGAAACAACCTGTAAACTAAAAAACCTGACGACTTGATAACTTTACTACTTGACAACCATAAAACATAAACAAAAAAACCTTGAACCTTGAACTTTTGAACCTTGAACTTTGAACCTTAGAACTTTAAAAACTCAACCCTCCCCCCTCTTCGCATTCCTGGCCAATTGCAAAAACACACCATTCATATCCTCCGCTCCAAAAGTCTTTTTCATTTCCGATGGCTTATCCAAGGCCGCAATGGCACCGTCAACCATTATAGAAACCCGGTCGCAATACTCGGCTTCATCCATATAATGGGTAGTTACGAAAATGGTAATTCCTCTATCCGCAGCTTCGTAAATCATATCCCAAAACTGACGCCTGGTAATGGGATCAACACCACCCGTGGGCTCATCCAGAAAGACTATTTTAGGCTCGTGCAAAATGGCAGTGGAAAAGGAAATCTTTTGTTTCCAACCCAAAGGCAAAGAACCCACTAACTTATCCGCTTCTGATGTAAGCCCTAATCTTTCAATCAGTTCATTAGATTTTTCCAGCAACTCTTTTCTGGGAATACCATAAATACCGCCAAAAAAGCGGATATTTTCCTTCACTGTCAGGTTTTCATAAAGTGAAAACTTTTGACTCATGTAGCCAATATGCTTTTTGATTTCTTCATTTTGTTTATATACATCGTACCCGGCTACCGTTGCTTCGCCCGAGGTAGGCGAAAGCAATCCACAGAGTATTCGCATGGCCGTAGTTTTTCCGGCACCATTTGCCCCTAAAAACCCAAATATTTCACCTGCTTTCACATCAAAACTGATAGCGTCAACAGCCACAAAATCTCCGAATTTACGGGTAAGCTTGTCGGTATGTATTACGGTTTCAGTCATGATTTTCGGTTTCCAGCATTAGCTTAATAAACGTGTCTTCTATATCCGGTTCTACTTCTTTATGACTCAGATTCTCATAACCCTTCTCATTCAGGTAATTTAAAAGTTGCGGCATTCCCTCCGATCCATTTTTGAAAGAAACATGATTATCTTCACCAAATGCAAAACAACTGTTGGTATTTTCAAAAGCCCTGATATCCTTGATTAACTTATAACGGTTTGGTGCCTTAATGGCAAATAAAGGTTGTCTGTTTTTTTTAATTATTTTTTCTAAAGTATTCACTTCCAAAATTTTACCTTTCTGTATCAAGGCAATTCTGTCGCAACGACTGGCCTCGTCCATATACGGTGTAGAAACCACAATGGTGATTCCACGTGCTTTCAAGCGATCGAGCATATCCCAAAATTCTTTTCGCGAAACGGGATCAACACCAGTAGTAGGCTCATCCAGAAACAGCACTTTGGGTTCATGAATTAAGGCACAGCACAAAGCGAGTTTTTGCTTCATACCACCGGAAAGCTCACCTGCCAAACGTTTTTTGAATGGCTCTATTTGCACATAAATATCTTCAATGAGGTGGTAATTTTCCTCAAAAGTTGTTTTGAAAACAGTAGCAAAAAAATTCAGGTTTTCTTCAATACTTAAATCCTGATAAAGAGAGAATTTACCTGGCATATAGCCCACAATTTTCCGGATATCTTCGTAGTCTGTAACCACGTCAAAACCAGCCACGGTAGCCTTACCTTTGTCGGGAATTAATAAAGTAGTTAGAATTCGAAAAAGCGTGGTTTTCCCTGCCCCATCCGGGCCAATAAGGCCGAATAATTCTCCGGGAGCCACTTCCAGACTTATATTGTCCAGTGCCAGCACCGTGCCTTTTTCGTAAGTTTTGGTAATATTTTTTATGGAAACTCCCGACATGATTTAAAATTTCAATTCGCCGTACATTCCCAATTTCAAAAAGCCGTCGTTTATAACTTTTACCTTAATGGCATAAACCAGATTGGCACGTTCGTCTTTGGTTTGAATAGTTTTTGGAGTAAATTCCGCTTTATCCGAAATCCAGTTAATTGTACCCGATAGTTCCTTAAATCCATCCTTGCCATTATCTACCCATACTTTTACTGCTTGCCCTGTTTTGGCAAGAGGTAGTTGATCACCAGTAATATAAGCACGAAGTATCATTTCGCTCAAATCTGCAATTTTATATAAAGCTTTACCCGGACTAGCCATTTCATTGGCTTCGGCATATTTCACCAATACAGTTCCGTTTACCGGATTTACAATATCGCATTTCCCGATCAGATTATCCATTTGAGCCAGTCTTTCTTCTAACGGTTTTTTCTCACTCATTACTGCCCTGTTTCCTATGGCAATCTGCTGTTCCTGAGATTTTATTTGCTGGCGGGTTACATTCAACAAACTTTCGGCGGCGTCAATTTGCTTTTTAAGAACATCCACCTGGCCGTTTATATCATCCAATTGTTTGGTCGGTACGGCTTGGGCATTCACCAGATTGTTGACTCTTTTTTGTTCGTTTTGCAAAAGAGTAAGTTGTTGTTTTTGCACAAGCAATTGCTTGCTTTGCGAGGTAAGCTGTTCTTTTAAAATTTCGGTTTGCGGAGCTGCACTGTTTTGTTTGGCAGCCAGGGCATCCATACTGGCAGATACCTGTGCTTTTTGAAGATTGAGGTTCTCACAATCAACACCTCCAATGGTAGTACCGGCTGTTAACTGATCCCCTTCCTCGATATTTAATTGCAGAATTTTACCGGCACTTTCTGCCGAAACTATGACTTCCGTAGCTTCAAAAACTCCCGTGGCATCCGACTCACTCTTTCCTGATTTACAAGACCATAAAGAAAGAAATAATGCTGAAGATAAAATCAAACTTGTATTTTTCATAAATGCATATTTATTGACCCAACAATAGTTTTAAGATTTGTTTTGCTTGTAAAAGTTGTATTTCGTGCAAAGCCTTGTTTTGCCTGGCGGTATCTTCCTGATCCAATTCTGTCAGATAATCAGTTGCTGTAATTACACCATTATCCAATTGAGCTTCGGCTGTTTTCCTGATTTCTTCCCGAATTGCGATCAATTTATCATCATTCACCAATTGGCTTTTCAGCCTTTCAATATCCCTTTTTTGGGAAGCATACCTTACCTCGGTAGCCATCAAAAAGTTCTCTTTTTGCTTATCCAATCGCAACTGATTGATTTTCAATTGCTGAATTTCGCTGGATTGGGCACCGGTATAAAATTGACTTAAGGGTACTTTCAACTGAGCACCTCCGATAAAATAGGTTTTGAAATCACGAGCCAGAAAATTCAGTGCAGGACGTCCGTATCCTCCAGTTGCAAATAGTCCCAATTTAGGCAGGCCTTTTGCTTTTACTAAACCCTCGCTCACCCGCAATTGCTCCTGCTGTGCACTTAAAAATTGCAGCTCTGCCCGGTTATTAATTTCAGGCGAATACTCCGGCAAATCAGGCACAGTGAAATTTTCAATGCTGGATATATTTTCACCACTCAGAATGGAAAGTCCCTCCAATGCGGCATTTTGCCTTTTGCTCAAATCACCGATCAATTGTTCAAGTTCCAGTTTTTTGGCCTGAAGATTAAGCAACTGACTTCGGATTGCCACTCCATTATCTACGGCAGCCTTACTTTTTTCAATGCGTTGATTAATTTCATTCAACATAATTTCGGAATTGGCTGCTTGTTTGGAAGCAAGCAAAACTCCAAAATACAAGTTACTTACTTGTTCATCAATTTGTTGCAAGTCGGTTGCTACACGAGATTCTTCCACACTTTTTGAAGCTTCGGCCAGTTCTTTCTGACGGGCCGTAAGGCCGCCGTCGTAAATATTTTGAGTAAGATCCAACGTAAACTTATACTGATCTTTTGGCGGCGGAAGAATATTTACATTGGGCAAACTTATATTTATGCTGGTCACATCCGATTGCCAAGTGGCCTGCCCGCCAAGTGATGCCTGTGGCAAGTATGAACCCGACAATTCTTTTATTTTTGCTTTGGTGGCATCTGCAATAAGTCCATTTTGAGCCTGCTGCGGACTATTCCAACGGGCTTTTTGAATTAAAGACTCCAGCGTAATTTGTTGGGCTTTCACCGGCAAAATGCCAATAATTATTCCTATTAGTAAATAATATCTTCTCATGTATTAAGGTGTTAAAATCTTTCGGATATAGATTTTCAATTCATTAATTCTCAACTCCATCAGTTCGGTAAATTGCTCCGGTTTTAAGTCAAATGCATGCTGCAAAATAGGTCGGCCAAGAAATGGAAATATGCACATGCCAATTACGGACAATACAAATTGCAATGGATTAATCTCGGCAACCAATCCTTTTTGACTATCCTGAAAATAACTATTGAAAATAGGAGGAGCCAGAGAATCTTTGAAAGGTAATTTTTCGATAAAAGATTCTTTGCCTGATGTATTGATCGTGCGTATAATAAAAAATGGAATAAACGGATATTGGTTTATAAAGTGAATATAGAGTTCTACAAATTCTTCCATTTTTTCAATAAAAGTATTGTCTTTGGAAAAAACACCGGCAATTTCCGGAAAAAAGAATTTGGCTTTTTCATTAAAAACCCGCTCAAACAATTGGTCTTTAGAGCGAAAATAATAGTGAAGCATGGCTTTATTAATTTCTGCCCGATCAGCAATATCTTGCATGCGTGCACCATCGTAACCATCTTTTATAAATATGGCTTCTGCTGCTTCTAATATTTTTTCTTCAGTAGACAAGGCTCCAACCACTTAATTAATCTTTTTGGTTTAACCATTTGGTTAATTCATTTGCAAACGTAAAACCTGAAGCTGAATTGAGCAAGAAAAATTTAATTTTTTATTGTGAAATCGTCCTGTTTTTAATACTAAAGTTCAAATTCTTTACTTGAAAGCATTCGCTCGGTGGACAAAGGGTGGCTTTTACATACGAAAACCAATCACTTAAAATAAATAGTTTTGCCTTCTTTTGAAGATTTAACAGCCGCATCCAGAATTTTCATGGCAGTCATATTAATTTCTAAAGAAGAAGGAGAGCCTGCAGGATTAATTTCGCCACGAATCACAGCTGCTAAATAACTGAAAGGATCATTATTAGGGCTGGAAAGTGTATCTATTGTCACCAGATTTTCTTTTGCATTCCTTTCCCCTTTTCTTACTTTCATTTGTAAGGTTTTATCCGAAAAGATATAACCTGATTTGCCGTAAATTTCCATATCCTTTCGATCAAAAGGCCAATTCCAGGATGCTTGAATAATGGTAACAGCCGAAGGATAAGTAACAATAATATTGGCTTCATCATCTACTTTCGGATATATCTCCGGTTTAAAAGTTTGAGTAGTCGCGGTTACAGATAGCGGTTCTTCACCCTGCATAAGCCAGGTACTTAAATCGGCTCCATAGCAGCCAAAGTCAATGATCGCACCTCCGCCATTGAGTACCGGATCAGTAAGCCATTCGAAAAATTTGTCCGTAACTCCAATTTCCCGTGGACCGGCATGTCCATCGTGTACCACAATTTTTCTCAGCTCGCCAATTTCACCTTTTTCAATTATATCCATCGCGGCATAATCGCTGGCATACCAGGTGGTTTCATAATTTGTAAGTAGATGGATTCCATTCTTTTTGGCTAATTCTTCCATTTTTAATGCATGCTCCATATTTACCGCGAGAGGCTTTTCTACCATAACATGAATTCCGGCCGGAGCTGCCTTCTGAACCACTTCCAGGTGATCGAATACCGATCCGAAAGCACATACTGCAGTAGGCTTTGCTCTAGCAATCATTTCATCTATGCTTGCATACCAAAGACTTTCCGGCAAATTGGCTCTTTTCAGGTATTTCATAGCCAGTTCCTTATCCGGTTCTGCAAAACCCACAATTTCAATTCCCGGTCTGTGGGCATTATTAAGAATTTGAAAAACATGGTCGTGTGACATTCCTGCAATGCCAATTCTCAGGTTTTGAGCAAAAAGGCTTTTGCCTAAAAATGCCAATAAAATAAAGACTAATAATCTTTTCATTTTGAATAAGTTAGGGTTGAATATTGTTGAAATAAAAATCTATAAATTATACCTATAAATGGTCTTTAGATTTTGTTAATTGATATGATTTTACATAATCACCATTTCTACCGAAAAGCAAATCATTATTCACTTTTAGGATTGAACGGGTTTCGCCGATCACACTAATACCACTCTTGTACTGAGGCAGATAAGAGAAATTTCCTTTGCCATCATTCAGGTAAACCTGTCCGTGATTTGCCGAAATATTACCCAATCTCACCCGGGTGTGCCAGTTATTACCTGCAGCAATAAAATCCAGAAAACCATCTCCATTTACATCAAATGGTAACATAGCATAAACCGGCGAACTCTGAATAATTACTGGAAGTGGCTTTTCCACAAATTTGCCCGACTCGTTAATAAATAATTTGGTCCGTAAATCACTTACTTTTAATATTTCCGGTTTTATATCTTTGAAATTTTTCAGTACATCATCTATCGTTTGGTCGGAATACGACTCATACGAATTATAAACTTTTCGAAGTGGAGATAATTGATCCAGAATTTCATCCCTGCTGTAAAAAGGGTGATTTTTATTTTGAATGAAACAAGATAAAATCGGATCCAGTCGCCCATTCTGATCATAATCTGCTACATAAAGACTCAGCGGCTCTGTGGAACTCGCACATAGCTGACTGTTTTCTCCTAAATTACCGGCCAGTAAATCAGCGTCACCATCCCTGTCAAAATCTCCTATGCTTAAATTTTGCCAAAGGCCGGAACCAGAACTAATTGCCTCGTGGTCTATATCGAAATTTTTGCCCGTATTTTTAAAAACTGTTATTCCGGTCCACTCGCCTGCCGTGATCAAATCAAATAGCCCGTCTTCGTTATAATCGATTTTCACGGCGTCCTTAATGATTCCCAAACCTGAAAAAAGCTCGGGACTAACGCTGGTAAAATGGCCTTTATCGTTACAGTAAAAGCGAGAAGGATTAAACATCGGATATCCGGTAGGCAAAACCGACCCACCTACAAACACATCCTGATCGCCATCGTTATCAAAATCGATCAATTCAACACAGGAATCGGCAAATAAGTCTGCAGGAAAGGCATCATCTGTTTTGGTGAAATTTCCTTTTCCATCATTCAAATATAGTCTGTTTTGCAAAAGCAGGTCGTTGGGTAAATATTCATATCCACCACCTGTTACGTACAAATCGAGATCACCATCGCTATCAGAATCAAAAAATACAGCGTCGGTATCAGTACAAAGTTCCCATTGTTTAAGTACAGCCTCGTTGGTAGATACATATCCCCCAGCCGGTTTACCCAACATCAATTTTCCGGGAAATCCTTTTCCACCACCCATATAAAAGTCTTCGATACCATCTTTATTTACGTCAGCTTTAGCCAGGCAAGGGCCCTGATAAGAATACATCCAAGGCAATAAAATCTGCCGGCTAAAATCATTCAGTGGCATTTGTCCGTGCATCAATTCAGTAATCGAACTCTCCGTAAAAATTGTATTATCCAGCCCCCTTACCGGAATTTCCGATGGCTTATATTTTATCTCCAAAATCTGATTTATTGCCGGATTTTTAATTGTTTGCGATTGTCCATTTGGATACTCTACTTCTATGGATTCCACGCTTGATTGCGAACCCAAGCCGAAATATTGAGGACCTGAATACGAGCTTTGGAAACCGTGATTGGGAGAAAATTCACGAAACTGAACTCCAGAAGCTGTTCTCACTTTTATTTTAGTATTCAGAATTTCGGCAGGTTTTCCTTCCAATTTTACAGAAATGTAATTTTTTGGCTCTTCTTTTTCATTCAGGGTATTTTTAAAAATGGAAGCAGGTTCGTTCAGGTTGTTTGTAATAATTTCCAGATCGCCGTCATTGTCCAGATCGGCATAAACTGCTCCATTCGAAATGTTTTTCTCAGATATCCCCCATTTCGCCTGCATATTCTCGAAAGTAAGATCACCCTTATTCCTAAAAATATAACTCGAAACTTTACTGGAAGGCATTTTATTGATTATTTCGAGTACATTGTCCTTTCCTTCGGACCGTTGTTCTGAATAAAACTTAATAAAATCATTATTGGTATAATCGCGTAAATAGCCATTTGTAATAAACAAATCCTTAAAGCCATCATTATCGTAATCGGCCAAAAGAGGCGACCAGCTCCAATCCGTATTAGAAATTCCCGCAAGCTGACCAATCTCGGCATACCTGCCGTTTCCTTCATTAACATGCAGCATATTTCGCATGATTTCCGGATGAAATTCATTGCGAAGCATGGACAAATAGCCTTCATAATTATCGGGTCCAAAGAGTAATTTTTGGCGTTTATTATCTTCCGGAAGCATGTCACTCGTAAAAATATCAGGTAATGCATCGTTATTAATATCGGCCACATCATTGCCCATACTGAAATAACTGGTGTGATCCACATGATCCTTTATATCGTCGGAAAAAGTCCCGTCCTTTTGATTTATATAGAGGTAATCGCCTTCCAGATAGTCGTTTGAAATGTAAATATCCGGCCAATTATCTCCGTTGAGATCAGATACATTGATACCCAGGCCAAAGCCGATGGGTGTACCTTTTATACCAGCTTCGGCACTTACATCTTTAAATACGCCATTATCATTTCGCATTAATTTATCTCCGGCGTATTGATCACGCATGAAATGAATAGCCTGCACATCAAAACGCTTGTAATCTCTTACATTGTGATTCATTATATAGCATCCAGATCGCCATCTTTGTCGTAATCAAAAAAAGCAGATTGGGTAGTATAGGAATCGATGTCTAAGCCATATTGTGCAGCCTGATCTTCAAATTGAAAATTCCCTTTGTTGATGTATAATTTATTTTTCCGTAGTTCGGGTCTTTCCTCATTACCGGAAACCGAAACATAAATATCCATGAGTCCGTCGGCATTTATGTCTACAACCGTTACACCTGTTTTCCATTCCTGATTCCAGGTAATTCCGGAGCCCGGAGTTTTATCTTCAAACTTTAATTCTCCCAGATTTTTGTAAACCTTATCTGTACTTTGATTGGCTGTAAAATATAAATCTATAAGTCCGTCGTTATCAAAATCGGCCGCAGCCACTCCTCCTCCATTGTAGAAGTATTCGTAAATCAATACATTCAAGTCATCAGTCTCTGTGATGGTATTGGAAAAATCGATTCCGGATTTCTGAGAATCCAGCTTTTGAAATAAAGTATCCTGCTTATTACAAGACAAAAGTGTAAAAATCAGAATTAAGAACAGGGAAAATCTCATCGAAATTAAATTTGAATCCAAATTAACAAAAAGAGGCTGTATCCTTAGAATACAACCTCCTTTTTAAATTAAAAAAAGATAAATGCGTGTTATTACTTATCCCACCATACCCGAGTAGTCAGAAGGTCTTCGCCCTGACGGGCAATTGCTTCCTGATAACTTTTTGGATTTGAACCAATTTCATCTTCGTAATAGCGTAGACGACGAGGGATTGTACCTCCGGTTATGTTATTAGGATCATTCACGGGAGTAAGAACAGGATATCCGGTTCTTCTCCAGTTACACCATGACTCAATATGATTTAAATAGGTTGTAGCCCAATATTGTTCACCAATAAGTCTTAACTTATCGGTACTTGAAGCTGTGCCAAAACCTAATCCACTGATATAAGTGCTGATGGCGTCTGCCTCTGGCACACTTACTCCGAACCATGTCCAGGAAGTAATAGCAGCTTCAACACCTTTATTAAAGTGTGCTTCGGCATCACCGCTTATCCAACCTTTCAAAACAGCTTCTGCCATCATAAACTCCACCTCTGCATATGAAATGAAAGGAGTTGGATCGTCTAATTCAATTATAGATGGGTTAATAAAGCTATAAGCATGCACTGTGGTAAAATCAGGTACAATATCCTTTATGGTAGTAGACGTGTAACCATTCGGGAGACCTATCTGAGCATCGGGATCTGTATTCCAGGTAGATTTATCAGAATAAGGATTACCAATACCGCCTACAATAATCATTTTTCTTGGATCTTTGTTGGCATTCATCCAATCCATGAAAGTCTTGGATATTTTGGCGTTATTATCTCCGCCGCCACCGGCTGCATTCGACATGGCTAGTGATGTACCATTATAATTGACATCTCCACCATTACCTAAAGCTTGCTTTATAAAGGCATTTGCATCATTTGAGTCAATAGCCCCATTACTTGCTGCCTCGGCAAAAATGGCCTTTGCAGTAGCTTCGTCTACTTTACTCATTCGCATTGAAATTCTCATTAACAATGCATTTGCGAACTTTTTCCATTTGGTAAGATCACCAGAGAATAAAACATCCTGGCTTCCTAAAGCTTTTGCACCTGCTGAAAATTCATCGCGAGCGGCTTTTATATCGGCCACAAGGCTTTTATAAACATCTTGCTGGCTATCGTATTTCGGAAACCAAAACTCCTGTCCGTCAATTCCTCTTCCGGCTTCAGAATAAGGTATATCCCCGTAAATATCAGTCATTCTATGTAAATCAAATGCACGCATAATTTGTGCTGCCGCATGGTAATTTACCATTTCACCGTCACCAGCGGTTTTATCAACTACATGTGTTAAATGCTTTATAGCATCCGGATAATGACGCTCCCAATACGCTCCGCTATACTGCGAGCTGTAGTAATATTTATCCCCGCTCCAGTATCCTTGCAAAGTTGCATTATGCTGTATCATAGTGGAAGAATAAATCAAGTTGGTTCTCCAGGATTCGTACCTGGAACCGGCTACTCTCAATTGCCCATAAGCAAGCAAATAGCCCAAATCTATTTCTGTAGAAGCATTTTTATTAATATTAAGCTCTACCAGTTTATCTTTATTACATGCCCCGAGTATTAAACTTATCAGGGTGGTAATTGCAATTATTTTATTATTAAATTTCATCGTATTTTCTAAATTAAGATTTAAAAAGAAGCGTTAAGATTAAACCCTAAATTTCTTGTCGAAGGAGCATTGAAATATTCCAGACCTTGTGCTCCGCCAATGGCACTGTAACCACTTTCAGGATCAATATTTGGCACGTTTGACCAAAGTATAGCTACATTGCGACCTACTGCAGATAGTCTTACACTTTGCAGTTTTGTTTTCTTTAGCAGGCTTGATGGAATATTATATCCCAAAGAAATTTCTCTAAGCTTGCCAAAAGAGGCATCATATACGAAATTTTGGGTAATGGCGGCATATTGACCATAATAGGTTTGAACCTTTTCAACTGGTATATTCCAGGTTTGAGCCTCGCCGTTGGCGTTTACACCAGATACCGTAAGCCCGCCATCACGGCCTTCCAACGTTCCTTTATGAAGACCAACACCATATAGACCCAGGTTGGTACCTGACATGATACTACCACCGCTACGCATATCAATCAGGAAGCTAAGAGACAGATTTTTATAGCTAAATGAATTAGAAAGACCGGCACTTATCGGATGACGACCTTGAGCTAATATCTGGAAATCACCCCTAACAGGATAACCATCGGCGTCATACACTGGCTGACCATTGATTTCCTTTTGCTTATATCCTGCTATAATTCCTAGTGGCTCACCAATATAATGACGAATTCTTTCCTGACGAGATCTCGCTTCTTCCAGATTGAGGAATTCTATTGGTTCACCCTGTGCGTTTGTTCCCAAGCTGATGGCCTTTGATATATTCCTGGCAAAATTGAAAGACAAATTCCAATTAAAATCCTTACTTCTTAAAGGCGTGGCATTAATTAATAATTCGATTCCTTTATTGCTCAGCTCTCCAACATTAATTTGTGTTGACCCATATCCAGAAGTACCTGAAATAGATGTATTTAATATATCATCTACGGTATTTCGATTATAATAAGCCATATCCACACCTAATCTGTTTTGTAAGAAACGAATATCTAAACCTACCTCAAATTCAGTGGAAAGGTATGGTTTCAATGCGGAGTTTGGAATTGATCCATTGCTTATTGTTGCAAGTGTAGCACCTAAATGATCGTATCCTTGCAGACTATAAGTTAAATTATTCGAATAAGGATTGGGAGCACCGCCACCAACCTGTGCCCAAGATGCACGCACCTTACCTGTTGATAACCAAGACGGTAAAGTATTAATAACATCAGTAAACACAAAACTCATTCCTACAGAAGGATAAAACACACTATTACTTTCCGGACTTAAAGTTGAGAATTGGTCCTGACGACCGGTGACATTTAAGAACAAGAAATTATCATATCCAAAATTGGCCGATCCAAATATAGAGTTGATGCCATATTCCGAAAATCCGTATGAATAAGTCTGACTCGCTACATTATTTACACTGGAAAAGAAAGGAATTTTAAGACCGTTACCTCCGATTCTTGAATCTTCGTTGGTTCTCCTCATTCGGTTACCACCTACTAAAGCATCTACGGCAATTTTTCCAAAAGTTTTATTCGCACCTACAAAAAGGTCGGCATTATCTTCACGGATATTCCTGAATGTTTTATTAAAATCACCAGTTGTTTTATAAGCCGTTCCATAAGGTTCTGAAGTGGTAAATACGCCATTATTAAAATCAGTACCCATTCTTCCTTTAACATAAAGCCAATCAGTAAGATGATAAGTTAGAGCCACATTACCAAAAACCCTGTTTTTATCATCTAAACGAAGAAACTGATACGCAGCCCACCAAGGATTCTGAGCATATACATTGCCTTGATGTTGTAATTCTGTGCCGGCATCATTTGCTCCTAATTTATTGGGATCTCCCATCAAATCTGCAAATGAAATATTAGGTGCTTTGGTTATAATCGTATAATTTCCATTTCCTGGGGTATCAGACATTCTCGGTCTGTTTTTAGCACCTTCTTTAGTATATTGTCCGTTAAAAGCAAGGTCTAATTTTCCGAATTTGCCATTGACATTTGCATTTAGACTGGTACGGTCAAAACTTGCATTAGGCATAATATCCTCATTCATGAGATTGGATGCCGAAAAACGAAAATTCCCCACATTATTTCCACCGCTTAAAGCCAATGTATTCGACCAGGTATTGCCTGTCTTGTAGAAGCTATTGATATTTTCACCAGTTGAGCTGTATGGTCTTGAAACACCATCAAATTGCACTACACTGCTGCCATCCAGTTTTGCACCCCATGAGGAATTCCCCACGGCCAGTGCCTCTTCCTGAGTTGTCGGCTTTTGCCCTAAAGTACCAGTACCGTAAGTATCCTGAAGGTCAAAACGATTTATCGCCTTATCCATAGTATAGTTTGAAGTAAACTGAACACCAAGACCCTTAGTAGTTTTACCTGATTTGGTTGTTATCAAAACCACGCCATTGGCCGCACGAGCACCATATAAAGCCGAAGCGGTATTCCCCTTTAACACTGAAATATTATCAATGTCATCCGGGTTAATAGCAGTAAGGCCATCTCCATTGTCATTTCCACCCCACAGACCTGCACTTCCTTGATTGCTGTTGTCCATAGGAACGCCATTAATTACATAAAGAGGTTGGTCATTTCCACCTAAAGAAGAACCACCGCGTATTACCACTCGGCTGGAACCGGCGGCACCTGTGGTTGGCGAAGAAACATTCACACCGGCAATTTTACCGGTGAGTGCAGTACCAAGATTTGTTGCCCGTGATTCAGTAAATTTATCACCATCGACCTGGGTAATGGAATAAGCAAGACTTTTTTTATCTTTCTCAATTCCAAAAGCCGTAACCACCACCTCTCCAAGTGTATTGGCATCTTCGGTTAAGGTAACGTTGATAGTTGTCTGATTACCTACCACAATATTTTGTGTGGCATAACCAATATAACTAAAAGTAATTGTTTGACTGGCAGCGGCACTTAGAGTATAGCTACCGCTTTCATTCGTAATGGTACCATTAGTAGTACCTTTAACAGTGACATTTACACCATACAGGGCTTCTCCCGAGGCATCGGTCACTTTTCCCTGAATGGTTTTGTTTTGTGCAAATACTACGCCGGAGCTGAATAGCAAGGCTGTAAGTAATTGCATGAGTAGTGTTTTTTTCATACAACAGTAAGGTTTAATTGATTAATAATCCCGCCAGTAATCTACACTTTCGCAAAGCTGTAGTTTACTAAACTGCTGTAAGTTTAGGTGTTTATCTATAATGGATAATTAATAAAAGATTAACCCGGACTAAATTTTTAAAATAATGCTCTTACATGTCAAAATGACACTTTATGTAGTCGAATGGCAAAATTTTAACCCTAGAAATATTATAGAAATGATCTGAAAAGTCCTTTCTATTAATTATTAGTTAATGCTTAATTATATAGCCTATTTTACATTTGATCAACGAATTTTAGACGCATCTGCTTATTAAGCATGCCTTAAATTCGACTCTATTGAAACAAAGATTGGTTAAATTGTGGTAGTTTGATTTAGAAAGTGAGCTTAAAGCTCACTTTTCTATTTTTAGTGGTTATTGTCGACGACTTCCTGAAAACTTTTATCAAATTTTTCAGCATATAGTATTTCATACTCCTTAACAAATTTTTCAAAAGTTGATTTTGCAATAGAATGTTTACCTAAAGTATGAAGTGCTTTACATTTTAAGATCATTGCGGTTTCATCCACCGGATCGAAAAGAAGGATATTATTCGCTATTTCAATAATTTCTTCTGCATTGCTGTGAATGTCTAAATGCTCGGCGTAATGTAGATAGGCATCGATTATATTATTCGAAATTTCACTTTTAAAATCATCCAGCCATTCAAATTCCTGATTGGGGAGAAAAACTCCCCTTTGAACAATCTCCGTCAAGCATTTTATATCCTGATTGTTTATAACCTTTTTATTACTTACAATTTGCCGGTAAACCGCATAATCAATAAAAATAAGCTTAGAATCAAATTCTATTTTCCAGTTGCCACTACTTTTCGAAATTTCGATACCATTAACATTACTTAATAAATTCTTGAGCTTAATTATATTCACCGATCTGTTATTACGGGCACTGGCTTTATCTTTGTCACTCCAGAACATCTCATCCAGTTTACTTGAATTGAGGCCTTTTCCCCATCGAATCGAATTTAAAATAAGGTAAAGAAACATCTCTTTCAATAGAGGTGTGAAGTGACCCGTAATATCTTCGCCCTCCTTATTTATTACTTCAAAACCACCAAAAAATCGGATTTTATCCGTTTTTTGATCGCACATTTCGAAGTTTCCTTTTTCAGAGTCTAAAAAAGTTATACGCTCAACAACAGGAGCCTCAATTTCTAATTTATTTAATGAGGTTGTTAGCGGTTTTACCTGTAATTTCCTTTTTCTTAAATACCAGAAAAGAAGGATTAACACGGGTATAAGTATAAGAATAGACCACTTTTTATCTGTTATTTTTTCACCATTAGTATTTTCGGCAAGCAACTTATTGGGTGGAGTCAGCAAAGAATATATTTTAACATCTGTGCTGTTATTATCCTGATTAAATTCCAAAATAACACAAAGTAACTCCTTCTGAATATCATTATAAAATAAACGGACTTCTGTACGCGTGTCTTGAAAATTGAAAGGTATAGGCAATGCAAATTTCTCGAATTCAGGCTTATTTAATGAACCTTGAATAAGCTGCAAACTTGAATTAAAATTGATTTGATTAAAAGTAAATCCATAAAAGGTTTCATTTTTGGGGTTTATTATCAAATCTTTGGCAAATACATATGGCGAATCAGATAATGGTAATTCATACTTTCGTACTATTTTATTTTCAATCCAATCGATTTCAAACATATCGTAATAATTACCCGGCTTGAGTAATTGATCACCTGTAGATGAGCCATAACCACCTATTAAGTAAGACTTGGTGCGATTAGCAACCGATCCAAATCCTGCGAGATATCTGGGGTCTGGTATATCACCAGTAAACTTTATATCCGACCATTTTTGAGTAATAAAACTATATTTCTGAAAACTGTTTTTGTATTTGTACATACCATAGCCCGCAATACCAACAACGGCAGTATCCATAGGATATACGTAAAGATTATGTTGCCAATATTCCGTGACCTTATCAGTATTGGGAACAACGGGATTTGTTTTATCGAGAATAAAAACCTGTTTTTCATTCAAACGCATTATGCCTGAATTTTCACTAGATTTTAAATGTAATGACATATCACCTAATACAAGATTGATATTTTCGGTAGGTCTTTCATTAAAAACACCGGATTTCACCTCATAATTAAAAGATTTTGGACTTCCTGTAAAAATAAGATTCTGTGCCATCTCGTCGCTTGTAACACCTACCGCACCTTTACTATTAAATTCATTTATCAATCGCCAGGAATAATAGTCATTATAAATCCAATTGGGATTTACCGCAAAATCAGTATTGCCAGTAATTTGATCTTTTACTAGATTACCTTTTAAAACCCTTAAATCCCACGCATGCAAAAGAGTGTTACCCACGCTAATGCGTATGTCCTTAATATTTACCGGTAACACATCTTTAGTTTCTAAACTTTTAAAATCACAGGCTCCAAAATATATTTTAAAACAAGTAAATTTATTTGGCAAACCAGACTTTGATTTTTTAACTGCTTTGCCATTAATCTCTACCCAAATATCCTCATCGAAATGTATTTTAAAATCATTCCATTGATTTCTCAACTTAGCAGAATCTATAGCAAAATCAAGTTCCAACTTTTGATCTTTATATATGAATTGAAATTGCCCGTTATAAACTAAATCGAAGTTATTTTTTTGGCTATCAATCATTCGAAAAACATAACCAAAATCCCCGGCTACATTTGGTCGGAACTTTAGTTGAAAAGAAAGCGTATAGGATTCTTTCGGACAAATTTTTTCACTATTACCCAAAATAAGTGAAGTACGATGGTCACTTACCACTTCGTTTCCATAAAAACCCAACCCATATTGCTGACAATAGGAATCTGACCATGTCAAAATGCAAATTAAAATAATTACAATTCTGACAAACGATTTCATTAAAAGACCTGAAATTTGTAAAAAAAATTTAAACCTCATTTCTTCGAAAGTACGGCTTGTTATTGTTTATTGATGATTTCTTCAAAATACAAATTTGGCTTGACACTTTTAGATAGTGAAGAAAATTTACTTTTTATCGTATCATTATTAAATATATTTAATAAATAACTTTATAAGCTTCTTGTTAAATCTATTATTCAAATCATTACCAACTGATAATTAGATACTTATCAATTTAATTTTCAAAAACCAAAGAAATTAATAAGGATAAAATTGTTCTAATTAAGATAAAATTAATCACCTATTCAAATTTTATTAACAAGTAAATCCTAGAAATGGTTATCCGTTAAAAGAAAAAAAGCGGAGATTTTTACCTAAATAAAGTTTTTATGCCATGTTTGAAGTATTTTGGGAAGAAAATTAAAATATCATAAAAAATTAAAAACGATAAAATGATTCCATGCCGTTTTGCGATAATCTTGCTGGTTTTAACTCAACTTTTTTCCTGCAAATCCAAAAAGACTGAGTTGGCCTGGAAACAATCGCTTCCTCAAATCGGCTCTCAATCTTCACCGAGGACTGCGGAATTAAATGGTGATGGAATTTTGGACATTGTGATGGGTGGCGGTTTAAACGAATACCAACAAAGTGATTATTCCATATTAGCATTTGATGGAAAAACGGGTGAAATAATCTGGAACCAAAAAGGAATAGATCAGATTTATGGATCCGCCACTTTTATTGATGTAAATAAGGATGGAACAGAAGATATTTTTATTGGCGGCCGATCCAATCAATTTATGGGTCTAAATGGTAAAACAGGTGAAAAAATCTGGGAATACAAATTCAAATACGAGTCCGATTCCATTCTGAAAAATGCCAGATACAATTTCCAGAATACCGTAAAAATACCCGATCAGAATGGCGACGGAATTGCCGAATTATTGGTGCAAAACGGTGGAAATTCCAAAGCTGCACCAGGTACAATGAATGATCGCCTGCCGGGGGTTTTGATGATTATCGATCCTCTAAACGGTAATATACTTTTTTCTGATATAATGCCTGATAGGAAAGAATCTTATATGCCTCCTTTGTTTTTCAGGCAAGCTGATGGAAAAGAATGGTTAATATTTGGTACCGGAGGTGAAACTATTGGCGGCAACTTGTATATCACCGAATTCGATAATTTAAAAAATCGGAAACTTTCTAATGCAAAAATTATTGCAAGAGAAACAGGTCATGGCTTTATAGCTCCACCATCATTGGCAGATATTAATGGCGATGGCAATCTGGATATAGTAGCTATTTCGCATGGCAGCAGTATTTTTGCAATTGATGGAAAAAATTTTGAGCCTATCTGGCAAAAAAGAATCGATTTTACAGAATGCAGCAATGCTTTTGCCGTAGGACAATTTACAGGAGACGAAACTCCCGATTTCTTCACTTTTGTAAGCAAAGGTATCTGGCCCGAAAGTAAAGGCTCGATACAGGTAATGATTGATGGCAAAACAGGCGAAATTGCCTATCAGAATTCTTTAGGCTGTACCGGTTTTTCTTCGCCCGTTGTATATGACTTAAATAATGACGGAATTGATGAGGCCATCATAAGTATTAATAATTACGATTGCGAACAAGGATTTACTTCCGAAGCCAAACTGGATATCAGCAATAAACTAATCGCCATAGATTTTAAATCCGGGGAGATTCAAAACATTGACGAGCAAGCCAAATTTAAAAATATTTTCAGCACACCCTGGATCGGAGATTTAGATAAAGACAATTATCTGGATATTGTTTATTGCAAATATTACAGTCCCAATTCCAATTTACTCGCCTTTATGGGCATGGAAATCCGCCGGATTTCAACACATATTAAAATCAAAAGACCGGTATTATGGGGTGCTTATATGGGGAGCAACGGTGATGGCATATTTAAGAAATAAGTTATTTATCGAAAAACCCCATCGTTGAAACTTCCCATATAAGAGCCCCACTTGACAGGCTTGCCTATAGGTACGGTTGTTTTCAGGCAATTTACCCGTAAACCGTCAAAGGTATAAGTTTGATAGGCATTCGTTCCGTGGCAAAATACGATGTCAAACATTCCATCATTGTCTATGTCACCGATCCAGGGAGTAGACGACACATTGTGACCAGGTAGCCCATCAAATACTGGGAAAGATTCGCGATTGGTAAAATCAATTGCGTATAAAACACTAAAAAACTCTTTTCGCATAAGGGAGTCAAATACCTGATAATCTACACTTAAGAAAGCCTCATCTATTCCATCACCGGTGATATCGGCCGCAATCGCACTAGACATCTGGTAATAACCCAATGAATCCATATACAGTATTTCGCCATCTTTACCGTTTATCATCGCCTGGCGATTCCAGGATAAATCCGGCCAAACACCCTGAGCGAAAGAAACAAAAAAATCGGGTACATCATCGTTATTAAAATTACCTACTGCCAGTGAACCGTAGGCTTCCGTATTTTCCAGTTTATTTTGCCAGATCAATTCGTAGCTTTCTCCATCAAATGCCAGAATCCGCCCATTAACGGAGTTCGTTACAATATCTCGTTTACCATCCTGATTGACATCTACCCATACCGGCGGCCCTATAAAACCTTTCCCTTGCCCATTAGCAAGCTTTTTTGCATCCTTTAAATCCCCTTTCAGCACCATTCCCAAATCACCAACAAATAAATTCCCATCGATAGTTTCGCCACCAGTTCCAAAAATTATTTTAGAATTTAAAGGCTCTTTTTCATTAAAATCCACCACAGCAGACATATAAATTTCCTTATCATCAGGCATTGGAGCACCACCCAATAGTTTACCGCTGGCGGAAGAAATCAGAACCAACCTTCCAGAAGCCCGCTTCGGATCAAATGCTTCTACCCAAATATCCCCCCCATTCGCTATGAGGATATCTCTAAGTCCGTCACCGTCTATATCGTGAACAAACTGCGGACTGTAAAAATTAAACCATCTTTTTATGTGATTAGGAATGTACTGAAGGGTATCAAATTTCCATATTACTTTGCCTGTTTGTCCCGAAATGGCTTTTAACTCAGAAGACCTGCCATTCAGGAAAACATCGTCTACACCATCTTTATCAATATCCAAAAAGGCGGCAGAGCCAAAAATCTGGTCGGAGCCGGAGACTTTCCACAGCAAGTGTCCATCTTTTCCATCGAGGGCAAACATGGCCGTATCGCAGGACTGAAATTCAAGCCTGCCTCCTCCCAGCACCACATCTTTAACTCCGTCTTTATTTAAATCAGTAAGCCTGGGTGATGAAAACGAGCCAATAGTAGGTAAAACCGCACTCCAGGAATCCTGTGCAAAGGAATTTAAGCTCAGAAAACAACAAAAGGAGATAAGTATTTTATTCATTTTCCATCCAATCAAGACCTGGCCATTTTTCTATTCGACTATAAGCCTGAGCCTTACCTGGCGTACTTCTGCCTTTTAGAATCGATTCTTTTAATAACGATTTTAATTCTTCCACCTTTTCCGGAAAATCATTCATTAGATTATTTTGTTCCGCGGGATCTTTTGCCAGATCATACAATTGAAATATGGGCGAGCCCTCAGGTGCTTCACCGGGTTTCGGAGCAGACCAACCACCTGAGTCGGGAGCTAAAATTAACTTCCAGTTCTCTTTCCGAATGGCAAAAGTGCCATTTATTGAATGGTTTACAGTATAATTTCGCTTGAATTCGTTCCCATTTTGCCAAAAAACAGGTAATAAACTAAAGCTATCTTCTGCAGCATTTTCTGGTAAATCAATTTCCATCAGATCAGCCAAAGTAGCCATCAGATCGGTAAGGCAAGTGGTATTATTTGCTTTGCTACCCGCTGCAATATGATCATTCCACTTAGCAATAAAAGGTATCCGATGACCGCCTTCATAAATATCGGCCTTATATCCACGGTAATTTAAACTGGAAAAATGCCCGGCCCTTTCCATTAATTCGGTACCGGCATAGGGTGCACAGCCATTATCTGAAGTGAAAATTACCAGGGTGTTTTCGTCCAGTCCATTGTCTTTTAGTGATTTTATTACCTGCCCCACCACATCATCAACCATCGTAACAAAATCCCCGTATTCATTTAGTCCGCTTTTACCCAGATGATTTTCGTCTGGTAAGATTGGCGTATGCGGTGCCGCAAGTGGCAAATACAAGAAAAAGGGTTTTGATTTATTGGAATTAATAAAACTTACCGCTTTATCGGCGAAAGTTTGCAATACATTTTTATGTTCGAAATCAGCCCCTGTAGGCCCATTTCTCCACCAACCGTACTCGGTTTTGCTTTCTGTTTCCCTATCCGGCTGGGCAGTAAGTTGGTCATTTTCCACAAATACATATGGAGGAATATCTAAGGAAGCGGGAATTACAAAGGAATAATCAAAGCCAAGATCAGTGGGGTTCCTTTTGACTTTTTTGTCAAAATCAACCGGCCATTTTCCGGTACTATCAGCCCAATTCAGGCCCAGGTGCCATTTACCAATGCAAGCAGTCTGATAGCCAGCTTGCTTCATCAAATTCCCCACAGTCAGTCTTCCATCCTCCACAATACTCGAATCATAACTCCAGGTTACCCCTTTTTTTAAGGTTCCCCGCCAGCTGTACCTTCCTGTCATTATTCCATAACGGGTAGGTGTACAAACTGCCGAACCCGAATGAGCATCACTGAACATCATGCCTCCAGCGGCTAATTCATCAATATTTGGAGTAGCAATTTTTCCCTTTTCGTTGTAGGCCGAAACATCGCCAATACCTAAATCATCAGCCAGAATATAAACCACATTTGGTTTTTGCTCTGATCTGCAGGAAAGCAGCAACAAAAATGGAATAAAAACATTAAGTAAATTTCTCATAATAGGCAGGTGTTTTTTGGGATTAAAAGTTAAATTTTCTCCGCTTAATTCTTCGCAATTCAATTCAAGAAAATTAGGAAAAAAAAGTGAACATAAAAAGCCATTTTAAAGAACAATCATACATTTTATCAATAGCAAAGAAAAACATTTCCATTTCCATAAAAATGACTGAAATAAAGAGCATTTTACTTATTTTTGATAATAATTACCATTTTTAAACCATGTTTTTAGTCCGCCTCTTCCTCTTATTATTCCTATTTACTTTTTTGGTTTCGTGTTCAAAAAAAACAGAGGAGAAGAATACCTTATTTCAGTTATTAGATACTTCGGAAACCGGTATCGATTTTAACAATCAGGTAAAAGAATCCAAGGAATTTAATATGCTCACTTACCGCAACTTTTTCAATGGTGGGGGTGTGGCAATCGGAGATATTAATAATGACGGATTACCAGACATTTATTTTACGGCAAATCAGAAAAAGAACAAACTTTACCTAAACAAAGGCAACCTGAAATTCGAAGACATTACCGATAAAGCAGGTGTGGCAGGTACCAAAGCATGGAGTACCGGGGTAAGTATGGCAGATGTGAATGGCGATGGTTTTCTGGATATTTATGTTTGTAATTCAGGCGATTTTGATAACTCCGCAAAAGAAAACGAGCTTTTTATCAATAACGGGAACGGTACTTTTACTGAAAAAGCAAAAGAATTTAACCTCAACAACGAAGGCTACGGAACTCACGCCGCTTTTTTTGATTTTGACCTGGATGGTGATCTGGACTGCTACTTATTAAATAATAGCTTCAAAGAACCGGGAAAAATAGAATTATACCGAAGTATGCGAGATACTCCTGATCTGTTGGGCGGCGATAAATTAATGCGAAACGACAACGGAATATTCACGGACGTGACAACACAAGCAGGCATTTACAGCTCAGCAATTGGTTTTGGTTTGGGTGTTTCTACTGCTGATATTAATTCGGATGGATTGCCCGATTTATACATTTCCAATGACTTTTGGGAACGGGATTATTTATACATTAATAAAGGAAATGGTACATTTTCAGAAGATTTAACCAATCGCACCGATTACATTAGCACCTCAAGCATGGGTGCTGATATTGCCGACATAAACGGCGACGGGTCGCCAGAAATTTTCACCACAGATATGCTTGCAGCCGAGCAATCCCGCATTCAAAGCATGATGATTTTTGAGCCCTATCACATCGAAGATTTAAAATACCGTGCTAATTATCACTATCAGTTTACGCAAAACTGCCTGCAATTGAATGATGGCAATGGCTATTTTCAGGAAATAGCCAATTTAGCTGGAATAAGTGCCACAGACTGGAGTTGGGGTTCACTTATTTTCGATTTTCAGAATGATGGAAAAAATGACATTTTTGTTTCAAACGGTATTGGGAAAGACATTTTAGACGGCGATTTCCGAGAATTTATGGAAGAAAGCGGGGCAACCCGAAATCAAAAAGACAAAAACTTCGATCTGAGGGAATTTACCAAATCCATGCCTTCGACTCCCATCCACAATTATGCTTTCGTTTCTAAAAATAAACTGCAATTTGAAGATCAGTCAGATTTATTGGGTTTGGGGCAAAAATCATTCAGCAATGGCTCTGCTTATGCTGATCTGGATGACGACGGTGATCTGGATTTGGTGATAAATAACATGAACGAAACGGCCTTTGTTTACCAAAATAAAAGTTCTGAAAACAAAACCGGAAATTATTTAAAAATACGTTTCAAGGGAAAAGATAAAAACCCGTTTGGAATTGGTTCTAAGGTAATTTTGCAAAAAGAAGATCAGATATGGGTAAAGGAAAATTATACAAACCGGGGGTTTCAAAGTAGTATTGAGCCTGTTTTGAATTTTGGTTTGGGCGAAAATACAACCATCGACAAACTCACTATCATTTGGCCAGGAGGTCTTTCTGAAGAAGTGACGAATGTAAATGCCAATCAGATTTTAGTTCTGGATGAAATAAACGCCAAAATTCCATATACTTATCCAGCAAAAAAGAACTACCCTTTCGTAGATATAAGCAGTAAATTATTCAGCGAAAATATCTCACATGCCGAAAACGATTTCAACGATTTCAATCAGGAAATCCTTCTCAATCGCATGCTTTCAACTGATAGTCCAAGACTTATTAAAGGCGATGTTAATAAAGACGGATTAGAAGATTTTATAATGCTCGGAGCCAGAAACGACGCCGATAAATTATTCCTCCAAACAAAAAATGGTTCATTTATTTCCAGTAATTCAGCGGTATTTGAAAAAGATAAAGCCTTTGAAAGTACGTGTGGTTCATTTCTCGATTTCGAGGGTGATGGTGATCTGGACCTCCTAATTGGTGCAGGTGGAAACGAACCAGCCGATCCCATTAATTTCATTGTACGTTTATACCTGAACGATGGATCGGGCAATTTTGCAGTGGACCCCTCAAGAATACCTCCTGTTGTCGGCAATTTTTCTACTTTAGAAGTAAATGATTTCGACAAAAACGGCTACCCCGACATTTTTCTTGGAGCACGCTGTGTGGTGGGCAGTTATGGATTAAGTCCTAAAAGTTATCTTATAAAAAATAACGGTGGGCAGTGGCAGGATGTAAGTCCGGCCTATTTTTCAAGTTTGGGAATGGTAACAGATGCCGCCTGGGCAGATTATGACAAAGATGGCTGGGATGATTTGGTGCTGGTGGGTGATTGGATGCCTGTTAATTTGTTAAAAAACAATCAGGGAAATGCACTTAAAGAGCCCGAACTTGTACCTAACTCCTCAGGTTGGTGGACACGAGTAGAAGCCAGTGATTTAGATAATGACGGCGATCTGGATTTTGTTCTGGGAAATTGGGGCGAAAACACCAAGTTTAAGACCTCCGCTGAGTTACCTGTTAATATGAAAGTGGCTGATTTTGATGGAAACGGCAAAAGTGAGTTTATCATAAACTGGAAAACACCGGATAACCCCGGTTTATATCCATGGGCGAGTCGTGTTGAACTTACTTCCCAAATTCCTTTACTGAAAAAAGAAAAGGTAAAATACAGTGAATTTGCCAAAATGAAATACGAAGATCTTTTCCCAAATTTGGATAATTCAAAAGTCAAAAATTTATCCTGCGAAACACTAGGCAGCTCCATACTTTGGAATGAGGGAAATAATTTCACTCTTGAAAAACTACCCCTGGAAACACAATTGGCCCCCGTGTTTGCCATTTCTATTTTCGACTTCAATAAAGATGGCAAAAAAGATATTTTCCTGGCTGGCAATTTTTATGGACTGAAACCTCAGTTGGGCAGAAATGCTGCATCTAAAGGTTTAATACTTTTAAGTAAAGGTGAAAGAAAATTCAACTCAGAGAATTTGGGTTTAAAAGGTGAGTTCCGGGACGCAGCCGTAATTAATAATAACTTAATACTTGCACGTAATAATCAGTCTTTGATGGCATTTTCATTAAAATAGAACTTCAATTAAAAGTAGCTTCTATATGCTCCTTCTCCCATATTTCCAAGAATAGAATAAGTATATTGGAATTAATAAATCCTCTATTTTTCAGGTTACTT
>JAHEBN010000145.1 GCA_024645245.1 Jiulongibacter sp. | reverse complement strand
GGTAAATACTGGATTCCGGCTGAATGTGATGTTCCGCTGCGACCAGGCTGGTTTTACCATCCGGAAGACGATGGAAAAGAAAAAAATGCTGATTATTTATTCGATTTATATCTGAAAAGTGTGGGTCGCGGAGCCTGCCTCGATTTGGGTTTATCACCTACAACTGAAGGTCAATTACATAAAAACGATGTTCAAATTCTGAAAACTTTTGGTGAAAAATTAAATGAAGCTTTTTCAAACAATCTTATTAAAAAAGCGAAAATAAAAGTAAAAGGCACCGAACCAGGCTATCAAACAAAAGCACTCACAGATGAAAATTTAATGAGCTATTGGGCTTCGCAAGAGGAAATTTCCAGTGCTATTTTTTATTTAAAATTTCCGACTGCACAAAAAATAAATTTTATACAACTCAGGGAATTTATACCCCTCGGCCAAAGGGTTGAAAAGGTCATAATTGAGGCTAAAACTAGCGAAGGATGGCAAAAAATTGATATAATAAATAGTATAGGGAATAAACGCATAATACAAATTAAGAACCTTCCGGATGTGAAAAATATTCGTATTTCAATTACTGCACCGGTTCGTATCTGCCTTAGTGAAATAGGTATATATTAGGATAAAAAATGCCTCGAACAAATCAATTATGCCCGAGGCTTTGGACTATTAAAAACTAATGTAGTATCCGTCAAATATCTGCAAGAGGGATTTTATTTTTGTAATTCCAGAAAGCAGAAACATTTACTATTTTCCACTGACCATCCTGCTTTTCCATAAGCCTAACTTCTTTTGATTGAAGATAATAGTTCTGATTTCGATCACTGTTGAATTGATCCCAAGTTAAGTGAGCCGCTTCATTTCCATAAAATTTAACTTTTATGTTTTTCCTTTTAACTACCGGATGACTGGAGCCCGCCTCCTCGGGTTCCGCCGGGTTTTCTTTGATATATTTACCCAGGTTTTTCTCAATGGCCGGCCAGCCTACCGAAGCATCAAAAGTGCCATCGCTATTACTCCAGGCCTGATAGGAATAATCGGTATGAGTAAACTGATTCTGCCAGCAATCGTAATCTCTTCGGAAAAAACATTCTGTTTCATCTTCAATTACTTTCATAATGGCTATTTTTTCTTGTTCTTCATCCAGTTTAGACTGGCTGGAAAGCGTGCAGGATTGACACAAAAATTGGCTACCGGCCAGTAAAGTCAGAAATAGGATACGTGTTTGCATAGTTGTAATATTTATAATTAAAAAAATAGAACAAAATGCCGGTAGTTATGCAGAGCTATTTTTATCACAAGCAAATCACATATCGAAAAAAAATTACGAACTTTACTCCACAATTCAAACAAAAAAGCAATATTTTTTCTTTGAAGAGTACTATATTTTCTAAAATGTGAACTAAAATTCAACACTAATTGGAATTAAGCAGCATTGTTTCAGCTTTTGGCTTAGAAATAAATAAAATCAAAATAGCCCCATTTGGCAGTGGACTCATCAATGAGACCTTCCTGATTAATTCAGACAAAAATTATATTCTGCAAAAAATAAATACCACTATTTTTAAGAACCCGGAAATTATTGCTCAAAATATCTCAGCTTGTTTTGATTTTCTTTCTAAAAAACACCCGGATTATATCTTTATAAACCCCTTACTGACTTTAAATAAAGAGCATTATGCATATGGAAAAAATCAATCCACCTGGCGTTTACTTCCTTTTATCACAAATTCTTTCACTGTAGATCAAACCGAAAGCAACCAACAAGCCTATGAGGCGGCAAAAGCTGTAGGAGCTTTTTCTGCAAAATTAAACGGGATAGACATAAAGAACCTTATGGTAAGTATTCCGCACTTTCACGACCTGAGTTTTCGTTATCTACAATTCGAAGAAAGCCGTATAATAGGAAATCAAAAAAGGATTGAGGCATGTTCAGAAATAATTAATAAATTTATACAATTCAATCATCTAATTACTACTTATGAAGAGATTACAGTCAACCCAGACTTTCCCCTGCGTGTGCAGCACCATGACACCAAAATCAACAACGTATTATTCGATAAACAAACCCATAAAAGCGTCTGCCTTTGTGACCTGGACACTGTCATGCCCGGATACTTCATATCTGACCTGGGTGATATGATGCGAACCTATCTTTCTCCGGTAAACGAGGAGAGTACCCAATTTGACGAAGTAATCGTAAGAATGGATTATTTTGTAGCAGTGGTAACAGGATACCTCTCCGAAATGAAAAATGTACTTACTGCGACCGAGAAAAAGTACATTTTCTACGCGGGAGAATTTATGATCTATATGCAAGGTCTACGTTTCCTGACCGATTACCTCAATAATGATCAATATTACGCTACACAATACGAGAATCAGAACCTCAACCGCACTCTAAACCAGCTCAAATTGCTGCAGGAATACCAATCAAAAAAGCAGCTGATGGAAAGTATTATTCAAAGTCAACTTTAATTTTCCCGCTTTACGACCAGTTTGAATTTATGCATACTATTCAATAAAAAATAGCATCTAATAAGCTCATAAAACTTCATGTTTAGTCAAATTCCCACTTAGTTTAAAAGGTTTATTTGTTCCCATATCCTTTTGTTTCAACGGCACATAGCGAATCCAAACATCTTCTGAGCTTAAATCAGGCTCCTTAAAATCACAAAGACAATGTGAAACCCGCCGATGCTCTACATTGACCATACAAGTAGTAGAATTCTTTTTGTTACCTATCATAACTTCCAAAATCTCTCCCGGCATTGTTCTAGGTTCATCTAATACCAGATAAGTCATTCCGTTGGATGAATTTAATCTACCCGTAGCCAGAATTTCCCCATCCTGAATATCAGAGGGTTCGGTAAAAACCAAACGAACATCTTTATTATTAAAAAATCCATAAAGTTCATTCAGGCGTTCGATAAAATAAATACCAGCCGTATAATTTTCAATTTGGGATAAATCATGCTTTTCAAATGTAAGTGGCAAGGCTATGCTATTGGGATAAGCCTGGCCCTGCTTTACATTATCTATACCTCCTGAATTCGCAGGATCATTCCCCTTTCTGCTTCCAAAACCCGACCATAGAAAAATATTTTCATAAATATTAAGTGCATGACTAAAATGGCTATCAATCTGATAGGCAGAAATAGGTCTGGCTGAATACCCGCTGCTTCCCCATTCCGCTGTTTCCGTCTCAACCCTAATAAATGGTGCACCCGTAATGGCAATATCCCCACAGACCTTCGAAATATCGGGTGTTTTATATATTAGTTTATAGATAGCCTGCTGTGAATAAACGTACTCTGCAAACATGCCAAACATACTCCCAGATCCCCAATATGCTTCATGTTTGGTCCAAAAATATCCCTTTTGATCTTTTACCGGCACGCCATTTTTATAATACCCTGCAGGAAAACCGTTTTCATAATATAATCGCAAATTGCCAAATTCATCTCGATCGCCAACAGTCCGAAAAGTCACTTTTTCTCCCCGAATCAATTCCTCAAAATCCTTGTTCTCAATTACCCTATCTCCATACTTATCAATTTTCGGATGTCCATCCGAATTTAATTGATACATATTATTCTCTGGCAAAGAAGCGGAAAAATAACCACTCACTTTTTTGTAAAAATGCTTAGAGCCGATCGATTCTAAAAATGATTGATTAAATGGATGTTTGTTTAAATCGATTGTGTTGTATTTGGATATAAGCTTTTTATCGAAAAAAGGAAAATTGGCCATGTGGCTATCAAAAACATTGTTGCCATTATAATAATAATTTGAAAATCGGGCAAAATAAGGTATAATCTGATCTGAATAATCCAGAAAAATAAAATTTGGGGTATTATATAAGCCATATTGAATAGTACCGGCGATCACTCCTTTTTTCCAATCGTAAAGTTGAGTTAGTTCATTTTCATTATCAAACATGGAACAGCCCACAATGTAATCATTAGATCTATTGGCAAAATACTTTCCCCAGCTAAAACCACCTGAATAAGAATAATCTCCTTTCAGGATTTGCTTCCGATCAGGATAAGTATTCCAGTAGTAGCGGGTATCAATGTCACCCTGTTTGGGATAAATCCAGTAGTTGTGCATAGAATTCCAGCCATGAGCAAGTTCGGGGCTTTCCTGAAACTTGTTTCCATCTCGGTCGTGTGTAAAAACCCAGGCGTCACCGTACCCGACATATATTTTAGACTTCTTTTCCTTTAAGGTTGGAAATAAATCCCAGCGAATAATATTTTTCCCAATAGGATGCTCTTTTTGTTGGATAATTGCGAGGTAATCGTCAAGTTTTTGATCAAACACATTTCCTTCTAAATGTTTATAATCCGATTTGGAAAGAAACTCCCATCCCGAAGGAATATCAGTCAGAGCCTGTTCTAAGCTGGAATATGCTGAAGAAATGGGTGACCCTTCCGAAACATTTCCAAATCTATCCGAATTTAACCAGAAGTATACTTTATTACCAAGTTCATTTTGGCGAAAAGCCAGAGCGGCATGAAGGTTTTTGCCTTCATTTTGAATAATATTTAAAGGCGAAGAAATAATCCATTTAGTGGAGCTGCAGGATAATGTGAAAATGAGTAATAGGTAGAAGAACAGATACTTAAGTTTCATACCATTTATAAAATTTAGTTAAATCAAAATGCAAGATTTAAACTTTGGCCCAGATCATGCATACATGAAGCGGCATGCGACAATGCATATTCATGACCAGAAATCTCACTTAGGTCGTAAAGCTTAGCTACGTTTAATTTTTTGTGATCCATCACCGACAACTCATTTTTACCGCAAATTATCCATAGATCCTTTTTATATTCCTTGGTTGCCTGAGCAATTCCCGAAATCAATTTTCCGGAAAGTGTCTGCGTGTCTACCTTACCTTCTCCCGTGATGATCAAATCTGCATCTTTGAGTTTTGCTCTGAAATTTACAATTTCCATAATGGTAGCCGCCCCGGGCAGAATTTTTGCATTTAAAAATGCCATAGCTCCGGCAGCAATTCCACCGGCAGCACCTCCACCAGGAACCTGAGATACATCTTTACCTAAATCCGATTTTATTCTTTCCGATAAGTTTTCCAAACCCTCATCCAATCTTATTTTCATGGCTTCATCCGCACCTTTTTGCTCCCCGAAAACATGTGCCGCACCATTGGGCCCGTACAGGGTGTTATTCACATCACAAACCACAAAAAGTTCAAAATCAGGTAAAATTTCCGGGGCAGAAATAGCCTGAATCTCAGCCAGACTGAGTCCGATAGGTGGTAATTCGTGACCTTGATTATCGGTAAAATTATATCCAAAAGCAGTTGCCATTCCCATACCACCGTCATTGGTGGCACTGCCACCCACAAAAAGGTAAATTTCTTTGCAGCCGTTTTTCCAGGCATGCTTTATCAGCTGGCCGGTACCGTAAGTGGTGGTATATTCGGGATTTCTTTGTCCCGGTTTTACCAGTTGTAAACCGGAGGCAGCCGCCATTTCAATGTAGGCTTTATTGCCTTCCCGCAAGTAAGAAGCCGTGGCATTCCGAAACAAGGGGTCTTTTACAAACATGGGAATCAATTCACCGCCGATAGCCGATTGAATGGCATCAATGGAGCCCTCACCCCCATCCGCCATAGGTAATTTTATGATCTCTAAATCCGGCTTTTGCATCAGAAGGCCTTCAGCGATTGCGTCGCATACCTGTGCCGCAGTAAGCGTGCCTTTAAATTTATCAGGACAAAGGAGTATATTCAATTTGTTGAGTTTCTTATTGCGTAAAGTTAGCCATAAATTAATTTCCAGTAGTGATAAGCCTATGGGGACTTCTTAAACCTAGTTTTGCCATGAAAAATTGCGATAAAGCAAAGGACAAAAAAAAATCAAAATTTACCTCAACGTAGCCACAGCTACGTTGAGGACATATTTTTAAATGTTATGAAGTAATTTATTTTTGTAGCATTTTGTAATAAATAGTAGTTTTTAGGGGTTTTGCTCCTCTATTATTGAATTACCTTTAGAAAAATCTCCGGAAGTCCATTGCCAGGATTCATAAAGCCGGATCCGGCCATCGGATAATATTTCGGGTATGGAATGACATATTCCGGTTCTGATTTCACCCGTTTTATTTATCTGTTGATACCTCATATCCAGTGATGCGTCAGAAAGTATTCTGGCAAGTAGTTGTCCTGATACTATTTCGCCACCCTGATAAGTTCCGCGAACAATATCACCTATTTGTTCATAAAAAAACACCGTTTCGGAGCTGGTTTCTCCGTTATCGGTGTTTTCTACAGGTCGAAATATCTTTTTATGGTAATTCATTTTCAGGTATTTAAAGCCTTAAATTACCAATTTTAAATCAATTAGTTTCTAAAAAACTAATGATCACCTTACCTTTTTGGCTCGTAGGAAATACCATGTCGGTTAATACTTTCTGGCCACCATTGGCATACAATTCAATTATATGCTGGTCTAAATAAATATCAAGTAAAATTTTTCCGGCTACAGGTATCACCTTCATCTTTTCGATAGAAGGAAATTTTTCATTAAAATCCACCCGGCCACTTTGGGTACGATCCAAACTCAGGATTTGGTCATTTACGGTATAAGTAATAACGGTTTCATTCTTTTCATGTTTTAATAATGCTACCTGAAAGCCATTTGAACCAGCCAGATCTATTTCCAGATTCAGGTGGTAAGTATTGTCTGCCATATCCCATTCAAGGGCTTTCTTCAAATCTGAAATCTGAAGTTTCTCACTTTTCAATGGTATGGATGAGGAAACCACGGGTACTTGGTTTAACTGAAAATCGTCGCCGTTTTTGATAAGTGAAAGCTTTCTTGGAAAAGAAAAAGAACCTCTGAAATCAACAGTTGGGATATCACGGGCATATTCCCAATCATTGATCCAGCCCATAATTACAGGATTTTTTTTACTTTGCGGCAAATTATTGAAAGGAATTGCGGCATAAAAATCTTTACCGTAATCTATCCTTTTTACACCCTCCTGTTTATCAGCTGTAAAAGTTTTTCCATCAAAATCTCCTACAAAATACTGCATGCCAGTGAAACGGATATCTTCGCCAGCACTGGAAACCATCATTACCCATTTTTGATCCGTACTATTTTCTACGGGTACAGGGAAAAGTGAAGGGCATTCCCAAATCTTGGCTGTATCGCCCATTTTTCCGAATTCGCTTAGTAAGCTCCAACTTTTCAAATTATCCGATTCGTATATCTGAACTTTAAATTCAAGCGGAACCGATACCACCATTTTCCATTTACCCTTATAACGAAAAACATTTGGATCCCGAAAATCTTTCAGACCGATATCAAGTACCGGATTTTGATCGTAGTAAGTCCAAGTGTGGCCTTTATCTGAGCTATAAGCAATGCCTTGATTCTGACCAATCTGTTCTTCGCCTTTCGTAACATTTGCTGTATATATCGCCAAGAGGCCATTTTTAAAACCAGGCTCAAAAAAACCAGAAGTATTCAAACTATCCACAACAGCACTCCCTGAAAAAATTCCTTCTATTGTTCCATCGCTGTTTATAATTTCTGGTAGTGCGACTTGCAGTTCTTCCCAATTTTGCAAATCAGTACTTACCGCATGGCCCCAGCTCATGTGTCCCCATACGTTTCCTTCGGGATTATACTGATAAAACAAATGATATTCGCCATCCAGATAAACCAGTCCATTGGGGTCATTGACCCAATTTTTGGCCGGGGTGTAATGGACTTGAGGGCGGTAGGTTTCTGTTAAGTCAGACTTTGGACTACAGGCAATCGCAATTATTAGTAAAAAAAAGAGGAATTTATTCATAGAAGCTTTCATCAAATATACTTTTCAATCGGGAAATTTTATAAAAATATACAATTCCGTTATTCTTCATATTATAATGGTTTTCTTTTCCTGCCTATAAAATTTTAATAAAAAATATTTGTCGAACATTTCGACCCATTCGACGTATTGATTTGCCATATCGCAGATTAAAAAGAATTCGTCACACATTTATAACTATTTTAGTAAAAAATATTAATTCAACCTTATTTCAGTAAAAAATGAATTCAAACAGAAGAAATTTTATTCAATCCCTCGGTTTTGGTTTAGCCGGTTTAGGTGTTTCCGGTCAAGCTCTGGCAAACGAAGTATTGCCATCTGGTACCACGCAGGACCAGGCCGACGATCAAATCCTGTTTGTGGGTGATAATATTGCCATTGTCAATACAGAACATGGTAAAGTTAGGGGCTTTATCCTTCGTGATATTCATACATTTCTCGGGATTCCTTATGGTGCAGATACCTCGGGCAAAAACCGGTTTATGCCACCATTAAAACCCGAAAAGTGGACAGAAATAAGGCCTGCACTTTGGTGGGGAAATACCGCTCCTCAGATAATGGAGAAAAGATATGCCAATACCTACGCCTCTTTTGTAGACCATTGGAATTACGACGATGTTTCGGAGGATTGCCTTCGGGTTAATGTATGGACCCCGGCCATAGACAAGCAAAAACGTCCGGTTTTAGTTTGGCTGCATGGAGGTGGTTTTACAAACGGAAACGCTATTGAGCAAGATGGCTACCATGGCGAAAATATTGCCCGATTGGGAAATATGGTATTTTGCTCGCTCAATCACCGTTTAGGTCCATTGGGTTATTCTCATCTTGCTGCTGCCGGTGGCCACCTTGCCTCGGGTAATGTGGGCAATCTGGATATGATTTTGGCTCTGGAGTGGGTTAAAAATAATATTGCCAATTTCGGCGGAGATCCAAATAATGTAACCATTATGGGTCAGTCCGGCGGAGGATCTAAAGTAACTACACTGATGAATATGCCCGCTGCAAAAGGGCTTTTTCATAAAGGGGTGGTATTGAGCGGTGGCTCTTTAAGGGGTGCAAACAGGGAATATGCCGAAAAACTGGGCGTTCAAATTATGAAAGAAGCTGGTTTAAAAAATGGTGAAATTGAAAAATTACAACAAATTCCGTGGTTGGAATACATTGATATTGCCGATAGAGCCGTAAAACAAATGGCGGATGAGGCCAAAAGATTAAACGTGGTGAGGGGTGGTTTTTCACCTGTGGCAGATGGTATTTATTTGAATGATTCCGAGTTTTTCTCAAATAGTAATGACTTTTCTTCGGACATTCCTTTGATGATATGCTCTACATTTAATGAGCAAAGCCCAAGCCGAACCGATGCAAGCCTGGAAAACGTAAGTATTGCAGATGTGGAAGAAAAAATCAAACCGCGTTTTGGTGATAAGTCGGGAGAAATCGTGGAAGCCTATTCTAAAAATTTCCCTAAAGCACGACCGATAGAAATTTGGTCAATGATAATTTCTAATCGAAAAAATGCCGTTTCTATTGCCGATGCAAAAGCAGCACAAGGCAAAACTCCCGTTTATATTGCCTGGTATGGCTGGCAACCGCCTCTTTTCGATGGTCGCATAAGAGCTTTCCATTGCGATGATATCTGTTTTTGGTTTTACAATACCGATGTCATGCTTACTCATACCGGTGGCGGAAAAAGACCTAAAGCACTTTCTGAAAAAATGGCCAAGTCTTTGATTAATTTCACAAAAAGTGGAAATCCGAATGGCGGTGGTTTACCTAACTGGAAAGCCTATACCAAGCAAAACGGGGAAACTATGATTCTGGACGATGTGCCGGTATTGGCAAATGATCCGGATCGCGAGGCCAGAAAAGCTCTGGCCTGATATCAGGGATTCCAGTAATTGATTAAAATTTGACAAAAGCAAAGGGGCTGGCCAAGTGGCTGGCCTTTTTGAAATCCTCTTATTCCATATTATAAAGAAGTATTTATAAAAATGGGTTTATTAATTCATTTTTTAGTAATAAAAACGCCTAGCATTTGAAGTTTTTTAAAAAAAAAAGAGAAACATAATCTGCAATTCCCCATACTTTATACCCACTTTAAGGTACCTATCTTGATGGTATCATTTTTTTAGGTTATAGAGCAATTAAAATATTAACTTAAAAGAACTAAAAATGGAAAACGCAGTAAAAGATAAAATTTCAGGTAATTGGAATATTGTAAAAGGTGGCTTAAAGCAAAAATGGGCAGATCTCACCGACGATGATTTGCTTTACCAGGAAGGAAGAGAGGATGAATTCTTGGGTAAAATCCAGAAAAAAACGGGTGAAACTAAAGAAGGAATAAAGAAATTCATCGACAGTTTATAAGACATAAATTCCCGAAAGAAGCCCATTCATTGCGATGAATGGGCTTCTTTTTAACCTATTTCTAAAACATTACTTATTTCAAAAAGTAATATAAGGTTTAAAATCACTTAGACCGATAATTTTGCCTTGATTGTATTGTCGCTAATTCCAACAACTTTTTAAGAATTAATTCAGCCTTAGAAATCAAAATTTCGCACTGGATTATACGTTTCTGCAGAAATTAACAATAACAAATAAATTCCATTTAATTATAAATATTATCTATGATAAAATAGATATTATCAGTTTGATCAATAATGTAAGTTATACTAGCTTTGTAATTCGGGATATATTAAACCCTCATGTTTCGAATCGTTTAAAGTTTTATAACAAAATAAATTACAGTTTTTAAGAATGAACACATCAGAACATGCAAACAGTTACGGAATAAACGATAACTCAGCGAATAATGGGGCGGCTAAATGCCCGTTTAACCACGGAGCAGTAAATCAGGTAGCCGGCGGTGGAACAAGTAACCGCGATTGGTGGCCAAACCTTTTGAAATTGAACATTCTTCGTCAGCATTCCAATCTATCTAACCCCATGGGAGAAGATTTCAATTATTCCGAAGAATTTAAAAGCCTCGACCTGGCTACAGTTAAGCAAGAAATTTATGAGCTAATGACCACCTCTCAAGATTGGTGGCCAGCAGATTATGGCCATTACGGACCGTTTTTTATTCGTATGGCCTGGCACAGTGCGGGTACATACCGTATAGCAGATGGTCGCGGAGGTGCAGGATCAGGAAATCAGCGTTTTGCACCGCTAAACAGCTGGCCGGATAATGGCAACCTGGACAAAGCCCGCTTGTTGCTTTGGCCAATCAAACAAAAATACGGTCGTAAAATTTCCTGGGCCGATTTGATGATTTTAGCCGGAAACTGTGCCCTTGAATCCATGGGATTCAAAACTTTTGGTTTTGGTGGTGGCCGTGAAGATATCTGGGAGCCGGAAGAAGATGTGTATTGGGGAGCCGAAAGCGAATGGTTGGGTGATAAAAGATATGCCGGAGACAGAGAATTGGAAAATCCACTGGCAGCAGTACAGATGGGTCTTATCTATGTAAACCCCGAAGGGCCAAACGCCAATCCGGACCCAATAGCTGCAGCACGCGATATCCGTGAAACTTTTGGCCGCATGGCCATGAATGACGAAGAAACGGTAGCATTGATAGCTGGCGGACACACTTTTGGAAAAGCCCATGGAGCGGGTGATCCTGGTAAATACGTAGGTGTTGAGCCAGCGGCTGCAGGTATTGAAGAGCAAAGTTTAGGATGGAAAAATACTTTTGGAACGGGAAATGCTGGCTATACCATTACAAGTGGTTTGGAAGGAGCCTGGAGTAATAAGCCTACTGAATGGAGCAATAGCTATTTCGAAAACCTGTTTGGTTACGAGTGGGAGTTGACCAAAAGCCCTGCTGGTGCCTATCAGTGGATTCCAAAAGGTGGCGCAGGTAAAGATACAATACCGGATGCACATGATCCCTCAAAACGACATGTA
>JAHEBN010000144.1 GCA_024645245.1 Jiulongibacter sp. | reverse complement strand
ATCTTCAATCGTGGCCCCAACTTTTACGGCCTCGAGCAAACTCACAGTTCCTTGTGCCACCAAATCATTGTACAAAGTCTGTAAAGTGGTATTTTCAAATACACCAACAGCATTAACCCCCTTTGGGTCAGGTATGTTGTATTTCTTCAGTAAGGAAAGTACAGCCGATGTGTGAGTATCTTCGCTACTCGAAATGTTATTGAAAACATTCAATTTCCATTTGACATAAAGGGTGGTGTACACATCTTTTGCCAGTTTTTCTTCCTCCCTCATGACCAATAATCCGCTCTTTTCTGTATCTGAAATAGTTTCTGAAGGGAAATTGTTGATCTGCTTAGTAACCTGGGTTTGGTTGTAAGAGTTATGTTGAGGATTAATGACCTCCTCTTTAGAACAACTGCTTAGCAGCACTGCGGTGGCAGTTAGGATGGTAATTTTTATGCTATTCTTTTTCATTTTTTTAAAAAATTAAATTTTATATCATCAAAAGTGCCAGTAGAGATTTCATCATAAGGTTTCCTTCTTTTATTAAATCAAATTCGAATTTGGCGGCACGCCATCTGAACATCAGTAAACGGAATGTGCCTAAAACTATATAGGACAGCTGTTGAGTGTCTACATCAGAAGTGAATATTCCTTCTTTTTGGCATCTGGCAAGAACCGGCTCCAAATGTTTCATTTTTAGATTCATTATGCCCAAAACCTTTTTATTAAGGTGCACGCTTTCATCTAAAAGACCATCTGAAAAAACAGCAACCAGAAAATGGGGATGAGTAGAGAAAAACTGACATTGACTTTTGAAAATAGCTTCAAATTTTGCCTGACTATCTGCTTCAGAAGCAATTACTTTAGTTAGCAGCTCATCCATTTCATTAGCTAAAAATCCGAGTAATGATATAACTATATCTTCCTTACTACTGAAGTGTCGGTAAATGGCACTCTCTGAAAAATTCATAGCCTTTGCCAGGTTTTTGGTTGTTAAGCCTCCAATGCCCTCCGAAGTCATAATGCGGCCGGCAGCTTCCATGATTTCCTGTTGACGAGTCGATATTTCTTTGGTAGCAATCATTATTTATCTAAGCCTTTTGATGTATTTATTAGTTAGTGAATGTTCACTAACCAAAAGTAGCAGATCAATATCATTTAAAATGTGATCAATGTCACTTTCCCATAAGGAAATCAATAAAAAACAAAACTTAAAATCAGGTTAATTTAAGGGCAATCGATTTCTAAAGGGCATTTTTCATATTGCTAAAATCATTTAATTCATGTTTGGGAAAATAGATGATTTATCCGATTTCGCTTTGAAATTAGATGGATTAGTTCTAAATAAGTCTGGAAATTTCAAATTGATTACAAGGAGACCAAAAATTAAAAAGGAGTTAAAGTATATTACGATTTTATATGAAGAATTGGAACCTGAAAAATACTTTTTTTATTTTCCGATAATTGATTATTTTTTTTAATATTTTTACAAAAAAATCAAACCAAGAAATGAAACATAAGGTTTATGCCAGTTAATTTAAACCTGAATTACACCAACAAACCGCTTTTGGGATTACCGGATAATGTTTACCAATGTAAGGTTTTTTGAATTATTTCGTAGTAAACAATATAATAAATCTGTACTACTTAATCCGTTTGAAATGGTACAATTCCCATTAAAAAATCTTTCTACAAATTTTTATTTGAAACTTCCGATCTTTTAAGAGCAAAATATGTAAAATGGATTTGTCCAAAAATAATGTAGAATTCTGAATTCAGTAAAGTATCCAAAATAGCTATAGCTAAATTGGATAGGAAAATAAGGCGAAAACAAGTATTCAACTTTTATTCAACGTTTTATAAAATGAAAATATATTGAGGTTTTATGGAAAAACATTTAATCTTGATTATCGGGAGCATATTAGGGTAATGTCAGTTTACTAATTATTACTTTTAGTACCAGTTAATATTATTAGAAAAATTATTGTTTGTTGTTAAAATTGTATTTTTCTCCTCTAATTTATGGGTAATAAAGTTTTGATATTTTTAATAAACATTTTAAGTTAGAGTTGTCACGAAAGAATTAGAAATTATAAAGTAAATGGCTTGGTTTGTTATATATACTAAATCAAATTCTGAAAAAAAGGTAGCTGAAAAACTATCCGAAAAAGGAATTGAAGTTTATTGTCCATTAATACAAAAGGAGAGAAAGTGGTCTGATAGAACAAGAATTATTGAAGTACCACTATTCAGGTCTTATTGTTTTGTTAATTTGGAAGAGAAAGAAAGGCATTTGGTTTTTGAAGTACATGGAGTTGTTCGGTATTTATATTGGTTAAAAAAGCCGGCCATCGTAAAGCAGGAAGAAATTGATGTAATTAAAAATTTATTAAACAATTTTGACCATGACGCCTTGGAGCTTGTTGATATTAATATTAATGATCTTATTTTGATAAATTCAGGACCATTTACTGGGATAGAAGCCAAAGTAACTGAAAAACAGGGCATGAAAATCACGGTCATAATTGAATCATTAAAAATGAAGATTAGCATTAACAGAAATAAAAATATCATTAATAGAATATAGTATTTGAATAGTTTTTGACTTAACTAAGGTTAAGTAATTTGGAATAAAAGTAGGTTCATTTTATGTGACTGAAAGAGCGAAGCTGTATAGGGTGAATTTTGATCTTACAAGTTTAGAATGGAAAATATTAAATTAAAGAGTAGCTATTGTGTTTTTAAAAGCAAATAATAGTATATTTTAACAATCTTAAACCCATTAGTGTATATTATGCATAAATATTTATATTTCAGGAATTTAAAGGGAAATGGTTTAATATATTCTACTTTTTTAGCCTTATTGATTAATTTATCATCTTGCACAACAATTCAAAAAGTACCGCCTTTGAATTTAGGTTATTTTAAAACCGATTCAATTTCAACATATCCAGCCTATTTTGAAACTCAAAAGCCAGAAGTAACATTAATCCAGGGTGGCGATATTTTAGCAATTGTAGTCAATAGTTTAAATATTGAATCCAATGAAATACTTAATTTTACAACTGTAAATACCCTCCCGGTTTCAGTTTTTTCGGGTAATGTGGGAGGTGGTGTTCAGCCCTTAGGTTATCCGGTTGATTCATTAGGGTTTGTTAATATTCCTCTGTTGGGAAAAGTTTCCGTTGGAGGTTTGTCTTTGCAAAGAGCCGAAGAAATCCTAAAAAATGAACTGGAAAAAAGCATAAAATCACCAGTGGTAAATGTTAGATTTATGAATCATAAATTTTCAATGATTGGTGAAGTTGGTAGTGTAGGCATTTTTAATTTATTGGATGATAATACAACAATTATAGATGCCATAGCTTTGGCGGGTGATTTATCCATGTTTGCTAAGAGAGATAGTGTTGTAGTTATAAGAAATATTGGGAATGTTAGAGAAATGGGAATTGTAAATCTTAGAGATCGTTCAGTTTTTAGTTCACCCTATTTTTACATCAAAAATGGGGATATTATTTATATAAGTCCAGATCAAAATAAAATTCTTCCCGAGACCCCTTATGTATTTCAACCTCCTGTTCCTACCTGGTTACGCAACGGTTCCTATGTTTTAGGGTTTGTCTCTGCCATATTGGTTTTTATTAGTTTTTTTAAATAAATTTTTTAAAATTCTAGATCGAATTAAGATTCTCTTAACATGAGTGAAAATAATATATTTAATGATGACCAGGAAGAGGATTTTGATATCCTGGGTTTTATTTTTAAATACCTTAGATACTGGTATTGGTTCGTATTGACTGTTACTTTATCATTTGCAGGGGCATATGTATACATTAAGTATTATACGCCTATTTATAAAGTAAACGCCACCTTATTGATCAAAGACGAAAAATTGAGCAAGCCAGGCATAGATATGATGGAGGAATTTTCTGCTGTTGGTAGCAAGCAAATGGACAATGAAATCGAGGTATTGCGTTCCAGATCATTAGTGGGTAAGGTAATCGATAATTTAAATCTTACTGTCTCTTATTGGAAGGAAACTAGAAGCAGAGATAGAGAGCTTTATCTGGATTCACCAATTAAAATTAACATTAAGGAATCAATAAATGCTGAGCCATTTTATATTCAACATTTTTCAGATGATGAATATTTTTTACTAAATCTTAAAAAGGAAAATATTGGAAAGTTTGACTATAGCCAACTTATAAAAAGCAGTTATGGCCAATTCCGGGTTTTCAGAAATAAGGAGGTACCAACTCTTAAAGAACCTGTAAAAGTAGTGTTTCAGTCAAGGGAAGGTCTTGTGAACCAACTCGTTGGTTCCCTTCAAATTGCCCCGCTTAGTTACTCTACATCATTCATTTCTTTGGGATTAGAAACTGCAATTCCAGAAAAAGGAAAAGCTATTCTAAGCAAATTATTAGAAGAATATGCTTTTAATTCACTTGAAGACAAAAACAGGGAAGCTACCAATACGTTAAGATTTATCGAGGAACGGCTAAAGCTGGTAACCAGCGAACTTGGCGATGTAGAACAAGATGTAGAGCAATACAGAAGAGCACAAGGCATTACTGACCTCGGTTCTGAGGCAAGTTTGTTTTTGGGTAAAGTGGAAGAAAACGACTCCAAAATAAATGAGCTGGATGTACAAGCAAAAGTGCTGGAAGGAGTCGAAGGTTATATTAACAACACAGAAGCAGGAAATTTGGCACCGGCTACTTTGATGGTAAACGACCCGGTTTTAAGTGGGTATATTTCTCAATATGCACAGCTCGAAGCTGAACGATCAAAGCTTGCTCGCTCTGTTCAGCCCGGCAATCCCCTGTTGGAAACGGTTAATGGTCAAATGAAAAACGTAAAACAGGCGATCAGGGAAAATATTGCTAATCAGAAAAATAATCTTTCTGTAAGCCGTAATAATTTGTACCGACTAAACAATAGGCTCGAAAGCTCAATTTCCACTATACCTCGCAAAGAAAGGGAGTACGTGGGTATAAAAAGGCAGGCTGGCATAAAAGAAAACTTGTATTTATTGTTGTTCCAGAAACGCGAAGAGACAGCACTTTCCTATGCATCTACAGTTACAGACAGTAGAGTGGTGGATGTACCGTACAGTACTGGTGGGCCTATAAGACCGGTGAAGAATAACATTTATATGTTTGCCTTGCTCTTGGGTTTAGGCTTGCCGATGACTGTCCTTTTTTTGAAAGAAATCTTGACCAATACGGTTCAATCTAAAAAGCAAATTGAACAGAAAACTGGCATGAAGGTGTTCGGCGAAATGTCATTGAGGGATACCAAAGAAACTAACGAACTGATTGATTTTAATGGTCGAAGTTTTTTAAGTGAGCAAGTTAGAATGATAAGGTCTAATCTGCAGTATTTACTCACCGATAGCAAACCTGGAGTAGCAAATATTATTCTCATAACTTCCTCAACCGGTAATGAGGGTAAAAGTTTTGTATCATTAAACATTGCTAACTCTTTGGCAATTCAGGGGAAAAAAGTTATTGTTTTGGGTTTTGATTTGAGAAAACCCAAATTGAATGAATATTTAGATCTGAATAATAAAAAAGGTCTGTCTAATTTTTTAATTGGCAAGGCACAAATTGAACAAATAATCCAAAAGACTAAGCTTGATAATGTCTTCTCCATTCCAAGTGGGCCTATACCCCCAAACCCGGCAGAACTGATTGGAAATGGTAAAATCAAAGAACTTTTTGAAGTGTTAAAACAAACTTTTGATTATATTTTGATAGATACGGCACCTATGGGCTTGGTAACTGATGCCACCCTGTTAGCTCCTTATGCGGATATCGTATTTTATATAGTTCGTCATCAGAAAACATCAAAACAGTTTTTGTCTTTCATAGCAGATATAAACAAAAGGAATATTTTTAAATCCATGCATCTGATATTTAATGGTGTAAATCATAAAAATTCTGCGGAATATGGATTTGGATATGGATATGGCTATGAGTATGGAAATAGTTATTTCTTGCAGAAGCAGGCTAAAAAACCTTTTTTAAAAGGGCTATTTTCAAAAAAATAAATACCACCTGTAAAATAATATGACTATTTCTTTCAAAACACAAGAAGTGCGTATTGGAGTAATCGGTTTGGGTTATGTGGGCTTACCACTTGCAGTCGAATTTGGGAAAAAGTATGTAACTGTGGGTTTTGATATTAATAAATACAGGATCGAGCAATTGTTGGCAGGCAACGATAGTACACTTGAAACCGGGAAAGAAGAGATAGAAGCTTCAAGAAAACTAAACTTTACTTTTGAAGAGGTAGATTTAAAAAATTGCAATGTTTACATAATAACTGTCCCAACACCCATCGATCAATTTAAAAAGCCAGACTTGAGTTACTTAATTCAGGCCTCAACCATGGTCGGCAAATTATTAAAAAATGGTGATGTAGTTATTTATGAATCAACTGTTTACCCTGGATGTACAGAGGAAGATTGTGTGCCCGTTTTGGAGAAATTCAGTAAGCTTAAATTTAATACTGATTTCTATTGTGGATATTCACCTGAAAGAATCAATCCGGGAGATAAAGAAAAGACCCTGACAAAAATAATTAAAATTACTTCTGGTTCAAACGATGAAACTGCCTGGTTTGTTGACGAGTTATACCGTTCAATTATTACCGCAGGTACTTATAAAGCAGCTTCCATAAAAGTTGCAGAAGCAGCGAAAGCAATCGAAAATGCACAAAGAGATATTAATATTTCATTTGTCAATGAATTAGCATTGATATTCGATAGATTGGGTTTAGACACAAATGATGTGCTTGAGGCTGCTGGTACAAAATGGAATTTCTTAAAATTCAAACCTGGATTAGTTGGCGGGCACTGTATCGGTGTTGATCCGTATTATTTGGTACATAAGGCTCAAAGTCTGGGATATTTGCCTCAGGTTATTTCTTCCGGCCGTTTAGTCAACGATGCCATGGGAGGTTTTGTGGTTAAGAAAATCTTGAAAAAACTCATTTTGAATGGCTTGAAGTTGCAGTCATGCCGCATTTTAATTTTGGGAATTACTTTTAAGGAAAATTGCCCTGATATTAGAAATTCTAAAGTTGTTGACATTTATCAGGAACTAAAGGAGTTTGGGTTGGTAGTAGATATTTTTGATCCGTGGGCTAATCCATCGGAAGTTTTTGACCAATTTAATATTTCAATTACTAAAACTCTTAATTCTCTTGTCTATGACGGAATTATTGTTGCCGTTGCCCATCACCAGTTCTTAGAATTAGATTTATGTAATTTAAAGAGAGATCAAAATTCTATTGTTTTTGATCTTAAATCCATTTTTGATAGAAAGATGGTGGATTTAAGGTTATAAGTATTTTTAAAGGTAACTATTGCTAAAAAGTTTTAGTGAAACTTGACTGCCGAAATAATTTGACACCAATAAGGGTTTGCTTCTGAAATACTACATATTGATTTTAAATTGAATAAATGTCTTCCAATGGATAAGTTCTTATGCGTTTTAAATTAGTTATACCTATTATTCGTATTTTAAAACCCTTTAATTATATTTTATTAATCTTGTTATTTCTTTATTTATAAATATGTTGTCGAACACTGAAATAATACTTAACGACAAGTTCGAAAAGCAAGATTCTATAGCAGATCTACCTTCTGGGCTAACCTGGACTTATAGGTCTTTGGAGGGGAATTTATTAAATAATGAAGAACCTTCTGTAGGGTGTATATATTTAGAAGAGAAACTTTTAAAGAAACATAATCCTAATTACATTTTTGGTGAAGTTTACAATATCCTTAAACCCAATGAATTATTTTCTTTTACAATAGTCACTGCTGAAAATATTAAATTAAAACTATCAAGGCATTTTTCTCCTCTTTTTCTCACTTTATATTATCCCTTTCATTTTGTTTTCAGAAGGGTTTTTCCAAAGCTTAAGGGATTTAGAAAAATAAGTAGAATTCTTGAATTACCGGTTGATATCTCGAAATCTGAAATTTTAGGACGACTTATTTATAAAGGATTTGAAATTATTTCCGTTCGCGAAACCAATGATGAAACTTGTATCACCGCAAAAATTGATAAAAAAAAGAATCCGGGTTTGTCGAATAAGGAACCAATTGAAGGAATTTGGTTTAAAATGAATAGATTAGGGAAAAATGGAGAAAAAATTATTGTATATAAGTTTCGCTCCATGCACCCTTATGCTGAATATGTTCAGGCTTATATCCACGATAATCATGGGCTTGATAGCGGAGGCAAATTCAAAAATGATTTTAGAGTAAGTACTGGGGGACGAATAATTCGGAAATATTGGATAGACGAAATTCCGATGTTATTAAACCTTTTCAAAGGCGATATCAAACTTATCGGGGTGAGACCAATAAGTGAACATTATTTTGAGCTTTATCCAGATGAATTAAAGTCTTTAAGGAAAAGGAATATGCCAGGTCTTATTCCGCCTTTCTATGCAGATTTGCCTAAAACATTTGATGAGATTATTAAATCGGAAATACAATATCTTCAGGCATTTGAAAAATCACCTGTTAAAACAGATGCAAAATATTTTATTCGAATATTGTATAATATTTTTTTAAAGAAAGCTAGAAGTCAATAATACTGCTTGTTGATTGGAAATATGAAAAGGATTACTTCCCAAAAAATCCAAATGGTAGATTTAAAATCGCAGTATTTGAAGATTAAATCTGATGTTGATTGGGCTATTCAAAATTGTTTAGAAAACTCTAATTTCATTAACGGACCCCAGGTAAAAGACTTGGAAGAGCAACTTAGGCGGCATTACAATTCAAGTTATGTGATTTCATGTGCCAACGGCACCGATGCTCTTCAATTGGCGTTAATGGCTCTGAATATGGAGAAGGGAGACGAGGTTATAGTTCCCGCCTTTACCTACATTGCTGCCGCAGAAGTAATTGGCCTACTAAAGTTAAAACCTGTAATTGTCGATGTAGATCCCGATACTTTCAATATAAATGCAGCCATTACCGCAAATGGACTTAGTTCAAAAACTAAAGCCATCATACCCGTTCATTTATTTGGTCAATGTGCCGAAATGATAGGTATACTGGAATTGGCCAGGAAGGAAGGGCTTAAAATAATAGAAGATTCGGCACAAAGCATAGGAGCAAAATATACATTGAGTGAAGGACAAGTAAAATTTGCAGGTACCATGGGCAATGTAGGTACTACCTCATTTTTTCCATCCAAAAATCTGGGATGTTATGGAGATGGGGGAGCAATGTTTACACAAGATGAAAACCTGGCGACCACCTTACGTATGTTAGCAAATCACGGTCAATCTAAAAAATATTTCCATGAGATCATCGGGGTAAATTCACGTTTAGATACTTTGCAAGCCGCTATTTTACTTGAAAAAATCAAACACATCGACCAGTATAACGAATCGAGACGAGCGGTTGCTCGCTTTTATGATGAAAACCTGGATGATATTCAAGATATTGCAATTCCATTTAGAAATCCGAAATCCACACATGTATTTAACCAATATACCATCAAAGTACCCGCATCTCTAAGAGATAAGCTCAAAGAATATCTTCAGATTAGAGATATTCCAAGTATGATATATTATCCATTACCACTTCATAAACAAAATGCATTTAGCAAAATAAGCAAAGTAATTGGTGATTTACCCAATAGCCATATGCTTTGCAATACGGTACTATCCTTGCCGATGCATACCGAAATGGAAGAATCGCAACTGTCTTATATTGTTGATAACATCAAAGACTTTTTCAAAAGCTGTTAATGATCAGAGCTAACAACGTATTTATACATGAATCGGCCTATATAGATGAGGGCTGCGAAATAGGGGAAGGAACTAAGATTTGGCATTTTTCGCATATAATGGAGAGATGCAAAATAGGAAAAGGCTGTAATATTGGACAAAACGTGGTGGTATCTCCCGATGTAGTTTTAGGAAATAACGTAAAGGTACAGAACAACGTATCCATTTATACCGGTGTAAGCTGCGAAGACGATGTTTTTCTCGGACCATCTATGGTGTTTACAAATATTACCAACCCACGGAGTGCCATCATCCGAAAAGAGCAATACAAAACAACAATCGTACATAAAGGTGCAAGTATTGGTGCTAATGCCACCATTGTATGTGGAAATAATATTGGGCAATATGCATTAATAGGTGCGGGTGCTGTAGTTACCAAAAATGTTCCACCATATGCCCTCCTTGTTGGTAATCCAGCCAGACAAATGGGATGGGTAAGCGAGTATGGACATCGGCTTCATTTTGATATAAATGGCAGGGCGGTTTGTCCGGAAAGCTCTGATGAATATGAATTGGCAGATGGGAATGTCAAGAAAGTGAAAAACAACTTTTATAAATAATATTCTTAATATATGAAGCAATTTGCCCTGATTGGAGCCGCCGGATTCGTAGCACCCCGACACATGAGAGCAATAAAAGAAACAGGAAATGTTTTGGTGTCTGCGTTTGATAAATTTGACTCTGTGGGTATTTTGGATAGTTACTTTCCTGATGCTCATTTCTTTACAGAATTTGAGCGTTTTGATCGCCATGTCGATAAATTAAGACGCAACGGAAATCTCATAGATTATGTGAGTATTTGCAGTCCAAATTATCTTCATGATGCACACATAAGATTTGGTTTAAGAAACAATGCCGATGTGATTTGTGAAAAACCACTGGTTCTTAATCCATGGAATATTGATGCACTCGCTAAAATAGAAGAAGAAACCGGCAAAAAAATCAATACCATTCTTCAGCTAAGACTTCACCCGGGAATTATAGCCCTCAAAAACAAAATAGCACAAGGGCCTAAAGATAAAGTTTATGATGTGGACTTGGCATATATTACTTCTCGAGGTAGATGGTACCACAGTAGTTGGAAAGGGGATGAAGCCAAATCCGGAGGAATAGCTACCAATATAGGTGTACACTTTTTTGATATGTTAGGCTGGATTTTTGGTAAAAAGAAATCAAATATAGTGCACCTGCAAACCAAGGATACAGCAGCAGGATATCTCGAATTTGAACAAGCCAGGGTGCGTTGGTTTTTGAGTACGGATTACTGCAAAATACCTGAACCTGTCAAATTACAGGGAAAAAGAATCTACCGTTTATTAGAAATAGGGGGACAAGAAGTAGAATTCAGTGAGGGTTTCACAGATTTACATACCATTAGCTACGATAGAATTCTAAGTGGACAGGGTTTTGGTTTATCAGAATCGTATCCATCCATTGAAATGGTACATGAAATAAGAAATGCTACTACTATGCCGGCAATCAATGAATATCATCCATACGTAAGAAGTACCCTTAAGTAAGCAATTTATGTTGGTTGAAAAATTAGAATTCAAAAACTCCATTCAGGTAAAAGATAAACTACTTGATTTAAGAATAGATGAAATTTGGCAATATCGCGATTTGCTGCTACTTTTTGTTCGTAGGGATTTTGTATCAAAATATAAACAGACGATTCTGGGACCCATTTGGTTTTTTATTCAACCTCTTTTTCAAACCCTGGTTATGACAGTGGTATTTGGCGGAATGGCCAAGCTTTCTACAGATGGAATACCCCCGGTTTTATTCTACTTAACAGGCCTTACTGCATGGAATTATTTTGCTAATTGTTTGAAAACCACGTCAAAAACCTTTACTGAGAATGCTTCTTTATTTGGAAAAGTTTATTTCCCAAGGGCGATATCACCATTGAGCGTAATTATCTCTAATTTAATCCAGTTTGGAATCGGATTAGTATTGTTTTTAGGCATATATACT
>JAHEBN010000010.1:26977-45388 GCA_024645245.1 Jiulongibacter sp. | reverse complement strand
ATAGATCAAAGTATCCATACATTCCGGTAAATCGGCAAAATCAGCGATCATGACTAAGGATGTACCATTGGAAGGAAGCCCATTCAGCGTTTGTTTTAACTGTTTTTTGGAGTCTGTATCCAAGCCGGTGAACGGATTATCCAATAAAAGCAATATTGGCTTTTTGAGAAGAGCTATACTAATTAAGGTCCGTCTGGTTTCACCATTCGAGAGCGTGGTGATTTTACGATCCAATAAATGATCGATATTCATTTTTTTAGCAACCAAGTGTATTTCGGCCAAAGAATAAGTAGGATCGGGTACCTCCACCGATTTTTCGTCAATTGATCCAATGGGTTTTACCTGATTTTGCAAAACTTCCAAAACCGTTGGTCCAATTTCTGAATCGAAAGCCTGATATCGCTGCTGATAATATTGATAGGCCGCTCCTACGATTCGGTGAAAGGAGTAATCGCGTGGCACCCAAACTATTTCTTTGTATTCGGGTCTTACTATTTTACCTTTAAATGGAAAAATACGGCCTGCCAGGGCATCCAGAAACGTACTTTTACCAGAACCCATTGGGCCGGTAATGGCAATATTTGCCGGTAAATCAATCTCCAAATTAATATTTTTCAGAACATTAATTGATCCCCTTCGTATAAATGTGTTTTGAAATTTTATCAAAGATTTTTTCTTAAAAATCAAAGTTAAAAGGCTATTCAGAAAACTATAGACAAATTTACAGAATTGTCAAAAATTTGCATAAAAACATTCCTTCACATTTTAACTAATGTATAGATGTTTTACGAAAACCCAAACCACAAATTCCAACAAAGTAGATCAATAAACAACAATTTAAATAAAATTGGATTACAAATAAGATTTGAATATTTGGAAAAGAAGGAACAACTGTTTCTCATAAAGAATACTTAGTTTCTGAAAGCTTTTTTGTACTTTTCCATACAAACCTGTTAAATAATGAATGTCACTACCATTCTTTGGATATTGGGAGCTTACGTGATTCTAAGTATTCTGGCCTATTACATTCAGGAGTTTTTTATTTTTAAACCTGAAAAGCTTCATGAAGACTTTAAATTTGAATATAGTTACCCTTTCGAAGAACTAAACTTTACTATCTCTGACAAGGAAAAAATCAATGGTTTACGTTTTTTTAGTGAAGAAAAGGAGAAACACGGCATTGTGATCTATTTCCACGGAAACACGCGAAGTATAAAAGGTTGGGCCAAATATTCCCGTGATTTTACTGTACATGGCTACGATGTAATCATGATCGATTACCGGGGTTTTGGAAAAAGTAAGGGTAAAAGGTCTGAAAAGGCAATGAAGCAAGATGCTCAGCATGTATACAACAGGCTTCGGTATGATTTTAATATTCAGGAAAAAGATATCGTGATCTATGGACGTTCATTGGGATCGGGTTTTGCGGCGAAACTAGCTTCTTCCAATAAACCAAAAATGTTGATCCTGGATGCTCCTTACTACAGTCTTTCTCATTTGACAAGCCGGTTTTTACCATTTCTTCCGATGTCATTAATTCTAAGATTTAAAATCAGAACCGATGAGTGGCTCAAGTATTGTCGCTGCCCGATCTACATTATTCATGGTACCAAAGATCGTTTAATTCCGCTAAGTAGCAGTGTAAGACTTGCGAAAATTGCCCCACTTAACACCCATTTGGCACCTGTGTATGGCGGCGGACATAACGATTTACCTTCTTTTCCGGAGTATCACCGTATTTTACGTGACATTCTACTTGGGCAGTACGATGATTTTGATAAGCAAATTTTAGGTGATATAGGTTTTAATACCTGAGTAATATGATTAAAATCTTAAAATACCTAATACTTTTCTATGGTTTATGCTGCCTGATTATTTACTTATTCCAGGTAAAAATGATTTTTCAAGCTACCGGTTTACCGACTAATTACATCTTTAAGTTTGACCAAAAATTCATAGAAAAAAGCTTTTATATGCCGAATGGTACTGTACTCAACACTTTGTTTTTTCCGGCAAAAGCTAAATCAAAAGGTTTGGTATTTTATAATCATGGAAATAGAAGAAATATATCGGGATGGGGAAGAAATGCTTCCACATTCACCTCCAGAGGATACGATGTCCTTTTTTGGGATTACCCGGATTTTGGAAAAAGTACCGGAAAACTAAGTGAAGAAAATATTCATGCCGCTGCTGAATTTCTCTATTCCGGAATGCTTAGAGAATACCCCGAGCAGAATATTATAATCTACGGCCGATCATTAGGAACCGGAATATCCACCAAACTGGCAACTAATCATCAACCAAATCAACTTATTCTGGAAACCCCTTATTTTAATATCCCGCAAGTGGCCAAATCACACGTGCCCATATTTCCATTTGATTTATTATTTCAAAATACTTTTCACACTGATAAGTGGATTACTCAGGTTAAATGCCCGATCCATATTTTCCATGGTACGGCTGATGAATTAGTTCCTTATAAATCAAGTTTGAAACTTGCGGAATTATTAAAAAAAGCACCAAAAGACCTTATTACAACCTTACCTAATGGTCATCACAGGGGATTAAGTGAATTCGAAGAATACCAAAAAGAGCTTGATAAATTGTTGAAATAAAAAAGATCAGTGTTTACGATGCCTCTCGGCCAGGTAATAAGTTTCGCCACAATGCGGACACACTACTTTTCCTGAATCTGTGCGATTACCCCGAATTTGTTCGGCAAATCCGGATGCAATAATACCAGTAGGTAGGGCAAATATCGAAACACCCAAAATTGCCATCAAACCTCCCAATACTTTACCAAATGGTGTAATGGGATGCATATCGCCATATCCAACGGTAGTCATGGCATTTACTCCCCACCAAAGTGAGTCGGGAATACTAGCAAAAACCGTAGGTTGGGCGTCATGTTCTATATAAAACACTAAACTGGAAGAAATTAATAGTAGGAAAATAATAAATGACATACTCAAAAGGAGCTCTTCTTTTTTAGCTTTGACAACATTTTGGATAACACGCAGGGCGTGAAAATAACGACTCACCCTGAATAGCCTTAAAATTCTTAACAAACGAAGAATTCGTACAAAACCAAGATCTGTACGTAAATAAGAATAATAAAAAGGGAAAATCGCTAACAAATCAACCAGGCCCCAAGCGGAAAATATAAACTTAATTCTACCATAAAAAGGATGGCTGTATTCGGGTCTTTCAACAGCTGACCAAACTCTTAAGATATATTCAATCGTAAATATGATTACAGAAAAAACTTCAAAATCCAGAAAAAACTGATCGTAAAGTATACCAATAGATGGTACTGTGTGTAAGATAATTGCGAGAGTATTCAGAAAAATAAGAATAGACAATGCAATATTCACTACGAAACTAATTCCCCGCTTTCGGCGAATTTTAATTTCGAGTACTTCATTTACTTTTTGTCTTAGTGTTTTCTCCATATTTTTCTGTTACCGTAAAAATATTAATAATACAAGTAGTAAATACATATACCTTGGTTTATTCGTAATTATAAATAACTAAGCCATATAATTTAGCAAAATCAGTAAAATGAGAAAATGCTGTTACTAATTCCTAATTTTATTTTCTAAGACTTATAAACTTTCCCAATATATGATTGAATTTATACTTGTTCTGACACTAAGTTTCCTGATATTATCCGGCTTTCTGATGTTAAAAAATATGCGGATAAAAGGCTGAATTTTTATACTTTAGGAGGAAGCAACTTATACATCACCGGAGTTACTATTCGGGTAAGAACCAGCGACGAAATCAGACCTCCAATAATCACCAGTGCCAACGGACTATAAAGGGGCGAATGTTCCATAACCAAGGGTATAAGTCCGCCGATTGCAGTTAATGTGGTTAAAACAATCGGAATAAATCGCGTTTCTCCAGCCTTTTCAATGGCATCATCAATACTTAATTTTTCTTCCTGTCTCAGGTAATTCGTAAAATCCACTAATAAGATTGAATTTTTTACCTCTATTCCAGCTAATGCTATAAGTCCGACAACTGCTGTAAATGACAAAGAATTACCTGTAAGGTATAGCATAACCACGGCCCCTATTATACCAAGCGGAATAACAGAAAGTACAATAAATGAACTCTTAAATGTTCTGAATTCCAGAATCAAAATAGCCAAAATACCAAAAATAGTTATCACAATAATATTCCCTAAGCCACCAAAAGTTTCTTTTTGCCTTTCTTGCTCTCCTGCCACATCAAAACGATAACCGTCTGGTAATTTTACTTCTGCCAGTTTACTCATAAAGTTGTCATAAACAGAAGGAGTCAAAAAACCATCCGCCACAAATGCTGATACTATGGTATAACGCTCTTTTTCGTAATGGGTGATAAAATTGGGAGATGTCTCAAATTTTACCTCAGCAAGTTGTGCAAGTGGAATCTGAGCTCCATTAGCGGCAGATACATATACTTTATCCAAAACCTCAATACCTGTTTTGTCTCCATGTTTAACACCAATATTTATTTTGTACTCATCGCCGATCTCATCACGGAATTCGCCAGCAACCAAACCCGAAACTGCCATTCTTATTGACTTATCAATTTCAGAAATCGGAATCCCAAGTAATCCTGCTTTGTTTTTATTAATATGAACCCGCATGTCGACATTTTGAACAACCGAAGGATTATTAATATAAATAGTACCTTCGGTTTCTTTATACGTTTCTTCTACCTTTCGGGCCAAAGACCTTAACGTGTCTATATTTTCGCCGAAAATCCGGATTGCCAAAGGTGCAGCCACTGGTGGACCTTGTTCAAATTCGTTTACATTTATTTTAGCCCCCGGATAAATTTCAAATTTAGTCCTTAGTTTATTAATTATTTCTGTTCGCTCAGGCACTTCGGTTCCCGCTTTTAACTGCACAAAAACCTGTGCATAATTAGAAGTGGCACCCCCTCTCGGTAAAATATTGTAATATATTCGTGGATTGTCTTTCCCAATATTTGAAGAGTAATTTAAAACTTCCGGTAATTGTGATAATTCCTTTTCTACAAATCGCGTAGCATTATCGGTGAGATCCAGATTACTTCCCAAAGGAGTATTTATGTTTATTAAAAACTGGGGTTTTTCAGATTTCGGAAAAACACTCATACCAATAACCGGTATAAGAGATAAACTACCAATAAAAACAGCACCAGCGATAATGAGTGTAATAATTGGATGTGCAAGAGACCAATGCAGAATACGGCGATAAGAGCCTTCGATTCCTTTCTTCATCAATCTTAATACTATATTTCCTTCTTCACTGCTTTCTCGTGGCATAATGAGACTTGCCAAAAATGGAACAATAGTAATAGAAACAAAAAGTGAGGCCAGCACTGATGTGAAAACCGCCATGGGCATACTTCGGATAAATTCTCCTGCTGATTCCGGCAAAAAGGTAAGTGGTAGAAAAGCAAACAAAAGTGTTGCCGTACAACCTATTACTGCCAGTCCGATTTGCTGTGTAGCTAATACTGCTGCTTCTTTACGACTATGGCCTTCCCTAAGAAACCGAGCAATATTCTCAACCACCACTATGGAGTCGTCAACCAACAATCCAAGTGCAATTACAAAACCCACAATGCTCATTTGGTTGATTCCAAAGCCCAAAAAATCGAGTCCGGCCAGACCAATGGATAATGATAAAGGTATAGAAATCATTACAATTAATGCCGCACGCCAGCCCAAAGGAATCAAGGTTATCATTACAAGTAAAATAGCAATTCCGAAATCGCGAGCTAAACCGAGTAAACGACTTGAAACCGATTTTGCCTGATCAAAGCTTTTTTCAAAGGTAATTCCTGCGGGTAGTTGTTCTTGAAATTTGCCAATGATAGGATTTATCTCTTTATCCAAATCAAAAATATTTGTGTTCTTTTTTTGCGAAGCAGTTACCCAGACCGCCCTTTTCCCATTCAATCGAGCAATATAGTCGGCATCTTCATAACTAAAGTCCACACCGGCAATATCACGCAAATATGTAACTTGAGTACCAGATGTGCTCACCACTGTATTTCTGATATCATCTAAAGATTGGTAGGAGCCTGAGGTTTTAATATTTAGCTTACGATTTCCTATCTCAATACTTCCACCGGGAATATCCAAATTTTCCGCCTGAATTAATCCCAAAACTCTGTTTAAAGGTATATGAAACTGAGCCATTCGATCAGTATTAAGTGAGATTTTTATTTCTTTTTTAGGAAAAGCGTGGGTTTCAACAGTTTTTAAATTTTTAACCTTTAATAAGCGATCTTTTAATACTTCTGCCTGTTTTTCCAAGTGCTCATAAGGCAACGTTTCCGACATTATAGCACACTGAATAATATTCACCGTTTCGGGTGTGTATCGATATACTTCAATGCTGTAAATGTCTTGAGGCAGTTTACTTTTGATAGAATTTAGTTCACGCAGGGTTTCTCCGTATTTTTCATCATCATCTGCGTCGTGGTTGTATTCCAAAACAATGTTAGCTACACCATCATTGGCTACCGATGACATTTTTTTAAGCTCATCGATGCCACTCATTTTTTCCTCAATGGGGTCCACTACCAGTTTTTCCAAATCTTCGGGACTTGTACCCGGATAAATCACAACGATGGAATTAAAAGTAGCCTTCAAAACCGGGTCTTCGGCTTTGGGCATATTAAGCAATGAACTGATACCCAGTACCAGAATCATCAGAAATATGATAATGGTGAATTGGTAATTTTTGACAGAAAATTCAGCTATTTTCATTCTATGAATGTCTTTTTAAGAGATTAATTATTTATTTAATCACCTTAACTTTTTGATTATCACTTAAAAAATTAGCTCCGGAAAACACAATTTGATCATTGTTGGTAACACCACTTTTTACCTCTACATATTTACCGGAAAGCCTACCAATTTCAATTTTTGTTTTAGTCACTTTATCACCGGAAATCACAAAAACATTGGCTTGATTTTCATTGGCTTCAACCAGAGATTCTACTGGTACCGATAAAAAACTACCTTTAGACGGTGGCGAAATAATGGCTTTAGCCACAAAACCTGAGATCAACTTTTTGTTACCTGCATTAATTTCCATCTCTACTTCATAGGTACCCGTAGCGGGATTTACCATTTGTGCGATCTGAGTAATTTTGGCTTGCAATATCTCACCGGGGTACGCATCGAGCATGATTTGGGCTTTGTCACCCAGATTAACTTTGACCACTTCTTTATCTACCAACCCTATATTTACAATAAATGCAGAATTGCCTGTACCTAAAACCAAAGCGGGAGCAAAAGGCGTTATTAATTCGCCCTGATCGGCAATTTTCCGAAGTATTCTACCTGATTGGGGAGCATAGATTTTCGACAATTTTTGATTGAAAACAGCCGTTTGCACAGTTTGTCGGGCTACTTCATATCCTGTGGTCGCATCATCCAAAGCGGTTTGGGTTGCCACTTCATCTGCAAATAATTTCTTCACACGCTCCAGATCACGTTCCGACTTTTGCAGTCCGAGTTTAGCTTGAGCAACCTGGGCGTCAATTTCCGATAAATCCAGCTCAGCCAAAAGCTGACCAGCTTTTACAAACTGACCTTCATTGACATACATGCGTTTGATCATTCCGCCGGTTTTAAAGGCCAGCTTAAGTTCAGACTTTGAAGAAAGCGTGCCACTGGCTTCGATACTTTCGCCAACAGACCTCATTTCCGGCATAACGGCGGTTACAGCCAATATTTCTTCGGTCTTTGTATTTTCTCCGATGGGTTTCTCTTCTTTTTTTCCACAAGAAATAATACTTATTGCGAGTATTGCGAATATTATTCTTTTCATTTCTTTAACAAATTAATAATTTCAAAAAGCTGCTGATTTAGCCAACTCGGCCTTTTTCAACCAAATATTAAATCGGGCCAAAGAGGCATTTAAGCCAGCCACTAAATGATCGTTTTGCACTTTTAAAACTTCTATATAAAGTGCATTTTGATTTTTATACTTATTGCGTGTCATATCCAAAAGATTTTGGGCAAATTGTGTGGAAGCCTCTGCATTTTCCAAATTTTTCCGGGCCGACTCCAGATTGTACCAGGCCTGGGTAGTTTGCATTGAAATTTTTTGTGCGGCCTCCTCTTTTTTTGATTCCAATATTCGATTTTGAATTTCGGTTTGTTCGATTTTATGTTTCTTTTCCTTTCCATGGAAAATGTCCCAATTCATGCCAACTTGTGCAAGTGCATAAGATTGATTTTGAAATGTGTAGCCATAACCCTGAAAACCGATATTACCGCCAAGAAAAAAAGTTGGTAGAACAGCATTCTTTTTTTGCATTTGCAAAAGCGTAGTATTCGTATTCATTCCGGCTTGAAGCTCGGCAAACTCTGGCCTTTCTATTAAGGCATTTTCCCGGCTTAATTTTAAATCAGGAACTGTTGGAATTTGAGAATAGAAAGTGGAGTCCACTTCAATGTCTTTTTCCAGGTCCCGGTTTAACAGAAAATTGAAATAAGCTTTGGCCACCCGGGTATTTTTTTGGGCGTCCACCAATTGGCTTTCCATTTTACTGAGCTCCAGATCAGAAGCATAGAGAACATCTTTAAGAGCAACTTTATTATCGACAAGTTTCTGATTAAACTGTCGGTATTCTTTTAAAAAGTCTTTGGCTTGTTCGTAAATTTTCACCGCTTCCATGCTTTGCAAATATTGATAGTAGGCCACTTCAATATTGTATTTCAATTCATATTCGAGGGTCTTCTTGCGGGAAAGCGTGCTGGCAGCTAGGTCTTTTTGTAACTGGATATTATACTTAATATCCGTATTGAATAAGGGCAGCTGAAAAGTAAGTTTGGTCTCGTGAAAATTGTTAGGCAAAAACTGAATTCTTTCATTTTCCACCGTGGGAAAGTTATTACTTTGCGTCAGTTTATTGAGCGTATTGTAAACGGGATTAAGCAAATCTCCAATTGGAAAATCGATTTTACGACCACCCGCAGCTACAGTATAATTGGGAGCAAAGGCAATTTTAGGGAAAATATCACTTTTGGCAATTGAAATTGCCAAAAGTGCCTTTTCTATCTCGTATTGCTGCTGCTTCAGCATCTGGTTACCAGCCAAACCTTGCTCGATGTAATGATCGAGTATTGCACTTTGAGCATAGGTTTTGGAAAAGTTTATTATTGAAAAAAATAAGACAAGAGCAAATGTGTGATTAAGAAATGCCATCATTTCAGAAAGTTGTCTTTATCATGTTTGAAACTGACCGGGCCAGTAATCGGTTTGTGGTATCATATACCTCACATCCCATATAGATCACTGTTTTACCTGCTCTTATTACCTCCGCTTTTCCTATTATAATTTCCCCGGATTTGGCAGGTCTTAAAAAATCCACATTAATATTCAAAGCAGCGTAAAATGCTTCTCTGCCCAAAGTATAGCATGCCATGCCTATGATTTCATCCATAAAACCGGCCATTACCCCCCCATGCATTATGCCTGCCGGGTTGGTCATATCCTGGCGTACTTCCAGTGAAACCACCAGCTTTCCTTCTTCCGCTTCCAATAACTTTCCATTTAGCCATCTACCATATGGAGAAGGACTTGAATCGTTTGACTCTTTTCCTATCAGGTTTTTAAATTGTTCTACTATCGAATTATTCATTTATTTATTCCCATTGTATTTCTTCATTTTTGCCAATTTTCCCCAGATGCGTATCCGAAAATGCCGTTTCGTATTTGAGCCCATACCCAAAAACTCGATCCATAGCAGAATGAGAAAAAAGTATTATTCCGGCCAAAGTAATCAAATCGTTACTTTGATTTACACCCAACATAAAAACTAATATGCCTAGTAATTTGTGGTGGAAAACGTTATACAACCAAGCCCCAATTTTAGGATTAATGAGATAACCGATCATACTTAAATCCGGCAAAAGTATTAAAGTTGGAAACCACCACCATGCATATTTCAATTGTGAAAAAAAAAACACCTAGGACAAATTGGGCCAATTCTTCTAATGTCAAAAGCTTTTTCATAATTCCTATTTTACTGTTATTCTGTCTTTTGCTGATTGAAAACTTCCGACAGCCTCTACACTACCTAAAACTTTTGCGAGTCCAAAAGAAGGCATATTTGCATAAACACATTCGTAAGAACCCGGCTCAATTTTATAGGTTTCGTGCCAAATTCCTATCGCACCGTTATTTTTCTTTGCTCTTTTATAAAACTCAATCCAGGCAGGATAATGCGTTTTTTCGCGATCATTAGCAAATGCCTCCAGTTTTTCAAAAGATTCCCAGTATTGCACCATAATCGTTGTACGTCCGCCCCAGCTTTCAGCACCCAGAAAACCGCTTTCTTTATTGGCATAAAGCTCTTTTAACATACTTGTCATACCCATTCCGGTTTGAAAAATGGAAGGAATATCCCACCATTTATTTACTCTCATTCCGATCAAAAAAACCACAAAGGACTTGTCTTTTAGTGCTGAAATTCTTTTCTTATTAATCATTTTATTGTTATTATTAAAAGTGAAATACTTAGAAATACATACAAAGGGATATACGATTGCGTATCATTTCGGGCAAATAAGCCCTTTTCTTGAATTTTGAATATTCCGAAAAATTTAAAATCACCGATTGCTCGAGCTGCATAGATTATTGAGATCAACAAACTCAAAATTTTCAAATATTTTTCATCAAAGGGAAAAGCAACTATTCCTGCATTTGCCAAACTTAAAGCCGCAAAAGAAATTAATCCGAGAATGACCAAGAGGGTTGCTAATGGGTCAGGATTTAAAGCTTTTGTTTTTTCAGGAGTACAGGGCAAGGCAGCATTATGCCCCCATTTTCCTGCCAAAATCCAATATATGTGAATACCCGCAAGTATCAGAAAAATCAAACAGCTAACAAGGGCAAGTGTTTGTGTCATCAGGCCGAAATTTTATGGGTGCATTTTATATTATTCAGAAAAACTTCATAGGCACGCATCATTCGCGAGAGGCTGTCTTCTTCGGTATCGCAAAACATTTCTAATCGTTTACGTCCTTTTAATGTTACTAAACCATGCACAAAACTCCAGATCATCAATGAGGCGTCGTCTACCGTAAAATCTGACAAATAGCCCTCTTTAATGCAATCAGATACCAAAATACGCAGCAAATCAAAAGCCTTCATGCCGTCGTCCCATACTTCATCTTTACACTCCAGACTATCCATGGGAGCTTCCATGATAAACATGAGCTCGTACAATTCCGGATTTTCGAAAGCAAACTTGATATAGTGGCGACCCATATCTTCGAGCCTGTCGATTGCTTTTTCGTGCGGAGTAATGCCGCTTAATTCTTTAACCAAGCCCTCGAATGCCTGAACATGCAGGTGAAAAAGCAATTCGTTTTTATCTTTAAAGTATAGATAAATGGTGCCTGCACTGTACTCAATTTTATCAGCAATGTTTCGAATACTGGTTTTTTCAAAACCTTTTTCTAAAAACAACTTTTGGGCTGCGTTTAAAATCCGCAAACGCATTTCGTCTTTATCCCGTTCTTTTCTTTCTTGAACACCCATTAAAAAACAACGTTTTATTAATTAACATCACAAATTAAATGAACAGCGTTCATTTAACAAAACATTTTATCCATTTTTTATTTTCGGCAGCTTATATTTGAGCAATATTTTCTATTTTAAACAATGAGAATTTTCGGAGTTCAACTGATATGTTTTCTAATTCCGTTTCTTTCTTTTGCCCAGCGAATTTTGCCGCAGCAATGGGTAAATCAGAATAATATCCGGGATCAACAGATAGGAACCGGCGACGGTGCCCGGCTTTATGGATTAAATTCAGCAAGTCAGGAATTTCAAAAAGGCTATTGCTGGGAAAATGATTTTCAAGAAGCTCGCATTTGGTTTTATCCAAAAACCATGAAATTAAAGGATGGAAAAAGCATTTTGCTTGATTCATTGAGCGAAATAAAAGCACGAATTAATATCTGGACAGATGAATTAGAATTAGAGTCTGGTACAGAAGTCAAGGTCATTTCAAATGCTTTTGTCTCAAATATTTTATTCAGAAAAAGTAATGGTAGCGTGGAGCAATTTATCAATCCGATTGAATTTAAAGTCTCCAACTTAAAAGGGATGTTAAAATTGATTATAGGAAAAGAGGATAAAAGTATCTTAAAATCCAAGGAAATATTGGTACAAAGAGCTACCTATAATGCGGCCATGCAAACAGGCAATAAAGATGCCGAGCTGGATAGCAAAGACCATTATTACATTTGGAATGGAATGTCTTTAATCGAAATTGAAGGTAAAAAAGGAGCTGAAAATCTTTTGAATCAAGAAGGAAAAGATGGGAAGGTATATTTCAAGAGTTCAGGAAATAAATTAAAATCGGATTTAGACTATCATAAATTCGGAGACTATCTTTTTGATTGATTTAATTCCTCAAACACATAATACATTTCCGAGGCAATTTGCAGGCATCGTTCGGCATACTTTTCAGATTCTTCAGGTGTATCATCAAAAGCTTTTGGGTCCTGGTATCTTACCGGAATACGGGCATCAGCGGATGGAATGTAAGGGCAATTATCATCGGCATGTGAACAGGTCATGATTGCTGCAAATTTCTCCGATCCATTTGACAGATCATCATATCGCTTTGAATAACAAATCATTGGCTCTGCACCTTCATCAAAAAAAATCTCGTATTTAGGATTTTCTCCTCCCGGCTTAATTACTTTAAAACCTGCATTTTCGATAGCTTTTACGGCTCTTGGATTAAATGCTGTGGCCTCGGTACCGCCTGAAAATGTCTTTACATCTTTCGTTTTAAAATAAGCCGCCATAGCCGCCGCCCAAATCATGGTTAGATGACTTCGGCGGCTATTGTGCGTGCAAATAAAGTTGAGTCTAACTGAATCACCATTTTCCAATTTCTTTTGGATATAAGCAATAAGCTCGTTCAAAATGGCCTTTCTTTCCGCAGTAATATCAATTTTTCCTGCTTTTTCAATGTAATTTATAAGATCCGGATACATGGTACTTAATCTATGCAATGGCTCAAAATTAACAACAACCCGAGCCTGGCTCACAACAAGCGGCAGCTTTTTCTTCTTTCTTAATCATTTTAATTCCCGGCTTTTGAGCATAAACGGTGATACTAAAAATTCCGGTTTCAGCGGCGATGTATTTCTCAAGCTCCTCTCCTACCAGGTATTTATCCAAAATATCTTTGGGAATATTAATCGGCTTTTCTTTTTGAATTTCAACATTTTGAAATCCTGCTTCAGCAATAAATCCAAGGTAATCCTCTTTTTGAATTGCACCCGATACGCAACCGGCATACATTTCGGCATCGTGTTGCAGGCTTTCAGGTAAATCACCCTTTAGAACAATATCTGAAATACTAAAATGAGCTCCCGGCTTAAGCACACGAAAAATTTCGCTGATCACAGCTTTTTTATTGGGTACCAAATTAAGCACGCAATTGCTCACCACTACATCGGCAAAATTATCGCTAACAGGCATTTGTTCGATATCGCCGAATCGAAACTCTACATTATTATAACCCAATTTATCCGCATTGATTCGGGCTTTTTCGATCATTTTTTCAGTAAAATCTATTCCCAAAACTTTTCCCTCTGCACCGGTTTCATGACGGGCAATAAAGCAGTCGTTTCCTGCCCCAGAGCCTAAATCAATTACCACATCTCCTTTTTGAATTTTAGCAAATGCCGTAGGCAAGCCACAACCTAGTCCCAGGTCTGCATCGGCATTATAGCCTTCTACTTCGCTGTAATCATCCGTCATAATATTATATACCTCGGTGGAGCATCCGCCGGCACCACAGCAAGAAGAGGCATTGGTTTCCTTATCTTGCTCCGCTATTTCGCTGTATTTTTGTCTTACAATCTCTTTTAATTCTTCGTTTGTTTTCATTTTGATATTTGTTTTATGTTTTAACCCCATCCTAAATCCTTCTCCCCTTCGATAAACTCAGGGTAAACGGAGAAGGACTTTTATAATATGTCTTGCTTTTCGCATAAAGCATACTTAAATTGATTTCTAAATGATTAGGACTTTTTAGGCAAAACCTTATTGCAATATTACGATCAATTTTTTCAAAAAAAACCTTAACAACAAGACAGCTTTGGGCTAAAGCCCTGAAAGAATAAACCAAAAAGGTCTTTTACTTTTTCCCATTTTTCCGGATTTATGCAATAACACACGGAAACGCCTTCAATATTGCCTTTAATTAGTCCCGAATCTTTTAGCTCTCTTAGGTGCTGACTTATGGTTGCTTGTGCCAATCCTAACTCTTCTACCAAATCACCATTAATACATGCATTCACTTTAATCAGGTGCATTAAGATAGCAATACGAGCTGGATGACCCAATACTTTGGCCAATTGTGCCAGTTCGTTTTGCTCTTCTGTGAACAGATCTGATTTGGTAACGCCCATAGTTTTATATTACATTGCAATATTACGATATATTAAATTACAAACAAATTTTTATTTATAATTTTCAAGGAAATAAAACAGATTTTAAGTAAAGGACTAACTTTGTTTTTTCTTAATTCGAACTCAATTAAACAATAAGCTTCAATTTCGTGAAACATTTCATTAATCCCAGCGACGTAAAAAACGTACAAGAGTTGGTAAAAGCCGGTCTTGCCCAAAAGGCAAATCCATTATCGCACCAGCATTTGGGTAAAAATAAAACACTTGGTCTTTTATTTTTCAACTCCTCTTTACGTACTCGCCTTAGCACTCAAAAAGCTGCTATAAATCTGGGAATGAACGTGATGGTGATGAACGTGGGTAGCGACGGCTGGCAACTGGAATTTGATGAAAATGTAATTATGAATGGGAATAAAGCCGAGCACATCAAAGAAGCGGCTCCGGTGATTGCCCAATATTGCGATATCATTGGGGTGCGGTCTTTTCCTTCCCTTACGGATAAAAAAGCCGATTACGAAGAACAGGTTTTAGAGAGCTTCCGAAAATATGCTGGTGTGCCTATCGTAAATCTGGAGTCGGCCACCAGGCACCCTTGCCAGTCATTGGCCGATTTGATCACCATTGCCGAATTGAAGAAAACCGCCAGGCCCAAAGTGGTGCTTACATGGGCTCCGCACATCCGTGCTTTGCCGCAGGCGGTAGGGAATTCCTTTGCCGAATGGCTCAATCTCACCGATTACGAATTTGTAATTGCCAACCCGGAAGGTTACGATCTGGCACCGGAATATGCGGGAAAAGCTAAAATCACACATAATCAGGCGGAGGCTTTTGCCGGTGCCGACTTTATTTATGCCAAAAACTGGAGCTCTTATAAGCACTACGGGCAGATTTTACCCGGCAATGAAGATTGGATAGTATCTGCCGAAAAAATGAAACTCACCAACCAAGCCAAATTTATGCACTGCTTACCCGTACGCCGTGGGCTGATTGTTGAGGATGCAGTAATCGACTCCGCTGATTCTGTTGTGATACAGCAAGCTGGTAATCGGGTATGGTCTGTACAGGCAGTTTTGAAAGAGATTTTGGAGGGAATGTGATTATTTATATTTTTACAGTCAGGATAAACTAAAATTTAGTATCTGCGAATGATATGATTGATTTTATGATTCGCTAGATTATTTAAGATAAAATTTAAAAAATTATACGGGTCCGAAAAATCTACTTGCTGACTTTTTCCAATAAATAATTCAGTTCTAAGTTCGTTACCTATAGTGTTACCCTAAATCAAAAACCAAACACATGAAAACCCCTTCCTTTAATCGTCGTGATTTTTTACAAACTATCGGTGTTTCTGCACTAGGTGCGGGATCACTAGTTCTACCGAAAAACGCAAATGCCGCAAGATTGATGGACGAAAGCAACATCAATCACTTAGGCCCGCAAGCAGGATTTACTCCACAAATTGGTACACTGATCTCCATGCTTGACTGGGTGAGCAATTCTGTAATCAACTATAATCAAAAGCTATCCGTTGAAGAATTAGATTTCCTGTTTGATGAAAGTTCGAATACGATTGGTTCCCTTATGCTGCATCTGGCTGCAGTTGAAGTAATTTATCAAGATATCACATTCCACAATTTGGAAGATTTTTCTCCCGAAAACAAGAAAAAATGGGGTGTAGCCATGGATTTAGGTGCCGATGCCCAAAAACAAATAAAGGGCAACCCTCTGGGCTACTATAAAGAAATGTACGATGAGGTAAGGGCTGTAACAAAAGCTGAAATGAAAACCCGGGATGATGCCTGGCTGTTAGGCGGCGAAACGAAGGATTGGGATTGGAATAACTACTGCAAGTGGTTTCATGTTACCGAGCATTATGCCAATCACCGGGGTCAAATGACCTGGTATGCCAAAAGATTACCTAAAAAATAAACAGTGATATTTACTGCTCTATTAATTCAGATTTGGAACATTCAGTCGGAAATTTTTGAGATTAATTCTTGAATAATTTCCTTTAGGGACTTTTCCTTATTTTTTACATCTTCTACGCTCGTAAAATAAGCAATTCGTCGGCCATCGGTGTAATTTCCCTGTAATAATCCATTGGGATAGTTAGCTCTTTCACCTTTCAAAAATATCAATGCAAGGCTATCTTTTTTAAAGCAATTGATGCCGGCAAGGTATCTTTTGTACGCTTTGTGGTCGAAATCGGGCATAGCTCCGGTGTAATAAAATGTGGGGCCATTCCAATAAATGCTTTCGCCTATTTCCGGATGAGTTTCGATAAATTCCTTACGGATGTATACTGCCGTATCTTTTAAAGGATGATCCAAGGTTTTGAGAAATCATCTACCTTGTTTGGTTCAGAAATTCCTTCTTAAAGTGTATTTTTTTCATGATTTAAAAATACTGTTTTTATTATCAAACGGTTAGCTGCCAATCCTAAAATCTTATTATTTTAAATAAATTTTTCCGAGCATATTTGCGGCATGAATACATTCTGGATAAAAGTACTGATGATGCCACCTGTAATAGCGGGAGTAACTTTTATTAGTAAGAAATGGGGCAATAATCTGGGCGGCATAGTGGCAAGCCTACCTTGGGTCGCTGGTCCGATTATCCTTTTTATAGCATTAGAGCAAGGTTCAAATTTTGCGGCAAGCACTATTCCCGGAGTAATGGTGGGTATAATTGGCTGGTTGGTTTTTTGTATTACTTATATTATTATCGGGCAAAAGTTTAATGCTTTGATCAGTGTATTAATTGGATACCTTACCTATATTATTACAGGTATTTTATTGCAAAGGGTGAGCTCCGGTTTTAATGTAAACACCTGGTTTATAATCACATTAATCTTAATCATTATTAGCTTATATTATTTCCCAAAAGTACCGGAAGGGACCTACAAGCCAGGCAAAAAGCTTCGTTTTGAAATACCATTAAGGATGACAATGATCACCGCATTTGTATTGGCTATCACCTATTTTGCCGATATACTCGGGCCCACCTGGAGCGGAATTCTCACGCCATTTCCCATCATGACGGCAGTGCTGGCTATATTTGTTCATTATACACAAGGTATTCACCAGGTGCGAAAGGTCTTTATCGGGCTTTACACCGGAATATTCGGTTTTACCACTTTCTTGTATTTGCAGGCACATTTTCTGCCTGTAATGTCTATTACAAATTCTTTTCTGATAGGTATTGCCGTTGATTTAATCCTGACTTTTGTTACTGTTAAAATCATTTCCAAATTGAAACTGAATTAGTCTTTTAACAATAGTCCTCAATAAGACGACATTCTGCAACTCTAAACGGCCGGTTTAAGGTACATTTCGTCAAATAGCTTTTTCCGCTTGCCCTTTAAAGTAGTGTTTTTAAAAAATGTGGGAAGCCATTTGTTTGAATCCTCGTAAAGCCAAAGTGGATTTCTGCTACCGGGGCTAGCCATTTTTTTGGCGATCTGACGCACGTAATAATGGTTAAAAACCCGCACATATTCTGTAAGGTACATATCAGCAAGGTCTGTATTCCCCCGGATAATTAAGGTGTTTTCGTCGTTTCGTAAAATACTGTTTTCGCTGAAATTGGCCGATCCAATTACAATAATCGGATCGGCACTGAATGGATCTATAAGCAATATCTTGTTGTGAATAAAATTGGTGCCGCTTTTAAAAAGTCCACCGGCACTTTTTTCTTTCAGCCAATTGAATAAGGGTTCATCGAAATAGCCGCCATATACAATTACATTGTCGAAATCATTTGACAGTAAGGTGGTATTTTTATCTTGTTTATCAATCAAAACATATTTCAGGTGCTCTGTGGATTTAATAATTTCTTCTTTCATGCCTTTATAAAAAGAAAAAGGAAACATGCCGCAAATAAGTTGATTACTTTCTGCCAATAATCCGGCGTAAGTATCCAAAATCTTTTTTCTGGTACGTGGACTAAAAATCACGGATGTA
>JAHEBN010000010.1:0-26967 GCA_024645245.1 Jiulongibacter sp. | reverse complement strand
ATAGGTATTTCCGATTTCAACATATCCTTTTCAATTTCCACCGATTTCTTTTTCAAGTCTTCTTTCATTGGATCAGTGGCTAATAATTCCCAATATTCGAGATATTTTTCTCCAATTTGTTGATTTCTGATTACATGCCCGGTATTACATTGACCAAAAATTCCTTTTTCGGTAATGTTAGTAGAACCTGTCCAAACAGCAATTGGTATGTTTTTTTCAAGTAAAATGATAAACTTATTATGAGAAATATAAGCAGCATCCCTGGTTCTTGCGATTACCATAGATTGTGGCATATGTGCATCGTGTATAGCCTCCTCATTTTTAACTTTCTGGCCTCGGGAATCGTAAATTATTTTAACATTAACCCCCTTCGCATCTGCCGATTTAAAAGCTTCTAATACCGGTTGATGTTCAAACTCATATAGTGAAGCACGAATGGAAAAAGTCTGATCTTTTGCCTTTTCTATAAAACCAATTAAAGCCTCAAATAACCCTCGTGAAAGCCATTTCAGAGCTTCTTCCTTTTTGGCCGGGGTCATTTCACTAGGCTTTTGGTTATGAAACTTTGTAGCATAGGCATTACTTCCCGCCACTCCCCTGTTGAAGTAAACCGAATGCTCTCCAGCCTCATTTTCCGGTGTGTTCACTTCGAGTTTACAATCTTTGCCATATTCCAAAAACTTGGGTTTCCCATAAACAGGTATTACCCTATACACATAGGTGTGCTTTTCTTTCACTGAAAAATCTTCCCATAGAAAGGACTGTATAGGTTGCTCAAAAGTGGAAAAAAGCTGTCCTTCAACTCGGGTAGATTCAAACTCTTCAAAAAATTTAAATCCTTTCAAAAAATACTTTTCCTTTTCGGTTTTATCTTCTCTTTCTATAGCAAAACCCAACAAGCTGTTTCTTTTTGAAGCAGTTAAATCAAAGGATAAGAGTACGCAAGTAGTGCCTGTAATTGCATTGATCGTTAAGCCATTTCTCTTTTTCCGAAAACGCATCTGATTAGGTTTAAAAACCAAATTTGGCAATTTTCCAGGAGAATTTTTAGGGTAAAAATACCCTAATTTGTTTCCCAAAGGCTGAGCTCCAGGCTAGTGATTTGAATTATAGCTCAACAGCAACCTTGTAGGTAGGGTCCTCCAGTATATTGACATCAATTATTTTTTCGGCATCTTTTAGAAGCTTAAGGCAATCTGTGCTTAAATGCCTCAGGTGAATTTCCTTACCAGCTTTTTGATATCTCTCTGTCAGTTTATTTAAGGCTTCAATGCCCGACATATCGTTTACACGACTTTCTTTGAAATCAATTATTACCTCCTGAGGGTCACCATTGACATCAAATTTTTCATTAAAAGCCTTAACAGATCCAAAAAACAAAGGTCCGAATATTTCATAATGCTTGACACCCGCCACGTCTATGTATTTTCTTGCCCTGATTCGTTTGGCACTTTCCCAGGCAAAAACCAATGCCGAAATCACCACTCCAATTAAAACAGCAAGAGCCAGGTTGTGAAGGAAAACAGTAATAAGTGCGACTAAAATTCCAACAAAAATATCGTGATTCGGCATTTTACCAATTACCTTAAAACTCGCCCACTCGAATGTGCCGATGGCCACCATAATCATCAAACCGGTAAGAGCCGCCATGGGCATTTGCTCAATATAACTCGCACCAAACATCACAAAAACCAATAACATAACCGAGGCCACAATTCCTGAAAGTCGGGCACGTGCACCGGAAGAAATATTTATCAAACTCTGCCCAATCATAGCACAGCCGCCCATTCCCGAAAAAAGTCCCGACAATACATTTGCCATTCCCTGGGCAATGGCTTCCTTGTTGCTTCTTCCTCTGGTTTGGGTAATTTCGTCAATCAGGTTTAATGTCAGCAAGCTTTCGATCAAACCCACGCCTGCTATGATTAAAGCATAAGGAAATATTACTTCGAGAGTTTCCCAATTAAATGGAATCATCGGAATATGAAACGGCGGGAAACCACCTTGAATCGAACTGATATCACCGACAGTTTTGGTATCAATTCCAAATCCGATTACCACGACAGTAACAACTAAAATAGCCGTAAGCGAAGCAGGAATTACCTTGGTAAGTTTAGGAAGTCCCCAGATAATCAACATGGTTAACAGAACAAGCCCAATCATCAAATAAAGCTGATTACCCTGCATCCATTGCAATTCTCCATCTACGCCGGCGATTTTAAATGAACTTAATTGAGCCATAAAAATCACTATCGCCAAACCATTTACAAAACCAAACATGACAGGATGTGGAACCAGACGAATAAATTTCCCCAATTTAAAAACCCCTGCCAGCATTTGAATTATTCCGGCCAATACTACGGCAGCAAAAATGTATTCAACGCCATGTGTTTTGGCCAAACTTACTATTACCACGGCCACTGCTCCGGTAGCACCTGAAATCATACCCGGCCTGCCTCCAAAAATTGCAGTAACCAAGCCCATCATAAAAGCCGCATAGAGACCGGTTAAAGGCGACAGCCCAGCAATCAATGCAAAGGCAATAGCTTCAGGAATAAGTGCCAAAGCAACGGTAAGTCCCGAGAGGATTTCATTTTTATAATTTACTTCTTGCTTGAAATCAAATAAGTTAAAAACTGTATTCATAAAAAAATTAATGGGCTTAAAACACCCGTTTTATCACAATAACATAAAAAACAAAACCTGTGTGATCGATTAAACGCACCACACAGGTTTAGTAAACTAGTCTGAATTATTTCTATTCTTCTACTTTTTTCTCTACTTCTACCACAAAGTCATCTTGCTCTACCACTGTACCTTCTGAAAGCATCACGGCTGAAACAACACCATCAAAAGGAGAAGCAACGATTGACTCCATTTTCATGGCTTCAATTACAAAAAGTGGAGTGTTTTTCAATACTTCCTCCCCTTTTTTAACCAGAATACGCGAAATTCTTCCTTGCAGCGGAGCACCAATATCACCAACTTTTTTGATTTTCTGATTGGTTGGTCTTACCACTTTTTGCGAACGGTCACGTACCTTTATTCTACGTGCCTGTCCGTTAAGCTCAAAACTCACCGATCGGTTGCCTTCCTCATCGGGTTCGGTACAGAAAAGGAAACGCACCAGAATGGTTTTCCCCTCATCAATCTGAATAAGGATTTCCTCGTTAGGATTTAAGCCGTACCAAAACGCATGAGTGGGTAAAATACTCAGGTCGCCAAAGTTTTCCCGATTTTTATAAAAATCTTCGTAAACCTTATCGTATAATTTATAGGCCAGATAGTCTGTATAGCCTTCATTACCCGGGAATTTTTTCTCGAATGCTTTAAAATCTGCTTGTAAATCCAAGGTAGGAATATGAGCATTCGGCCTATCCGTATATGGCTCTGTATCCTTCAGAATTATTTTTGAAAGTTCCAGTGGGAAACCTCCCGGAGGCTGACCTAAATCTCCTCTAAAGAAACCTTTTACTGATTCTGGAAACGAAAGGGTATCACCTTTTCGGAACACATCTTCAGCATCGAGGTTATTGGAGGTCATAAAAAGTGCCATATCGCCTACCACTTTAGAAGATGGTGTCACTTTTACAATGTCACCAAACATCTCGTTAACCACGTGGTAATTATGCTTTAATTCCTCAAACCTGTCTCCCAAACCCAAAGATATGGACTGTGACTTCAGATTAGAATACTGACCTCCCGGCATTTCATGTTCGTAAACCTCAGCCGTACCGGATTTAAGACCCGATTCAAACGGATAATACAATTCACGCACATCTTCCCAATAGCGGGAGAAGGCATTTAATTTATGTTGGTCTAATTCGCACTCTCTTTCGTGCCCCGTCATCATGGCTGCCAGTGAGTTGAAATTCGGTTGCGAAGTCAATCCTGATAAACCGCCTAATGCACAGTCGACCACATCTACTCCTGACTCAATGGCCTTGAGATAAGTAGAAGATTGGATAGACGAGGTATCGTGGGTATGTAAATGGATAGGAATATCTACTGCTTTTTTAAGTTCTTTTACCAAAATTTCGGCCGTATAGGGTTTCAAAAGCCCCGCCATATCCTTAATAGCTATGGTATGTGCCCCTAAATCTTCCAGTTCGCGAGCCATATCCAGGTAATACTGCAAGGTGTATTTCTTTTGATTAGGATCGAGCATTTCGCCGGTATAGCAAATAGCCGCTTCGGCTATGGCGTTGGTTCTTTCCCTAACTGCCTTTATGCTCAGCTTCATGGATTCTATCCAATTGAGCGAGTCGAAAATACGGAATACATCAATGCCATTATCCCATGATTTTTCGATAAAGCTTTCTATCAGATTATCGGAATACGCTGTGTAACCTACCGCATTTGAACCACGGAAAAGCATTTGCAAGAGCATATTCGGCATTGCCTCTCTAAATTCTTGCAGTCTCTTCCAAGGGCTTTCATGCAAGAATCGCATAGCCACATCGAAGGTAGCCCCACCCCATACTTCCATAGAGAATAATTGGGGGAAACTCTTGGCATAACTTTCGGCAACAGCCAGCATATCGGTAGTACGAACCCTTGTGGCTAACAGTGATTGATGACCATCACGAAATGTGGTATCAGTATATAAAACAGATTTTTGCTCTTTAACCCATTTCGAGAATTTTTCAGGCCCCATTTCGGTAAGCCTTTGCTTATTCCCATAAGGAAAATCCGCAAAACTATCGTAAGCCGGTACTTTCGGAGTATTAAACTCCTTTTTTTCGATTTTTCCTAAAGTGGGATTACCATTGACAATTACATCAGCCAAAAACTTCATGACCTTTGTTGATCTGTCTTTCGGCTTTCTCATTATCAAAAGCTCCGGATGGGTTTCAATGAAAGAAACCCGAGCCTTACCTTGTTGAAACTCCAGGTTGTTGATCACATTGATCAGGAAAGGAATATTAGTTTTCACTCCACGAATCCGGAATTCAACCAATGCTCTGGCCATACGTTGAGCTGCACCTTTTAAGGTACGTCCACGTGCCGAAACCTTAACGATCATGGAATCAAAATAAGGTGATATTTTCATTCCCGGATAGGCCGAACCTTCATCCAGACGTATGCCAAATCCTGCGGCATTTCTGTAGGCTATTATAGTTCCGAAATCCGGTTTAAATCCATTTCCAGGATCTTCCGTAGTCACACGACATTGTATGGCAAAACCTCTAAGTGGCACCTCATCCTGGCTATGAATATAAATGCCATTATCCGATAATTTATATCCCATTGCGATTAGCAACTGAGTGCGTACAATATCAATTCCGGTAACTTCCTCTGTAATGGTATGTTCTACCTGAATACGTGGATTTACTTCTATAAAATAAACATTTTCATGCTTATCTACCAGAAACTCCACCGTTCCGGCATTGGAATAATTTACCGCTTTACCAATCTGGATAGCATAATCATACAATTTTTGGCGGGTTTCCTGCTTCAGCCCAAAAGACGGAGCCACCTCTACTACTTTCTGAAATCGACGCTGAACCGAACAATCACGCTCGTATAAATGCACCAGATTGCCATGGGTGTCACCTAAAAGTTGAACTTCAATATGCTTGGGATCGACAACAAATTTTTCGAGAAAAATAGTATCATTTCCAAATGCATTCTTGGCCTCATTACGGGCTTCATTCAAGGCTTTTGAAAATTCTTCTTCTATGTGAACTACCCTCATACCACGGCCGCCGCCTCCGGCAACAGCCTTGATCATGATAGGAAAACCGATTTCTTTTGCTTTCGTAAAAGCTAAATCATTGTCGCTCAAATCACCTCTAAAATCCGGAATCAAAGGAACATTCGCCTTCATTGCCAGATTTTTCGCAGCAACTTTATCCCCTAAAGCATCCATTGCTTCCGCTTCCGGTCCTACGAAAATGATCCCCTCTTCTTTGCATCTCCTTACGAGTGTTACATTTTCAGAAAGAAAACCATAACCCGGATGAATTGCGTCAATTTTTTTATTTTTAGCCATTTGAATAATGGCCTCTATATCTAAGTAAGGTTTTAAAGGATCATCGTCATTCCCTAACTGATATGCTTCGTCAGCTTTGTAACGGTGCAATGAATAGCGGTCTTCGTAAGTATATAGTGCTACTGTGGTTATGCCCAATTCAGTTGCAGCACGCATAATGCGTATGGCAATTTCACCTCTGTTGGCAATCAACAATCGGTTTATCGGTCTTACGTATTCTTTCATGTTGGCAAATTGTTGTCTCTATTATTCCTAAACTGTAATCCGGTGAATATTTAACTTGTCAAGTTATTGTCAATACGATTAGAAGTCAACAAAAAGAGCAGATTCCTCTGGTATTTCTTGATAAAATACAATTATTGTTGGTTAATTTGATAGCTTAACCAAATTTTCTATAGTTACCGCACTTAGCCTATCTTTTTGGCAGGGTTTCCAAACCAAGTGCTTTTATCTTCCACATTCTCAATAACTACAGACCCGGCACCAATTCGAGCCCCTTTCCCAATTTTTACGCCGGCAACAATAGTTACTCCACTTCCGATAAAAACCTCATCGTCTATTTCTACCTCTGAATTTATAATGCTGCCAGCTCCTATTTCTATAAAATCTCCCATTTTCACATCGGTACCTATTATAGCACCGGCTCCTATAATATTGTGGCTCCCCATTTTTACGAAAGGCCCTATTACAGCCCGAGCTCCAATAAAGTTACCATGACCGGTCTCTAAGTCATCGGATAATAATCCAGCCTGATGAATTGCATTTACCGGCATTATGTGCCTTCTTTCGTTCAGCATTTTCACCATTTTCTTTCGTTCGGCTGTATTTCGAACTGCCACAAATGCTTCTGCCTTTTGTCCGATTAATTTAAGAAAGCCGTCGTCGTCAGTAGAACCCAAAACCACTACCTCCCCTATCTCCTTATTGTGTAAATCTTTGTTATCGTCTAAAAATCCAAAAATCAGCACAGAATTATGAGTAAAAAGATCTTTTACTTCTTTTCCATAGGCATCTGCACCAAAAATGATTACCGGGTTTTCCATTATCTGTTTTTTAATCTTTTATAAAGAGTTCTACGTTTTTTTCTGAAAATATCATTTGCTCCTGCATACAAAATTTGCAAAGCAAGGGGTAAATTTAAGTCTGACATTCCACCATATACAGCCTGATCTAATTCTTTGAGTGCATTTCCTATATTTTCATTGTCGCTTAAATCCATTATTTCACTGGAAGACATAGATGTATAAGGTTTTGAATCCAAAAATTCCATTTGATTTTTCCACAAAACTACGGCATTTGTCAGGTTTTCGGTGCTGAACTCGCCCCTCATTAGTTTTTTAAATCGAACATTAAAATTTTTCTGCCGCCGGTTAAATCCAATTAACTTAAGTTGGCTGATTATTGTATTGCCGAAGACAAAATAAACAAGCGAAAAAATCAGTAAAAAGCCAATCAGCCATTTTATAATCAATGGATAATTAATTTCCTTTTTCATAGGAATCATACTTTCCATTTTTTTTAGCCTTCCCTGAGTCAACAAACTGTCCGGAATTAGTTCTTTAAGAATTACAGAATCCGTATTTGAAAAAAGCCGGATGCTGTCTCCTCCTGATAATACCCAAACAGGTAATTTCAATTTTTGAACTTTGGTTATATCGAAGCTTTTTAATATATACTTTACGCTATCGAGACTTATGCTGTCCTTTGTATCTGTCGTAAAATATTCCATGTCCAAAAGCTCAAAAGGGTGAAAATCGAATTGCTTATCTGGAAAAAAAACCTCCTGATCAGAAGCGTGCCTGAAGCTCAGGCTTGTTTCGATTCCGTGCCCGATAGTAATGCTGTCCATTTTGAACTTCAGACTTGGTTTTTGAGCAGATGCAAAATTATGCCTCCCAATAAAAATTAGTAAAAAACTAAAAACAACATATCGGATTTCCTTCATTTTCTTATTCTAAATAGCTCAACTAATCTGGGCACAAAATCTTCAGTGGAAGAAATAGATATATAGGAGGCATCATATTGCCTGCATATCTTTTGTAAGCTGGCCTGAGTATCTTCAAAAGTATCTTTCATTTCCTGCCTGAATCTACGTGATGAGGTATTTAGCCAGTATGTTTTACCGCTTTCTTTGTCCAAAACCGGAACAATTCCCAAGGCCGGCAAATTAATTTCCCGTTTGTCATAAATATGAATAATAACCAGATCGTGCTTTTGGGCAAGGGCTTTGAGATTATGCAGGTAATCGTGGTCTTTAAAGTCAGAAATCAAAATAGTTACAGACTTTCGTTTAAGCATATTCAGAGCAAAACCAATGGCATTATTCAGGTCTGTTTTTAAAGATTGTGGCTTTAAATCAAACAAGCGAAGCACAAACTTATAGGCCTGTTTCATGCCCGTATCGGGCTTTATATAAAGTTCCTTTTGGTCTGAAAAACAATACAATCCAACATGGCTTGCCTCTTTTATAGCCGATAAAGCCAGCACACCACCAATTTCCCGTGTACGATCAATTTTAAGTTTTCCTTCGCTACCTATTTCCTGAGAAGCACTTACATCAATAAGGAAAAATACCGTTTGTTCTTTTTCTTCTCTGAAAATTTTAACGTAAGCTCCGTGTCCTTTAGCCGTGGTTATCCAGTCGATGGTTCTTACATCATCGCCATATTGGTAAGTTCTTAAATCGGCAAATTCGAGACCTGTACCCTTGAAAATGGAATTGAAATTTCCATGCATCTGGGAGTTTACAGCCTTTCGGATCCGGATTTCAAATTTATTTAATCTGGAAAAAATATCGTTTACCACAATATACTTAAATCGTTAAAAAATATTAAGCTATAATTACTAAACTTTGTCTTTATCGTACTTTTACATGTAAAGTTAGGGTTTGCCTTAAACGAAAACGAAGCTTATGCTCAATTTTTCAAATAAAAAAATCTGGATTCTTTGTCTTTTGGCATCATTTTTCAGTTGTAATGATGAGATGAATAAGGTACCTGAAAAGCTTATTGATCCGGATAAAATGGCTAAAGTAATTACCGAATTACAATTTACCGAGGCCAAAGTAAGCCGGCTAGGGCTAATAAGTTACGATTCATCAAAAGTGGCTTACGACTTTCTGGAAAATAAAATCTTCGAAAAAATGGGCATAGATTCTACTTCATATTGGCTGAGTTATGACTATTATGCAACTGATGGTGAAAAGATGATTGAAATACTTGAAAAAGTAAAAGCCACTGTTGAAAAAATGGAAGAAGAAGAAAAATCGAAGGCGAAATGAAAGAAAATCTGGTCATCATACCTACATACAATGAGATTGAAAACATATCGGATATCATCCGGAAAGTTTTTTCTCTGCCTGTTTCATTTGATGTTTTAATTATAGATGACGGCTCTCCGGATGGAACAGCTCAAGCTGTAAAAGATTTGCAAAAAGAATTCCCGAATCAACTGCATCTGGAAGAACGAAAAGGCAAACTCGGTCTTGGAACTGCTTATATACATGGCTTTAAATGGGCTTTAGCTCGCGATTATCAATTAATTTACGAAATGGATGCCGATTTCAGCCACAATCCGGATGACCTGGTTAGGTTACACAATGCCTGTAAAAATGAGGGAAATGATGTAGCTATTGGAAGCAGGTATATAACGGGGGTAAATGTGGTAAACTGGCCGATTGGAAGAGTATTGATGTCATACGGTGCCGGAATCTACGTTCGATTTATTACAGGAATGCCCATTATGGACCCTACCGGCGGATTTATATGCTACTCTAAAAAAGTATTGGAAACTATAAATCTGGAACAAATTCGTTTTGTGGGTTATGCGTTTCAAATCGAAATGAAATTCAACTGCTACCTGTATAAATTTAAAATGGTGGAAGTACCCATCATTTTCACCGATCGAACAAAAGGTGAATCTAAAATGTCTTCGAAAATCTTTCAAGAGGCCATTTTTGGTGTATTCATGATGAAAGCCTGGAGCTGGTTCAAAAGTTTTGGCCGCAAAGCTTTAACCTATTTTTGGTGATGTGAGCTCATTCGGCTAATTTTATAAAAACATTCAACCAAAAACTATAATGAATACAAACAGACGAGATTTTGTAAAAACCTCTATTTTGGCTGCTGCATCTACAGCTTTCAGTCCAAATGTCTTACTGGCTGCCACCCGACCGAAAAAAGACAAATTAGGCGTAGCACTTGTTGGTCTGGGTTACTACAGTACGGATTTAATTGCCCCAGCTTTGCAGAACACCAAGCATTGCGAATTAAAAGGTATAGTTACCGGTTCGCCTGACAAAATTGATGTCTGGAAAGAAAAATACGGTATAGTTGATAAAAACATTTACAATTATCAGAATTACGATCAGATTGCAAATAACCCGGACATTGATGTAATATATGTGATTTTGCCTCCATCTATGCACCGGGAATATACCGTTAGAGGTGCCAATGCAGGTAAGCAAATGTGGTGTGAAAAACCCATGGCACCATCGGTAGCCGATTGTGAGGCCATGATCAAAGCATGCAGCGATAATAAAGTAAAATTGGCAATTGGATATCGTTGCCAGCACGACCCGAATATTCAGGCCTATATGAAAGCCACCAAAGATCAAAAATTCGGCAAGGTGAGAATAGTGAATTCGGCAGCCGGGTATTATGAAGGCCGCACCACACATTGGAAACAGCAAAAAGCCATGGGTGGCGGCGTAATGGGTGACATGGGCGTATATGCCCTGCAGGGTGCCAGGTTGGCCACCGGAGAGGAGCCAATCAGCGTAATGGCTAAAACCTCCACTACCCGGCCGGATATTTACCACGAGGTAGAAGAAACTGTACTTTTTCAATTGACTTTCCCAAGTGGTGCTGTAGCTAATTGCCAAACAAGCTTTGGAATGAACATGAACTGGCTTAATATCAATTACGAAAAAGGCTGGATAAAAATGGAACCACAAACCGGCTACGGTGGAAACAAAGGAATGATGTCTGACGGAACAGAAATTTATACACCGCTTGACAGGCAGCAACCCTTGCAAATGGACGATGACTCACTAGCTATCATAAATAACACGCCCTATATTGCTCCGGGTGAAGAAGGCCTGAGAGATATTCGTGTAGTAGAGGCGATATATAAATCGGCTGCTATGGGCGGTTGCGAGGTCAAGATTTAATCGATTTAAAATATAATTACCCCACTAAAGTCCTTCATCGTATTATGGAGGACTTTATTTTTTCTTCAGAGGCCAATGCAAAAACTATTTTCATTTATTCCGGACGAGGTTCCCGAAGAGTTAAAGTCATTGATAAAAACTATTCCTGAAGAAATTGCTAATATGATTTCACATGGAATAGGTTTGGTCTTTTTTATAATAGCTACCCCTTATCTCATTTACCGATCTTTACAAATTCATGACTTTTGGTTTTTTCTGGGATGTCTCATTTTCAGCATTTCCTTGCTCATGGTGTATATCTCTTCTACCAGCTATCATTGTGTTTACCGATTGAGTTTAAAACGCAGGCTTCGGGTTTTTGATCACATCAGTATTTACTTTCTCATTAGTGGCAGTTTCACTCCTTTTATACTTTTACACATAAAAACGAGTACAGGTTGGATGGTTTTTGGTGTATTGTGGACCATGGTTTTGGTAGGCGGTATATTCAAATATTTCTTTACCCATAAATTTAATCTCATATCTACTTTGGCCTATGTAGCTATGGGCTGTATGGTGGTTTTTATACTGGAACCTTTAAATAATCTGGTACCGTCGGCAAGCCTTTTCTGGGTTTCTGTTGGAGGCCTTTCCTATTTAATCGGAGTTATTTTTTATCTCTGGAAAAAAATGTATTTCAATCACCTGATCTGGCATATTTTTGTATTAGGAGGCAGTCTATCTCATTTCATTGCTGTTTGGCTTTTGGTTTAATTATCTTTCCAAAAGTGATAAAACGGAGATTCTTTTCCTGGAGGTACTATTAATTTCCAAAACTTAAATTAGACAATTACTATGAGTTACATAATTCCCATAAGCCGTAAATGATAAATCAGCATAATGGTTTTCCCATCTTTTATCTCGCCTGATTTTATCATTTCAATTGCCTTTTCAAAAGGAATTTCCAGCACTTCGATGTTCTCTTGCTCGGCTACGTGACCACCGCCCTCGCTTACTTTCATTTTGCTATCGTATTCGGCTATAAAAAAATACAGGATTTCGGTGACAGATCCTGGTGACATGTAAGCTTCAAAAATCTTTTGGGGAGATGCAATCCGGTATCCAGTTTCTTCTTCCGTTTCTCTTCTGATGCATTCTTCGGGGCTGTTTTTATCCAATAGTCCGGCACAGGCCTCTATTAGCATACCATCGGCGTTTCCGTTTATATAAGAGGGCATTCTAAATTGACGTGTAAGAATAATAGTGCTTCTTTCTTTGTTGTATAAAAGTATTGCCGCACCATTTCCGCGGTCATAGGCTTCGCGTTCCTGATTTTGCCACTCACCTTTTGAAGTCCGGTATTTAAATGATATTTTTTTTAAAACATACCAATTGTCGGAAAGTACTTTCTCGGCTATAATTTCAACTTTTTTGTTCATTTTTGATCGCTCTTGTTTATATTTGTTCAAATCTAAAGAAAATAATGACAACCATAACACGAAAAAGGAAAATTCTTGAATTTCTTTCGCAAAACGAAGAAATGGAGGTAACTGAAATGGCCAAATATCTGGAAGTTTCGGACATAACAATCAGGCGTGACTTAATCGATTTAGAATCGAAAGGCCTTTTAATAAGAACCCATGGCGGAGCGGTAAAAATCGATGAAAATATAGCTGTTTCTTTTCAGGATAAGTCGGTGAAAAATGCCAAAGAAAAAGATTTTATTTGTCAATTGGCCTCAAAAGAAATCCAAGAAGGCGATGTGATTTTTATAGACTGCGGAAGCACCACATTTGAGCTTTGTAAGTATATCAGAGAGAAAAAAATACACGTAATTACGAATTCATTACCTGTAGTAAATGCTCTGGCTCACTCCAAAGTAAAAGTTAACCTGATCGGTGGGGAGTTAGATACCGAGAGAATGGCGATGCACGGCATGATGGCCGTGGAACACATCAGAAAATACCAGGCGACAAAAGCTTTTATCGGTGTGGACGGACTTACTACCGAGGGCCTTTTTGCCCATAGTGAAAAAGAAGCGGAAATAAGTTTAAATATAGCGGCTCAAGCCGCTCAGACTTATTTGCTTTGCGACGCCTCAAAAATAGGAAAGAAGTCTTATCTGAATTTTGGCGGAATAGGTCTGTTGCATACGCTAATCACAAATGCGGATGATCAGCTGGCAAGTCCATTCAGAACGCTGGGTTTACCCGTATTGAATAAATAATTCATTTAGAAAGCTCAAAATCAAGCAGTAAGTTGTCTTAAAGCCCATTAATCAAAATAGTTAATTTGCGTTTTCTTTTATAAAAATGTGTGAAAATAAATCTTATTCCGGCGAATAAACCCTTTCCGCATTTTTTAAGACCTCCGCTTTATCCAGCGTCATTTTTTTAGTTTTTTGTTGAAGAAAAAGCTCCATTTGGTCGGCATAATGTGGACTATCCGGGTGATTAGATGCTCCGTAGTTGATTACAGATTCTATTTCCGGCAACTGGTTTTTCCTGAATTTTACCAGTTGAATATAGGATTCCCCTGCTACGCCTTTCCGAACTCCGTTTTTATAAGGAGAAGTATACATGGCCGTTATTACATCGGGCATTCCCCAAACAGGCAATTCCTTACTTCCACGAACCAATTTTTGAATTTTTCCCAATTCCACATCTGAGGTACCGAAATGTTCAATCAGGTAATTTTTAGCAAATGTCAAAATCGATACTGCTTCTTCTTCGTTTAGATTTTTGTCAAAATTGGTATTCCCGTATAATTTACCAGCCTGATAAATAAAGGTGGAAAAAAGTGCCGCTCCCTTACTTTCAATATTTGTCTTGTGATCCCAGTTTTCAAGTATTTCTAGTTCATTTTTAAGTTCAGGATAATGAGACGGTTTTAGTTTAAATAGTACATTAACATCAATCGGAAAATGAAATTCTGAAGGATATTGTCCGTCGTATTTTATTGTTTTAAAATCCGTGTAGCTGATCTTACTGTAACTTGCCAATAATTCTTTTATTCGAACGCTACGGTTATTATCGAATTTTTCGTATCCCATTGTAGGGTCAAAATCCGATGCTTTCAGGTTGTCTGATTCCGCTGAAGCATGAAAAGGTGTATTGTTTGTATTGTACAAATATCCGGAACCGGGATTTACATATTGGGGTAAATCTGCTAATGGATGGTATTGAGTCCAGAGGGTTTTAGAAGTATTGCCGGGTAGTACACCTGACCAATTGTAGTTCGGGTTTCGGATTGGAATCTTCCCGTTAGAAACATAAAAGATTGTATCATTTTTATCGGCATAAATGGTGTTGAAACCTGGAATAGCCACCATTTCCATGGCCTTATAAAACTCATTGAAATTACGTGCCTTGTTCATGCGATACCATTGCTCTATTCCTCTAACATCCTGATTGGCACCCATACGTACAGAATAAACTCCTTTATCCGTTTTTATAGTTGCCCCATATTTACTCCAATAGGCTTTTTTCGATATGGGAAGTGTGAAAATACTTAGCTTAACTTTCAGTTTTACCTTTTTCGATTTCAACATCACCCACTGATCGTCAAACAAGTATTCATTCGAATTCGGGCTCTTCATTTGCAGTTTATACACATCTATTTTATCCTGATGATTTACTGTATGAGCCCAGCCCAGATTTTCGTTTGTACCATGAAAAATCACACATCCACCCGGGAAAAGACCACCCAGCATATTCCAACCTTCATCGCTGTGTAAATGGGCTTCATACCAGGCCACCGGCCCCTCAAGCGGTTGGTGAGAATTGATATCGAGCAAGACCGATCCATCTAGCGTTTTGTTAGAATTTACAGCAAAGGTATTTGATCCTTTAGGTATTTCGGAATCTTGATTTTCCTGAAGTTTTCCCTCAAATATTTGCTTAAGTACATCATCTGCACCTGAAATTACCGATAAGGAAAGTATAATTGACGAAAGGTAATCGTCGATATTCATCGGAAAACCTTTTTTAAGCAAAACCTCATTGGGGTGTAAAGTGGCATAACGATTCAAGCCCTGCAGATAGCCGTTAACTACAGCCAGAAAATCAGGTGAAAGCGTATTTTTTAATTCGATGGCAGTTTCTTTGGTTCGTAACAATCCCACCACATAATCTATAGACGCACCCTCTTTTCCTTTAAGCTTTCCCAGCATTCCCTTTCCTGCCAAGGCGGTCAACTGAATGGTTTCAAAATCATCTTCTGCATGAGCCCAGGCCAGACCATAAGCTACCTCCGCATCTGTTTTAGCAAAAATATGCGGAACCCCATAGTTATCGCGGACAATCTGGATATCTGAGGGTTTAACCTGAGCCTGTGTTAAACCAAAGGCCAGAATAAAAAGAATGGTGTATTTCATAAACAAATCTAGGAAAATACCGATATAAATAATGCCATTTGTTTTACTCTATTTATTGATTACCCGAAACTTCTGCCCTGACTCATATTGTATTAATAATTAAAGCCCCGGCCTAATAATTAAACATTTAATAGATAGAACATAAGCCTATTCATCAGCAGCATATAACATTTAGAAATTAAAATACATTTAAAATAATATTAAAAATACTAGGCTTGATTATTAAAATATTTTAATTTCATGAAATTTTTATTTCTCGTATTTCTAAAATTATAACCTAAACTTTTCTGACATGATTAAAAAATTACTTTTAATGTTGCTGGTTTTGGGAACGTTCCCGGTGCTGGCACAGAACAAAACGGTTTCTGGCCTGGTGACAGATTCCGGCGACGGGTCTCCCTTATCCGGAGTTAGCGTCGTAGTTCAAGGCTCCACTGTAGGTTCACTAACAGATGCAGATGGAAGATATTCAGTTAGTGCTTCAGCCAAAGATGTGCTGATTTTCTCATTTATTGGTATGGTTAGTCAATCAATCACAGTTGGCAACAGTACAACCATAAATGTAAACTTAGTTGGTGATGCAAGTCAACTGAATGAGATTGTAGTTACCGCCCTTGGTATTAAAAGAGAGGAAAAAACCCTTTCTTATGCTCAACAGACTGTTAGCTCAGATGAGTTAGTCAGAACGAGAGACCCGAATTTTATGAATAGCCTTTCAGGAAAAGCAGCGGGTGTGGAAATTAAAAAGAGTAGTTCGGGTGCGGGTGGTTCAACCAAAATTGTATTAAGAGGTAATAAATCACTAAGTGGTGATAGTTCTCCTCTATTTGTAATCGATGGTATTCCAATGGCCAATAACAAAGGTAATCAGCCGGGAATGTGGGGTGGAATTGATCAAGGTGATGGTTTATCTGCGATAAACCCCGAAGACATTGAAAGTATCAGTATTCTTAGAGGTTCTAATGCAGCCGTATTATATGGTAGCCAGGGGGCAAATGGCGTGGTGTTGGTAACTACCAAACAAGGTGCTTCAGGAAAAGCATCCGTAACTTTTAATTCTGGTTTTACTTTTGAAAACTATATAGAATTACCAGATTTACAATTTAAATACGGAGCAAATGGTAATGCCAAAGAAAGCTGGGCAACTACGCCTGGAAGCTATCAGGACAATTACGTAAAAGACTTTTTCCAAACTGGCCACAATATGTATAACGCAGTGACTATTAGTGGCGGTACAGACAAGACTAAAGCCTATTTCTCCTATGCCAATACAAAGGCTAACGGCATTACTCCAAATAACAATTACGGTAAAAATAACTTTTCCTTTAAACAGTCTACCAAGATGTTAAATGACAAGATTACAATTACCTCAAATGTAATACTGGCAATAGAGAATACCGAGAACAGACTTCCGGCAGGATATTACCTGAATCCGCTTACCGGTCTTTATATGTTTCCACGTCAAAAGAATTTTGATGAATTCAAAAATGATTATCAATTATTCGATACCAACAGAAACCTATACAAGCAAAACTGGTTTGTATCGGATCACCATCAATCCAATCCATATTGGATAATTAACAATGAACCAAAAACAGACGATTCGAAGAGGCTTATTGGTAGTTTAAATGTTTCTTACAATATCCTGAAAAACCTAACTCTTCAGGTTCGTGGAAATTACGACTATGCTTCCAAGCAGTTTGAACAGCAACACGCAGCTACTTCAAACTCTACCAATGTACATCCAAATGGTGCATGGGATTTTAACAAATACGAAGACCAACTGGCCTATGCCGATGCGATCTTAACCTATAATACCGATCTTACCAGCCAATTAAGTCTGAATGCAGTATTAGGAAGCAGCTATCAGAAAACCACTTACGGTAAAGGTGTTGGCGTGAATACAGGTACTTTAGGCCTTCTTTATCCAAATCAATTCTATTTTCAAAACCTACCTACAAACGTTCAGGTAAACTCTACTTATAACGGTTCGGTAGTAAAAGAAGGTGTATTTGGTAACTTACAACTTGGTTTTAAAGAAATGTTATTCCTTGATTTGTCTGGAAGAAATGACTGGGCTTCAACATTGGCTTTGACTGGTAACGATTCTTATTTTTATCCGTCTGTTGGTCTTACAGGTATAGTGAGTGAAATGTTTAAAATGCCTGATGTTATTAGTTTCGGAAAATTGAGAGCCTCATATACTCAGGTAGGTAATGAGGTTCCTTTTAACAGGATTTTCCCTCAGAACACAATCAATGCCAGTGGTGGAGTAGTAAGAAACACCGTTAAGCCATTTTTAAATGCTAAGCCAGAAATTATTACCAGTTTAGAATTTGGTGCTGACTGGCGGTTTTTTCATAACCGTTTTGGTATAGACTTTACTTATTATGATATTACAAGTAAAGATCAATTTATTCAGGTACCTACTGTATCGGGCGAAGGTGGTTATACAACAGAGTTTATCAATGCTGGTGAAATAACCAACAAGGGTGTTGAACTTACTGTAAGTGCCACTCCGATTAAAACCAATGATTTCCAATGGGTAACTGCATTTAACTATACAAAAAATAAAAACAAGATTGTAGATATAGGACCAGATGATAAGAAAACTATTAGTCTGGGAAGCTCTGAGGGCTATGATACCAAACTGGTAGAAGGAGGATCCTTCAATGATCTGTATGTTCTGAAGTTTCAACGTGATGCTCAGAACCGAATTATTTTTGATGCCGGAAAACCTCTTCGTTCTGCTACTTTTGAGTACATCGGTAATTTAAATCCGGTATGGAGTCTGGGTTGGAATAACAATGTTAGCTACAAAAGATTTAATATGGGATTACTGATAAATGGTAAGTTCGGTGGTAAAGTGTTTAGCCAAACAGAATCCATGCTTGATGGTGCCGGAGTATCACAACGAACTGCTGACGCAAGAGATGCGGGCGGTGTTACCGTAAATGGTGTTGACAAAAAAACCGATGCAGCAATTACTACTGTAGCTGCTGAAACCTGGTTCAGAGCTATTGGAGATAGAAATGGTATTGGAGAAGCTTATATTTACGACCGTACCAATATCCGTGTTGGACAGTTTAATTTGGGTTATAATTTAAATTTGCAAAAAATTAAAATCCCGGTTAAATCAGCTAATATATCTTTCATTGGTAATAATTTGTTCTTCCTATACAAAGTGGCACCATTTGATCCTGAACTGGCAATGAGTACTAATCAAAACTCACAAGGTTTGGATAATTTCAATTTGCCTTCAACAAGAACTTACGGTTTCAATCTAAAATTAACTTTCTAAACGAGTAAAAATGAAGAAGTTCATATATTTAATAGGTTCTGTATTTGCTTTTGCGGGCTGTACAGACAATTTTGAAGAGATCAACACCAACCCTTATCAGATCTCAACAGAATCACTAAAGCAAGACTTTAATCACGTGGGTTCCTTTTATCCGGCTATGCTTGGTCAGATTTTCGGAAACCAGGTTGATCACAATCTCACCAATGTTACTTTTTCGCAACATTTGGCCACTCCTACTCCATTCGTAGGCGGTGTTAACAACACCACTTATTATATACGTTGGAATGGCTATTGGGGTAGAGAATATAACAACGTGATGGCACCTGCCAAGCAAGTAATTGAAATAGCTGAAAAAGATGGTTACTCTGTATTTGTGGAGTGGGCAAATCTGATTAAGATTATTTCTATGTCTCGTGTAACTCTATATCAAGGACCGGTAATTTATACCAATTATGGTAAAACCGGAAGTGTGTTATACGATAGTGAAGAAACATTATACAATGCTTTCTTTACCGATCTGGATCGCATTATTGCAGAATTCAGCAAGAATAAGAGTTACGTCGGTTTAAATCATTTCGATGCAAGCTATGGCGGTAATGTGGCCAAATGGGCACGTTATGCCAATTCGCTTCGTCTTCAATTGGCCATGCGTATTTCTAAAGTGGCACCAGCTTTAGCGAAGGCACAAGGAGAAAAAGCCATGGCCGACCCGGTTGGCTTAATTGAGACTAATGCCGATAATTTCTATATTTCGGGATATGGCAACAAATTCCACCCGGCTCAGATTTGCTTTGAGTGGGGTGATACCCGTATGAGTGCCTCTATGGAATCTATATTGATTGGATATAAAGATCCTCGTATTCATGCATTTTTCGATCCTGTATCTGATTTGTCTTTGGTAAAAGACCATCCGGACTGGCCCTATAAAGGTATTCGCAATGGAGCAGAACTAGTGGCAAAAGACGACAGGTTAAGCTTCTCCACGCTTGACATCAGTTTCAACGATCCGGCTAAAGTTACCAAACGCAAAGTTATGAGTGCCGATGAGGTATTATTTCTGAAAGCCGAAGCAGCCCTACGTGGATGGGCCGGTGCTGGTGATGCCAAAACCAATTATGAAAATGGCGTACGTGCTTCATTCGAATTATGGGGTGCTGGCGGTGTAGATGCGTATCTGGCTGATAACAGCAGCCTACCTATCGACTACGACGACCCTAAAGCATCGGGGGCTGTGAATGATTTCAAAAACCAAATAACTAACACAGTCGCTTGGGATGATGCTGCGTCTAATGAAATCAAACTGGAGAAAATAATAACTCAGAAATGGATTGCATGCTATACCAATGAGATGGAATCGTGGATGGATCACCGCAGAACGGGTTATCCTAAACTGCCTCCGGTGTATCAGAATAGCAGTAATGCCGACTGGGGAACCATACCGAAAGGAGATATACTTCGTCGTATGCCATTTGTAACAGCCGAAAGAAACGGAAATGCAGCAGGTGTAGCAGACGCGACAAAAAAACTTGGTGGACCAGATGAAATTGGTACTCGCTTATGGTGGGATACCGGTGGACCTAATTTCTAAATTGATCTGATTATTTCTAAAAAAGCATGTGTAATCCAAACACATGCTTTTTTTGTTTTTGAAACTTTTCCAATATTTCCTTTATCAATAATTAGTAAATTGTACTTGCTAAAGATTTAGTATTTTTAAAAACCTGTTTAGCCCAAAATTTTCCTTATATTTCTTGTTCAATATTGTCCTCTTCATAAACCCTATGCGTAAAAAAAATTCCTGTTTATTCCTCCTTTTTATAGCAAGCCTTTGTATTTCATGCAATCGGGTTGATGATTCTAAAATGTTTTCTCTGCTTCCTAGCAGTCAGACGGGCATTAAATTCAAAAACCTGGTACAAGAAACGCCGGAATTCAACATCCTTACCTACGGTTATCTGTACAATGGCGGTGGAGTATCGGTTGGTGATATCAATAACGATGGTCTTGAAGATATTTATTTCACAGGAAGTATGGTAGGTAGCCGGTTATACCTGAATAAAGGCAATTTTAAATTTGAAGAAATTGCCCAAAAAGCCGGTGTTTTTGCCGAAGGATACTGGAATACCGGTACCACGATGGTGGATATTAATGCCGATGGCCTGCTTGATATTTATGTATGCCGCTCTGCCGCAAAAGACAGCTACAAGCGTAAAAATTTGCTTTTTATCAATAATGGAAACCTGACTTTCACCGAAAAAGCGGCTGAATACGGCATTGACGATGAGGGCTATTCCACCCAGGGTGCATTTTTTGATTACGATCTCGACGGCGACCTCGATCTGTATGTGCTTAATCACTCCATTCAGGAGTATGCCAGTTTCCGGTCGGTAAGTAACGATATGAAAAAAAGACGTGATCCTTATTTTGAAGACAGACTTTATAAAAATGAAAACGGAAAATTTAGAATAGTAAACGATGAAGCCGGGCTGGTAAGCAATGTGTTGGGCTTTGGATTGGGAATTTCCATTTCCGATCTAAACAACGACAATTGGCCCGACATCTATATTTCAAATGATTTTAATGAACAGGATTACCTGTATTTAAATAACCAGGACGGTACTTTTACCGAAAACCTGGAAAACTACATCGGGCATACTTCCCATTTTTCTATGGGCTCAGATATTGCCGATATCAACAACGACGGCTTTACTGATATCATGACACTGGACATGTTACCCGAGGGAAATACACGTCAAAAATTGGTTTCCGGGCCGGATAATTACGACAAATACCAATTACTGGTCAAGAATGGATTTTACGAACAAAGCATGCGAAACATGCTGCATTTAAATAATCAGGGAAAATCTTTTTCTGAAATCGGTCAGTTTGCCGGAGTTTATGGTACAGACTGGAGTTGGTCAAGCCTTTTTTGTGATTTGGATAACGACAGCTTTAAAGACCTCTACATCACCAATGGGGTAAAAAAAGACTATACCAACATGGACTTTATGAACTTCGCGGTTCAGGAAAAACTAAATGAAAACAAGACCGGAGTTCCCATGTCTATCGATAAGCTGCTGCAAAATATACCGGCCTCTTTGGAGGAAAATTATACTTATCACAATAACGGCGACCTCACTTTTTCAAAAGTAAATGCCGACTGGGGCCTTAATCAAAAATCCCTTTCCAATGGAGCCGCTTACGCCGATCTGGACAACGACGGTGACCTCGATCTGATTGTCAACAACATGGATTCGGAAGCATTTATTTTTAGAAATAACAGTGAAATACGCTCAAAAAACAATTTCCTGAAAGTAAAACTCAAAGGTGATACCAAAAACACCATGGGTATTGGCTCTAAAGTTATTCTGAAAATTGGGGACAAAACTGTATCTCAGGAGCTGATGCCAACCAGGGGCTTTCAATCATCTGTAAGCTACGAACTGGTATTCGGCCTGGGAAAAGAAAGTATGATAAATGAGCTCCGGGTAATCTGGCCCGATGGGAGGCAACAAATCCTGCAGAACATTAAGCCCAATCAGACCATTAGCCTAAACCAATCAGAATCAAATAACAAGGAAATTAAACCATCCGAAAGCAAGGAAATTATTTTTTCGGCTATTACTTCCGGAGGATTAGAACAATATAAGCATCAGGAGAATGATTTTATAGATTTCAACAGAGAATTGCTGTTGCCACATAAACTTTCCACACAAGGCCCCAAAATAGCCGTGGCTGACGTAAATAACGATGGGCTGGATGATGTTTTCGTAGGGGGAGCCAAAGGCCAATCAGGCGTACTGTGTTTCCAAACCAGAAATGGTGAGTTTATTAAACAATCCGAGGCACCATTCGAAAAAGATATGAACTGCGAAGACTTAGGTATCTTATTTTTTGACGCCGATGGAGACAAGGATCCCGACCTGTATGTAGTAAGCGGTAGCAACGAAGCAGAACCTCATTCCCCCGAATTGCAGGATCGGCTTTATATTAATAACGGAAAGGGTGGTTTTAGCAAAAAAGTGGAAGCTCTACCCACAATGCCGGTGAGTGGCTCATGCGTAAAAGCCGCAGATTACGATGCAGATGGTGACCTCGACCTTTTTGTGGGAAGCAGACTAATAGCGGGTAAATACCCTACGGCTCCAGGAAGCTATATCCTGCAAAACGACGGTAATGGAAACTTCAAAGATGTAACCTCCACTGTTTGCAAAAGCCTGAGCCAGGCCGGAATGGTAACCGATGCCATCTGGACAGATTTTAGTGGCGACGGAAAACCCGATTTAATTGTAGTTGGTGAATTTATGCCTGTTCGGGCTTTTGAAAATAAAAGCGGGATACTTAAAGAAATCCCGGCAAATTCGGGTTTACAAAACACCGGTGGCTGGTGGAATACCATTGAAGAAGGAGACTTTGATGAGGATGGCGATATAGATTATATACTCGGTAATTTCGGGCTTAATTCGCAATTGAAAGCCAGCACAACAGAGCCGGTCACCTTATATGCAAAAGACTTCGACAAGAATGGCTCTATTGACCCGATTTTATGCTCCTATACCCAAGGTGAAAGCTATCCGGTATTTTCAAAAGATGACATCAGCAGCCAGCTTACCTACCTAAAATCAAAATATGTAAACTATTCGGAGTACGCCAATAAAAAGATAGGCGATATTTTTAGTAGCTCCGATTTAAAAGATGCCCTAAAATTGGAAGCTAAAATTTTGGCAAGCAGTTATATGGAAAATCTGGGAAATAATACTTTCAAGTTAACAAGCCTGCCCGCAGCAACACAGTGGGCACCTGTGCAGGCAGTGCTGATAAAAGACTTCAATAAGGATACACATTTGGATGTGGTGCTGGCAGGTAACTTTTATGGCACACGCGTAAAATATGGCAGATACGACGCCAGCAAAGGCTCATTATTGTTAGGCGATGGTAAGGGAGGATTTACCCAGGCAAATTCTACAGAAAGTGGCCTGAATATCCGGGGCGAAGTAAGAGATATAGCCCTCCTGAAAACTGCCAGTGGATACGAAATGCTGCTTTTTACCCGGAATAATGCTGCTTTGGGGGTGTATAGGCTTGAATAGCTAACAACAATAGACAAAGCTTTTGAAAGATTTAAAGCTTTGTTTATTAAGGCAATTTTAGGAAAGCATTTACTGCTGGCTTTGATAATGGTAATTGTATGATTTTATCAAGTTACCGTTATTGTCTTTAATGGATAGTAAGTGATTAAACTCATCATAGGTATAATGTGACATCAAGCCGTTTAGTGCAGTTTGACTTTTTAGGCCTACCATTGGGTAATAGTCGTAAGTGGTGGTTTGCGACAGCCCATCACCAGTTTTAATTTGTGATTTAACCAAATTACTTTTGGATGTGAGTATTCAGGAATCAGTGGCCCTCTTTGACCGGAATATGTACTGAGCTAGTGTGTCAAGCTGAAATAATGGTATCAGGACTGGAATTAGTAGTTGTTTTTTCATATCATTAATTGCATTGTTGTTATGGGTTTTTCTTGATTTCGGGTCTTGTTTTCAGGTTCTTTTTTGTTTTACCCGATTAGAGCTTTAGGCTTTTCTTTTTATTTACTCAATTTATTAATTTACTTTCTTTAATGTTGATGTTTTATCTCCTGACTTTCTCCCTTACTCAGAGTCCATGAGGAGACTCTGAGGAGACGGAAAATACTTAGAGCTTTTCTTTTTTTAACCGTTGCTTTGGTCGCACAGTGTTGTTAAAAAGTTTTGAAAATAGGCATAGACCTAAATTCAACAATTTAACAATATGTTGTAGATTTAATAAACTTTAATCATTTAAATATGAAAAATATAGTTTTGGTATTCTACCTGATCTTATTTCATTTTAAAGCTTTTGGCCAAAGTATAGAAGTGAAGGGAAAAATCACCGCAAATTCCATAGACGTAAGTTCAGGATTAATTAGGAATGTAGCAAACCCAATAGCCACACAGGATGCGGCAACGAAAGCATACGTGGATTTATTAGAGGCCAAGGTTATAGCTTTACAGGGAGTAAAGGATATAGACAATAACAGATATGACATAATTACGATAGGGACACAAACTTGGATGGCAGCAAATTTAAGAACTACCCGCTATAATGATGGGACGGTTATTCCACTAATTCAAGATGCTACGGCTTGGAGTACTGCAAGCACGAATGGAGCTCCTGCTTATTGTTGGTACAACAATGAAACTGCGAATCTGATAGCCTATGGAGCTCTATACAACTGGTTTGCAATAAATAAGTCTTCAAATGGTAATAAGAATGTATGCCCTACGGGATGGCATGTACCTACAGACGGGGAGTGGACAATGTTAACAACCTTCTTGGGAGGGGTTGGCGTGGCAGGAGGTAAAATGAAAGAAGCAGGTTTGGCACATTGGCTTGCACCAAATACAGGAGCTACGAATGCAAGTGGTTTTGCAGGGCTTCCGGGTAGCAACGGTAGCTTTGCTGGTGAATTCTCCTACCTTGGCTACTACGGCGTCTTTTGGAGTTCTACGGAGACAATTGCAACAGATGCCTGGAATCGAAGCCTTTATTGGGACGTTGATGATGTTTACAAGAACAACGTACAAAAAGGTAATGGTTTTTCTGTGCGTTGTCTCAGGGATTGACGACATGTCTATTTTTCATTCTCAGTAAGCGATCTATTTTTGACTTTACCACTTTTCCCCCGAACTGACAGAGCAAACTTAAGATTATGCTTGCGGTTGCAAATGGAATTAAAGTAAAGAATCAACCCACCCCTATTAATATACTGGGGTACATAAAATCCTTAGAGCTTTTGATTTGTTAAATACAGTTGTTGTCAATGTTCAAAAATTGGATTTAGCTCAATCACATTTTCCAATTTACTGAATATGTAATCAAAGACTTTTGATATTTGAATATAAGTTTATTAATTATTTAATAGTTTTTGCTTTTCAATTTTGAACTCTTCTTCTGTTAAAACTCCTTGATCTAATAGTTCTTTTAAAGTCTTTAACTGTTGAATTTTATCATTTGTGGGTAACTCTTTTTCCATACATGGCTTTACTTCACAAGTTTCGATTGCACTTTCAATATCCACTTCGATACCTCCTTTACAGAAAAATGTAACTTTTGTAACACCTCTTCCCAAAAGCTATTTATTTTTTTTATTTGTAAAGCCAAATTAGCAAATGACGAACCAAAAACACTTGATCCTGTAAGGCCTTGACCTAATGCTCCCCATTTTAAATAACTGAAAGTACCATTTATTCCACTTCCTAATCCCAAATTAAGAGTATCTCCCTCATGATACACTTCCCCATTGAAAGCCTTCTACTCCACAAGTTTTTTATTTTGACCCAGGCAATTCGCTGCAAAAAGGCAAACTGACAATATTACAACTAAAGAACGTTTAGTCATGATGTAAGATTTATGATTAAATAAAGTTGGTACATTTTGGAAAGAAATTCAAAGAATTCTTTGTGTATTGATTTAACGTTTGTATGGAGTAGATTAATTCACTATTAAATAAAATGGTCGAAAGATAATCAAACACATTTTTTTAGGTCATAGGATGACGAACCAAATAGGGTTTCCGATCCTGAATTAAGGATATTGCCACCTTTTTTTAAGACTTGTTTAAGGTTGACATTGCTTATGCAATACTTTAAACTATCTACAATTACTCTATTCTTGGAAGTCTTAAATAATCAAGGGTTCAAAAAAGGCTAAAATGCAAATTGTATGCAAATAAAAAAAGCAGCTACAGTTTTTATGCCGTAACTGCTTAATTATAAGTGTGGGAGTTGAGGGATTCGAACCCCCGACCCTCTGCTTGTAAGGCAGTGGAAATTGAGTTTACAATATTTTATGCAATTTTATAATTCTCACATTATAAGACATTTAATCCGTTAAAAAGAAAACAAATTTTACATTATTTGATACTTTTTTATACATTTGTTTAAACCATATTTAAACCGAAAATTAAATGGCATCAATTAATGTAATACTATTTACCTCCAAAACCCTAAAGAATGGTGAGCATCCAATAATGATAAGAATAATCCAAGATCGACGCACAAAATATTTTTCTTTAGGTCATTCTTGCTCATTAGATATGTGGGATAAAACCAAAAACCTTCCTAAAC
>JAHEBN010000143.1 GCA_024645245.1 Jiulongibacter sp. | reverse complement strand
TGAATCGACATCGTGGAATGAACCATGATAAATACGAACCTTCATCGCATCCAAAGGATAACCTGCCAAAGGTCCGGTTTTCATAGCTTCAGCAAAACCTTTTTCAATAGACGGAATAAATTCTCTTGGAATCACACCACCCACGATATTGTTTACAAACTGAAGACCTTGTTTTTTCTCTTTTCCTTCTTCATCGTCATCACGTGGTCCGATCTCAAATAATACATCTGCAAATTTACCACGACCACCGGTTTGCTTCTTGTAAACTTCTCTATGTTCGAAAGTTTTAGTAAGAGCTTCTTTAAATGCCACCTGAGGAGCACCTTGATTCACTTCTACTTTAAATTCACGACGCATACGGTCGATGATGATCTCCAGGTGAAGCTCACCCATACCACGAATAATGGTTTGGCCGGTTTCTTCGTTCGACTCTACTGTCAAGGTCGGATCTTCTTCGATTAGTTTGGTAATTGCCGTTGAGAATTTATCCTGATCAGCTGTTTTCTTAGGCTCAATGGCATATCCAATCACCGGATCTGGGAATACCATAGATTCCAATGTAATCGGGTGTTTCTCATCCGAAAGTGTATCTCCTGTTTTGATATCTTTGAAGCCTACTACAGCCGCAATATCACCAGCCTCAAGTACACTGATTTGATTTTGCTTATTCGCGTGCATTTGGAAAATACGCGAAATACGCTCTTTATTACCCGATCTGTTATTCAGTACATACGAACCCGAAGGCAATGTGCCTGAATAAGAACGGATAAAGCACAAACGGCCTACGTAAGGGTCAGTTGCGATCTTAAATGCAAGTGCCGAGAATGGCTGGCTTGAATCTGCATCACGCAATACCTCTTCCCCTGTATCCGGGTTAGTTCCCTTAATTGATCTTCTATCCAAAGGTGATGGCAATAATGCCATTACATAATCCAACATGGTTTGAACTCCTTTGTTCTTGAAAGAAGAACCACATACCATTGGAACAATTTTCATATCGATTACAGCCGCACGTAGAGCAGTTAAAATCTCTGCTTCCGTAATACTTTCCGGATCTTCAAAATATTTTTCAAGAAGAGACTCATCGTAATCAGCAACTGCTTCGAGTAGTTTCTCTCTCCACTCAGCTACCTCTTCTACCATGTCATCAGGAATAGGTACTTCCGTGAAAGTCATTCCTTTATCTTCTTCATTCCAGATAATACCACGGTTGTTTACTAAATCCACTACTCCTTTGAAGTTTTCTTCAGAGCCAATTGGTAATTGAAGTGGTACAGCATAACTACCCAACATTTCTTTCACCTGAGCACATACTTTTAAGAAGTCTGCACCTGAGCGGTCCATTTTATTTACGAAACCAATACGGGCAACGTGATAGTTATTTGCCAAACGCCAGTTAGTTTCCGATTGAGGTTCTACCCCATCCACTGCACTAAATAAGAAAACCAGACCATCCAATACACGAAGTGATCTGTTAACTTCTACGGTAAAATCCACGTGACCCGGAGTATCAATAATATTTATATGATAGCTATCTCCACGGTAAGGCCATTCTACAGTTGTAGCTGCCGAAGTAATAGTAATACCTCTTTCCTGCTCTTGCTCCATCCAGTCCATGGTTGCAGCTCCATCATGCACCTCACCTATTTTGTGGCTAACACCAGCGTAGTAAAGGATACGTTCGGTAGTAGTGGTCTTACCGGCATCGATGTGTGCAGCAATACCAATGTTTCTTGTCAAATTTAAATCGCGAGCCATTTAATTGATTTGTTTATTAATTATTCTCTAATCAACTGAATATAAATACAGTCAAATTTCTATTTCAGACTTTAAAAAAGTCGATTTCGGGCTGCAAAAGTAAATATTTTTTCTTTAATAAAGAAGTCAATATTTTTTTACTTATTTCGCGAGCTTAAATGAATGACGATAAATGATACAATTATTCCTTAAAATAAGATTTCAGACTTTGATTTAATTCTGAGAATAACATTTACTAAGTTTGAATAATCTAATCAATTAAAAGTTTAAAAATGGCAAAAATGAAGGTCAATCCTTTGGACGAAAACGACCAACAAATAAATATTGAGTTGAGTGAAGAAATAGCTGAGGGCGTATATGCCAATCTGGCTATGATAGCTCACTCTAATTCTGAATTCGTAATCGATTTTATCCGATTGATGCCTGGCGTACCAAAAGCCAAGGTAAAATCTCGCATTATTCTTACACCAGAGCATACCAAAAGATTATTAAATGCTTTGCAAGATAATATTGACAAATACGAAATGAATTTTGGCGATATTAAGCAAAGTAACGATTCCATACCATTTCCAATGAATTTTGGTGGCCCAATGGGTGAGGCATAAGTCAAAATAAACATTCCAGAAAGCAGGACATCAGGTTCTGCTTTTTTAGTATAAACTCCTCAACTTTTAATATTTAAATCCATTTCTTGAAAAAACTATATCAATTTTCACATTTAAGCCTACAAACTAAAAAGCGACAACAGACTTTATTTCAGCAACTTAAACTCTAAAACCTAATCCCTAAAACCTATTCTCTAAATAATTCCTACACGTAATTTCTCAAATAAATTAAATATTCTTACCTTTGCACTCCCTTTTTCGGAAGGGGAGAATTAAATTATTTTATTAAACACTTATTTTTTACAATGCCTACTATACAACAGTTAGTAAGAAAAGGGAGAGAGGAGCTTAAGTATAAGTCTAAGTCTCCGGCATTGGATTCATGCCCTCAGCGTCGTGGTGTTTGTACGCGTGTTTACACTACTACCCCAAAGAAGCCAAACTCGGCTTTGAGAAAAGTAGCTCGTGTGCGTCTTACAAACCAAAAAGAAGTGAACGCCTACATTCCGGGCGAAGGTCATAATCTACAAGAGCACTCGATCGTATTGATCAGAGGCGGTAGAGTAAAAGATCTTCCGGGTGTACGTTATCACATCGTTCGTGGTGCCTTGGATACAGCCGGTGTGGCCAATCGTAAGCAAAGCCGCTCTAAGTATGGTGCGAAACGTCCTAAGCCAGGACAAGTAGCAGCTCCTGTAAAAGGAAAAGGTAAAAAGTAATTCCCAACAGTTTTAGATCATTATCCGGTTTTACAGCCGGTTTTAAATAAAACAGGGAAGTAATGTCTCGCCTTTAATGAGATGTGAATCAGTTTATCAAAAACGAAACCTTCTTTAAAAAAAGAACAAAATGAGAAAAGCAAAACCTAAAAAGCGGTACGTACTACCTGATCCGAAGTTCAGAGACGTAAACGTGACGAAGTTTGTGAACAATCTCATGCTTCAGGGTAAGAAAAGTATCGCCTACAGCATTTTTTATGATGCTTTAGAGGTAGTTGAAAAACGTACCAGCGAAAACGGTCTTGAAGCTTGGAAAAAAGCATTGAACAACGTAATGCCAGCTGTAGAGGTAAAAAGCCGCCGTGTAGGTGGAGCTACCTTTCAGGTGCCTACCGAAGTACGTGCAGAAAGAAAACAATCATTGGGTATGAAATGGTTGATTCTTTATGCTCGTCGTCGTGGTGAAAAAACTATGACCGATCGTTTGGCCGGCGAGATTATCGCAGCCGCTAAAGGTGAAGGTGCAGCAGTGAAAAAGAAAGACGATACCCACAGAATGGCAGATGCAAACAAGGCATTCTCGCATTTCAGAGTATAAGATTCTTTTACAGAAAAGTATTAAAAAGCCTCTTCGGAAAACCGAGGAGGCTTTTTATTTGATTCTTAAACCCAACTATAATCTTTTCGATACTCTCTAAACAGCAAAGCATTTGCTTCTTCATCACCTTTAAAAACCTCTTTCTTAGCATTCCATTTTAATTTACGACCTAATCTCCATGAAATTAAACCCAAATGCATGGGCATGGTCATTTGCCTGGCATACGCCAGATTAGATTCCGGCTCTTGCCGGCTTTTTACGCTATCGATAAAATTCTGCTGGTGACCCGGCGAACGCACAATACTTTTTGGAATACTTTCTATGTCATTCATAGTTACTCCGTTTATCACCAATTCCCGAGTGCCATAATCACAAATTAATGTGCCTTTATCGCCTTCAAAATAGGCTCCGATGTGCCTGCTTTCTGCTCCGGGCACATTTGGCGGAGTAGAGCTCCAGTGCAAATTGAGGTCTTTGAATTCATAATCAATATTTATCCATTTCGGTGTATCACCAATTCCCGCAGATTTTTCGCCTGTGGCACTTATACTTTTCAACTTTTCCGGAGAAATACTTAACCATACAATATCAGCAATATGGCACCAGAAATCCTGAAAAACACCACCTGAATAATCCATAAAATACCGGTAATTAAAATGACAATGTTCCGGAAAATATTCCCGTTCAGGTGCAGGGCCTTGCCAGAAATCGTAATTGAAATTGGCTGGAACAGGCTGAATAGTTGGCTTTTCAAATACGGGCGGTTCCCCTGTTTTCCAAAGTCGTACGGTATGTACTTTGCCAATTGCTCCTGCCTGAATGAGCTCAGCCACCCGGTGGTAATTATCTCCCGCATGAATCTGCGTACCTAATTGAAAAATCCGATTGTGCTTTTGCTTAGCAGCCAGCATCATTTGCCCTTCCTTTACCGTAAACGAAAGTGGCTTTTCTCCATACACATCTTTACCTGCCTGAAAAGCCATAATTGCAACCTGGGCATGCCAATGATCGGGTGTGGCACACGTGATAGCATCTATATCTTTCCTTTCCAAAATACTCCTGAAATCAGTATAAGGCATGGCTTTGTTTTCCGGATGAATTTCCTGAAGTTTCTTTTGAGCCTTAGCCAGATGATCCGTATCTACATCACATAAGGCTGCAATTTCCACTTCCGGCAGGTTGGCAAACCAATTTAAATGGCTGGTGCCCATGCCATTGATACCAATATGTGCCACTCGTACCCGATCACTGGCAGGTACACCGGCAAAAAGATTAGGGAAATAATGAAAGGCAAATGCCGAAACGGCTGCTTTCTTTACAAAATTTCTACGGCTGAATTTCTGACTCATGTTACTCATTTTTTAAGGTATACCATTCAATATTTTTCAAATTATCTCTTCTGCTCACTTTTTCACCAGGAGCATAATAACTGCTCAGGTAATCTAAAACATCTTTTTCCGATTCTCCCAAATCCCATAGCTTTTGGGTTTGCTGCATCCAGAATATTTTATCTTTCCAGCCTTCACGCGTAAAACGATTCATGGTAATCAATTTTGCAGAATGGCATGCCGTGCATTGAGCTTTTACCAAGGCCAGATTTTTATCAATTACCAAACCACTTTCCCAATCAATTGTTAGTTCCGAATTGATTTCATTTACCTTATTATCAACTACTTGTTTTGTGTTTTTGCAATTTAAAAACACAAAAAAAATCGATAAAATGGCTAAAACGCTTGTGTACTTTTTTTTCATTTACCCCACTTTTATGGCTATACGATGGCAAGCATTATTGAGATATCCTTTGGGATTCCAACCCGGAATAACCATCGGTTGCGACTTCCCATTAGAATCTGTAGCTTTTGCCCATATTTCATAATATCCTTTTTGTGGAAAGCCCAATTCCACATTCCAATGTTGCCAGGCCAATCGGTTCACCGGTCTTTCAAGCTTACATTTTATCCAACTTGCTCCAAAATCAATACTAACCTGCATTTCGGCTACTTCCAGATCACCAGCCCAGGCATGTCCTCTCACTTCTAATTTTTGATCTTCCGCAATCATAGCACCACTCCTAGGAAAGCTTATAACCGATTTCACCGGCATGGATTCGATTATTACAAAATCTTCTTCCTTTACTTTCTCTCCGGGCTGCACAGGATATTTTGGCACTTTGTAGCTATCTCCACTCATCTTTTCTCCATCGTGAATTTTATTCCTGATGGCTATTCGCGAAAGCCATTTACCAGATACTGATGCAGGCCAACCTCCAATTGCTAAACGCAATGGAGCTCCGTTTTGAATTGGAATAGCCTCCCCATTCAATTCCCAAGCTATCAGCGATTCGTCTTCGAGTGCTTTGCTTATCGGCACACCTCGCGATATGGGCGATTTTTCGGGATCACCACTCAAATGTGTGTCCTTTCCATAATAGGCAATGTAAACAGCATCCGGCTTTACTCCGGCATCCTGCAATACATCTTTCAGCCGCACACCGGTCCATTTTCCACAACTTACCGCTCCTTCCGTCCATTGATTACCAGATGCGGGCGGATTAAAACCTGCCCTTCCATTACCGCCACATTCAAGTGTTAGCTGGTACGTATAGATTTTAAATTTCTCTTTTAAATCAGAAATACTATAGGTTTTAGTAGAAGAGCAGGATTCACCATCAATGGTTAATGACCATTGCAATTCGTCAATTTGCTCAGGTGGAATACCATTATTCCGGATAAACATTTTATCACCGGTAGTAATTTTGTCATCAAGTAAATGCGGCGGCGTTTCCACATTCCAGGGTTTGTTATTGAGAATAATTAAGTCGGGATGTTTACCGGGTAAAATCTCTTCCAGTAAACTTTTTTCTGCCAGAGATTTCCCGTTTTTCGCCCACAGTTTTCTGCTATCTAAAACAGAAATAATACTCAATGAAAATGCTTTTACCAGAAAATTTCTTCGACTTTTAAATCGCATGTATTCAGGAATTTATCAATTTGTCTAAATACTTATTCATCAGCTTGTTATCCGGGTCCATCTGCTTTTTAATGGAAAGAAAATCATCAAATTTTGGATATCTGCTTCTTAGCTTTTCAGGATCGAGGGTAAAAAGTTTACCCCAATGAGGTTTTACTCCAAACGGATCCAATGCCGCCTCAATCTTTGGCAATAGTGGCATTACCAGATCAGGCTCTTGTTTCCAGGTGAAATGAATGGCAATCATATCTTCCTTATAAGCCGTACTTAGCCATAAATTATCTGCCGCAATAGTTCTGATTTCGGTAACTAACAAAGCTGGTGATATCTGAGGATGCAAAGATTCAATTGCCATAATTGCCTGATAAGCATTTTTACGTGGCACAAAAAACTCGGACTGAAGCTCAGCTCCGGCACTTGGCATAAAGTTCATCTTAAAATGAGGCAATCGCTCGTGCCATGGGCCAGGCACTCCCATTTGTGGGGTACAGTTTTCAGCTGAAATTTCTTTAATCGGATGTAGATCAACAGTTGCCGCTTTTGCACCATAAAATTCTTCAATTTCTACTGGCTCTTTTCCGGGCTCTACCCGCGATTTAATCCAAACCTGATTAATATTTTTATCTAACCAATGGGTAAACAAACTTACACTATAGCCAGCACCCATAATTGCATCAAAATTTTGCTCTAATTCAGCCATGGGGAGGTCTTCAAAAACCAATTGACTAACTTCATAAGTTGGTTCTATGGCAAGCTTTACTTTGGTAATTATTCCAAATGCTCCCAAGTTTACCACACCTGCTTGAAATACATTTGGCTCATTATCTGCATCGTACCATTTTACTTCTCCATTCGCAGCTAGTAATTCAAAACCCCTTACTGCCGAGGCCAGATTACCATTTCCTATACCAGACCCGTGCGTGGCAGTGGCACATGCACCCGCAACCGAAATATGAGGCAATGAAGCCAGGTTATGCAAAGCCCAACCGTTTTCATGTAAATAAGTGCCTAAAGTGCCATATTTTATACCACTCCCTACAGTTACTGTCTTATTTTCTGCATCTAACTCAATTACCTGGTTCAGTTTGTCTGTAGCTAGTTGTGTACCCGTTGTATCTGCAATATCATTAAAACAATGCCGGGTGCCCAGTGCTTTTGCCTTATCCAGTTTTTGCAATTCCATTTTAAAAGCTTCCGTATTTTCAGGGAATATATAAGCCTCTGATTCATACTGATAATTTCCTGCCCAATTGGCAAGTCCTGATTTTGTCTTTTTTTCGGGCATACAAGATCCAATTGGAGAGATGGTAACATACGCTGCGGCAGCACCGGCCATTTTCAGGAATTGCTTACGCTTCATTTCAATGTAGGGTTTAATTGTTTCAGAAAATTAACCCAAAATAAGAAGCTATGCAAAATAAAAAGCCGGAGAAAAGTGAAATTCACTTTTTCCGGCCATAAAAAATGCGTATCCTGTCTTTTATTTACTTCTCAATTTCTTTATAATTTCATAAGATAACCAAACCCAGGGGGCCCCGTGCATGAGTAAATCTAAATAATCCATAGCTTGCATACCTACGGCACCACCGAGCAACCATTTCAATTTTCCCCATATATGTGGTTCTGGAACAAACGGTGCCAGACCAAGCGTAAGTGAGGCCAACAAAGCCATCAATAAATTATTTCCCTTTGTCATTTTAAACCTTTAGCGGCTAGTTGTGAATAACCGGCACCTTGTAAATTAAAAACTTTAAAACCCGCCTTTTCTAGTATTTTCGAAGCCTGAGCACTACGACCACCCACTGCACAATAGACAAAAAGCGGTTTTGATTTATCCAATGAGTTTATCTGACTAGCAAATGAGGGATCATTGTAATTTATAGTTTTGGATGAAGCAATCTTGCCTTGAGACCATTCTTGAGGTGTTCGCACATCCAGAAGTTGTGCCCCGCTGGTTTGTTGATAGGTTTTTACAAAATCATCTACTCCCAAACTTTTTACCTGTGAGTTGGCATCTGAACACGAGAATAAGGCTACCGAAGCAGCTAGAAAAAAGAAAGAAAAAAGTTTCTGTTTCATATTTTAAAAATCATTTATTATTAAAAAAATCATTAATCGAACTTACTAATAAATAACCCAGGAGTGCTCCGTATAAAGTACTATTTAAGGGTTTTGAAGTGATCATACATGTACCCGATTCACATCCCTTAAATTGCCAGTAAAAATAACCTGAAAGTGCCCCCAGAATGATTCCAATAAGTGGAATCATAATCTTTTTATTGTTCATTATCTTCTGGTTTTGCAGGTATCTGACAAGAATTACAGCCCACATTAAAAATTGCCTGATACATAAAGAAAGCTCCAATAGCTACAAAAGCATAATTGCCTTCATTAAAACTTATGATCGCAATGTATAAGCCCATTACCAACCTTAAAATACGGGAAAAAGACCAGGGCAAAGTTAAATATCCGATTAGTTTATCCATTATAAATTGCAATTACAGTTTTCGATACAGGAAATCAGGCCGATAATATCTTGTTCTTTTATAGAATAATAAACACGAAGCCCTTCCTTTCTGGAAGTCAATAATCCCCGGTTTTTCATGTGAATTAAATGATGTGATAAGAGTGATTGCTCACAAAGCAATTGATCAGCTAATTGATTTACAGTCATTTCCTTTTTTGCATCCAGCAAATTGATAATTGCCAGTCGCGTTGGATGAGCCACCGTTTTTAAAATTACGGCTGCTTTATTTAACTTTTGAAAATCATTTTGAACTTCTACCATAGTATATGAACATTCCTTCATATAATCATTTTACCAAAAGAAAAGTTCAGTTAGCTATGAAAACATATCAAACCCGGTAACGGATCTGCTACAATTTCGATTTCATTAGGTAGAATCTGGTCCAAAACTTCAAGTAGAACATCTTTAAAATGAAAACCTACCGAACCCACTATTCCTATTTTCACAGAAGCATTTAAGGTATAGGGCAATACAGAATGATTATAAAATTCGGTAAAAGCATTTCTAACCAGAGACCTTATGTGCTCGTTTCCCAGATTTTTTTTCAGGAAAGGGACGAAAGATGCAAAATAATAATTGGGTCGCTCATTTTCCTTGATTTCCTTAAAAACATCCAGTCTGTCTATTTTTCCAAAAGTGTTTTCAAATGCCTTCAGAATGGAATCCGGTAGTTCCTTCCTCAGGTATGATTTAATCAATTCTTTGCCCAGATATGCTCCGCTACCTTCATCACCCAGCCAAAAACCTAAAGGTAAAATTTGCTTGCTGATTTCTTTCCCATCAAAAAAGCCTGTATTGGCACCTGTACCTAAAATACCAATTAAACCCCGTTTCTCACCAAAAACAGATCTGGCTGCACCAATAATATCCGAATAAATGAAAGCTTGGGCAAGGGGAAAAACCCTATTTAAGGCTTCCTTTAATAAATCTATTTTATCTGCTCCTGTAATTCCTGTACCGTAAAAATAAATTTCGGTTACAGAATGAATGTTCACCTTATCAAATGTTTCTTTTATAGCTATTATTATTTCAAATCCGTTTAAGAAATGGGGGTTCAGGCCGATTGATTTAAATTTTTGAACCTCTGGCGAACTTATAAGAGCCCAGTTTGTTTTTGTAGAACCACTATCTGCGATTAGTTTCATATTAAAAAGAATCTTAAGTACAATTATAGTATTTTTGCAGCTGATTTTAAGTGGATCATGAATTTGTGAAATGGCTGAATACCAGATTTTTACTTTACCAAACGGAATACGAATTGCCCACAGGCAAATAACACACACAAAAATAGTACATTGTGGCATAATGCTCGACATTGGTAGCCGAGATGAAAAACCTATTCAGACCGGTCTGGCCCACTTTTGGGAGCACATGGCCTTTAAAGGTACAAAAAAGCGTAAAGCCTATCACATAATAAACAGTCTGGAGTCGGTTGGTGGAGAATTAAATGCTTATACAACAAAAGAAAAAATATGCTTCTATGCCTCCGTTTTGGATAATCACTTCAATCGAGCATTAGATGTTTTGGCCGACATTACTTTTGATTCTGTATTCCCGGAAAAACAAATAGAAAAAGAACGGGGTGTGATATTGGAGGAAATGTCAATGTACCTCGATTCCCCCGAAGATGCCATTCAGGATAGTTTCGATGAAATAGTTTTTCCAAATCATTCTCTTGGAACCAATATTCTGGGTACCAAAGAAACCGTATCTTCTTTTAAAGGAGCTGACTTACGCTCATTTATTGATGATAATTTGGATACGGAAAAAATCGTGGTTTCTATTGTTGGTAATATCTCATTCAATAAAGCGATAAAAATAGCTTCTAAATACTTTACTGACATAACAAATAAAAAAACGAGTCGAAATAGAGTTAAACCGCTGATTTATAAACCCGTAAAAGTAGTAGAAAAAAAATCCATTTCACAGGCTCACGAAGTTATGGGCCTGCCGGCTTTTTCTATGAATGATGAGAACCGTTTTGCTTTTTTCACTTTGGTTCATCTGTTGGGTGGCTCAGGCATGAATTCCCGTTTTAATCTGAGCCTAAGAGAAAAATACGGTTTGGTATATGGAATCGACGCCAATTACAGTCCTTTTACTGACACCGGCCTGATGAGTATTTATTACGCCACAGACCCAAAAAATATTGCGAAAGCCAATCAACTGGTTTGGAAAGAAATTGAGCTGGTAAAAAGCAAAAAATTAGGCCATATCCAACTCAAAAACCTGAAAGAACAAATCATGGGGCAGTTGGCAATATCCGAAGAAAGTAGTCAGGGCTTTATGTTAATGATGGCAAAAAGTATTTTGGATTTAGACCGAGTAGACACCCTTCCAGAGGTTTTCCATAAAATTAATAGCATCTCAGCTGAGCAAATTCAAGAATTAGCCAATACTCAGTTTTTAAGAGAAAATTTTAGTAGTTTGGTTTATTTACCGGAGGAATAATCCTTAATTTAAATTAAAACCTGATTTATAAGTTTCTTAAAGTCTATCCAATTTTTTTGCACTCTCATAAATCAATCTGGTGCCGCCCGATCGTCTATAATTGACAGCATTTTTAACCCATAAGATCTAAAAAAAACCTCAGCAAAATTCTATATGGAGGTTCTTCAGTAAAATTATGGCGGACGGCTAGTCCATCTACCTACTCTTCCAGGTTTATCAGGGGTCGAATGAGCAAGTCAATTGATGGTATTTTTATCCATTAGCCCTAAAAA
>JAHEBN010000282.1 GCA_024645245.1 Jiulongibacter sp. | reverse complement strand
CCATTACAAATAAGCAATCAATATTCGCAAATGTATGCCCACAAATGGCGATCGGAAGAAGCCGCCATACTGGTAGGAAGTCAAACAGTTATAAACGATGACCCCCAACTTTCGGTAAGAAATTGGCAGGGTAGAAACCCGGTTCGGGTTGTATTAGATCCTCATGAAAAAGCCAAAAACACCAGCAATATTTTTGACAATACGGCACCCACACTTTATTATAATCTGAATACTACTTCTTGTGCCGGACAAACAGAAAAAATCAGAATACCTGTAGCCTCTGACCTAAATTTTATTTTGCAGGATTTATATAAAAGGAACATTCAGTCGTTAATAGTGGAAGGCGGCTGCCGCCTGCATCAATTATTTATTGATCAAAACCTTTATGATGAAATCCGGGTTTTTAAGAATACTAAAAAATCAGAAAGTGGAATTGCCGCGGCTAATATTCCGGCAGGAATAGGTATATTCGAAAAAAAACAACTTTTCGATGATGAATTACGTATTTTTTTAAATTAATTTCCAACCATTTATAAACATTCGGTATCCTGATATTCAACCCTAAAGAGGAGTTTCTGATTATCAGGTGATAGTTTTACCGGTAAAAAGTTAAACTCTTTATTGAATGCCTGTTGAAACCCAAATGATTGAGGCCTGTTTAAAACAGGATCGCAATGCCCAGAAGCAACTCTATGAGAAGTTTTCGGGTAAATTGTTTGTGGTAGCCATGCGTTACATGAAAAACAGAGAAAGTGCCGAAGATGTGCTGCAGGAATCTTTTATCAAGGTTTTTCGCCATTTAGATACCTTTCGGTTTGATTGTCCGCTGGAGGCATGGCTTAGGAAAATTGTGGTGAACACAGCCTTGAAAGCCCTTAAAAAGCAAGATGGCTGGAGTCAAAGTCTGGAAGGCGATTACATGATCGACGAAGAGTTTCATTACAATAACCAAGGGTATCAGGATCTTTCTTATAACGAGCTGATGAAAATGATTGGTGAGTTGCCGGAAGGATGCAGAACGATTTTTAACCTATATGCGATAGAAGGATTTAAACACCACGAAATAGCAGAAATGCTACACGTGTCGGAAGGTACCTCCAAATCGCAATATTCGAGAGCAAAGAGTCTGTTACAGGATAAACTGGCCGTAGAAAAAACAAGACAAGAATTGACATTTGCCTCGCTGGCAAAAGATGTGATAAAAAATTAGAAATGAAAGACAATTCCTTTGAGCAGTATTGGAGAAAAGCATTGGGCAATGCTTCGGAGGAACCTGCTTGGAGGGTTTGGCATAATATTGAAACCAAACTTATCGAAGAGGAAAACGGACTTGAAAATATACTGCAATCTAAATTTGAGCAGGCTGAAATAGCTGTTCCTGCTTTTGTTTGGGATAATATCGAAGCTGAACTGGATAAGAAAGACCGTAAAGTTCCGGTTTTTTGGCTATTCACCGGAAGAAGGGTAGCAGCTGGAATTGCAGCACTATTTTTATTTTCGCTGGGTGTTTATTTTTCCAGCAATAACAACATTACGCCCTTACAAACTTCGAAAAATACCGTTTCAGGGCAAAAATCAAATACGGAAAACAAGGTAGCAGGCTCATCCGAGATCGCCGAAAATAACAAAGAAAAACTTCAGGAGAAACTAAGCCAACCAACCCGGATAATTACTGATCCGTTAGCGGTTGAAATTGCTTTCAATTCGGCTAAAATAAATAATAAAGCAGGCAAGCCTGATTTGGAGAAATGGCAAATTGATGACAGAATTTTTGACGAAAGCTTAGCTCAAAAATCAGCAGATGAAATTGTAAAAGTTCAATACTCCGATTTGAATGAAAAAGAAAACTTAAATAAGTTGGAGTCGAAAGGTTTTGAAGTGTATTCCAATCGATTTACCATGGATAGGAAAAGATTGGGCTATGAGGATTCAGATAACGAAATTTTTGCTTTTGAAAATTATGGTAAAAAATCCTGGTTTGGCTTTATATCAGGTCTTGCCCCTTTTGATCCGAATATCAGTATCAATAATTTTGAAAGAGCAGCTTTAGTTTCTTCCAATAATCTATCCAATTCGGCATTTCAGTTTAACAGTGTGGTTGAAACCAATACCGATGAAAAAAGAGCAGTATTTGCTATCCCATTGTCGCAACCTTATAACGATGTAAAATCCGGCAGATCAATGAATATTGGATTTGATTTAGGTCAAAAAATCACGAATCGCATTGGCTTACAAACCGGAGCCAGATACATGAACGGTTTATCTTACATTACCAGTAATGTATATACTTACAATGAACGAACCGGTGATGTAAAAACATTTCTGGAGTCTAAATACCTGTCAAATGATAATCAGAAATTTAATAATACAGTAATTGCATCTCAAGGTGGCGTGCAAAATGTATATCAGTTTATCATGGTACCCGTTCAACTTAGCTACCATCAACCCTTGTTTGCCAGAGTGGAGTTAGCCATTTCAGGGGGTGTATCGGGTGATTTTATGATTAATAATGTGATAGACGGAATAACCTATGGTGGCAGCAATTTGAATCCGAAAAATTCGGCATACAAAACGGCCATGTTGAGCGGCCTTGGTGGCGTAAAATTAAATTATAACGTGGGTAGAAACTGGCAGACAAGTATCGGCGGAATGTACCAGCAAACACTTACAAGTGGTATAAATTCTCAACAGGAAAACCTGATATTTAAACCCAGATATATCGGTATCAATTACGGATTTAATTATCGTTTCTGATCCGGAAAAGAAATTTCAATAAACCTTAATAAACTGTATGTGAACGAAATGACCTGCTAAAATTTTGGCAGGTCATTTTTTTTATTACTACAAAGAAAGAAATCTTAAGCATCTGTTCTTAAAGCTTTTCTAAGAATTTTACCCACATTAGTTTTGGGCAATTCCGTTCTGAATTCAATGTGCTTAGGACATTTATAAGGTGTCAGATTTTCTCTGGCATAAGCTTTTACATCCGCCTCAGTAAGTGAAGGATCTTTTTTTACAATAAAGACCTTAACCGCTTCGGAAGATTTATCATCCGGAACTCCGATACAGGCCACTTCTAATACCCCCGGGCATTGAGAAATTACATCTTCAATCTCATTGGGATATACATTGAAGCCAGATACCAGAATCATGTCTTTTTTACGATCTACAATCTTAA
>JAHEBN010000281.1 GCA_024645245.1 Jiulongibacter sp. | reverse complement strand
TTGGATAAATTATTACCCTTTGGCAGTATCCCCTTTGCATATTTTCATCCGCTGAAAAACAGCACCATTGGATTTAATTTTATTCATCCTTCAGGAGCAGTTGACATTTACAGCTATGATCTTGGAACCGATGAATTGATCAAATGGAGTTCTTCTAATTCGGAATCAGATTACCCGGATCCCGAGATTGTACATTATCCAACTTTTGATTTTGATACCATTACAGGTAAGACCAGAGAAATAACCGCCTACTTTCATCGGCCCTCGTCTGATTTTGTGGAACCATACCCTGTTATCATCGAGATCCACGGCGGCCCTGCAGACCAAGCATTACCCGAATTAAACCCTTTAATTCAGTTGCACCTGGATAGGGGTTTTGCCGTTTTGGCTCCAAATGTGAGAGGTTCCACGGGGTATGGTCAAACTTTTACGGACTTAGATAATGGGCTGCTTCGTGAAAATTCTGTTAAAGATATAGGTGCTCTTTTGGATTGGGCAGCAAAACAATCCGAATTAGATCCTTCTCATGTTTTTGTAGAAGGCGGTTCTTATGGAGGTTATATGGCTCTCGCCAGTGCCGTACATTATTCAGATAGAATAGCCGGAGCGATTGATATAGTGGGAATTTCAAATTTTGTGACTATGGAGGAAAATGCCGATAAGAATGCTGATAGAAGTGCAGAATATGGTGATATTAATGATCTTGAAACAAGAGCTTTTCTAGAAAGCATAGCACCAGTGAACAACGCCGACAAAATTGATGTTCCCTTATTAATCATCCAGGGAAAAAATGATCCTAGAGTTCCTGTAGATGAATCCAGACAAATGGTAGAAAAATTAAAGTCTGAAGGAAAGAAAGTGTGGTATATTGAAGCCGCCGATGAAGGACATGGCTTCAGTTAACCGTGGAATTTGTTTTATCAAACTACAGCTACTTTTACATTCATTGACGAAATACTTGCCCAAGGCAATTAGAAATTTTTGGCTAATACGTTACACATCAACGGCTATCATCCATCGCTCCCGAAGGTCTGTGCTTATTTCCTATATTAGTTAATAAAATACCGGTTCGCTGGGGCCGGCGCGCTCAAGCGCCTTGTTATAGCCAGGACCGTTGTGTTTCATACCGAAAAAAAGCCAACCACACAAACAGTACATTTGGTTTTTGCCGATACGAAAGCCAGCACTGAAAAACCAAAAGAGCTGTTTTTTGCCAACGCTGACGAGAAAAAGAAAGAATTGAAATAATAAAAACAAATGTTTGAACAGACTTTTAAAAATATTGACGACATACTCCACAAAGACGCAGGTTGCGGAAGTGAATTGGATTATGTGGAGCAAACCTCTTGGGTGTTGTTCCTGAAATATTTGGACGATCAAGATCAAGCTAATCCTCTTGATTTTCCCATTAAGGAACCAGACTCATCAGCATTTTCTTTTCAAAATTGGCCAACTTATCAAATTGGCCTGCTTCAACCAGCTTAGCCCAATCGGGATTAGCGATCATCGCTCTACCCACCGCAACTAAATCAAATTCATCACGCGCAAGCATTTTTGTCAGTCCGTCTAAACTTGCTATCTCGCCATCTTTAAATACCTTATCTCCTGCTTCTGGTAAGAAGTCAGCATTCAAGCTAACCGAGCCAACAGTTATCGCGTCTTTGCCAGTAAGTTTTTTCGTCCATCCCGCTAAATTTAAATCGGAGCCTTCGAATTCGGCCTCCCAAAACCTACGCTGCGAACAGTGAAATATATCTACTCCTGCATTGACCAAGTAGCCTAAAAATTCTCCTAATTCTTCGGGCGTTTCCGCCAGGCGCGCAGTATAGTCTTGTTGCTTCCATTGAGAATAGCGAAGAATAATTGGAAAGTCCTTGTTTACTTTGGCGCGAATACCACTAATAATTTCACATGCGAATCGGACGCGATTTTCTAATGATCCCCCATAATGGTCAGTGCGATGGTTAGTACCTTGCCAAAAAAATTGATCCAATAAATAACCATGCGCACCATGCAGCTCGATAGCATCGAAGCCGATACGCTCAGCATCAATCGCCGCATGTACAAATGCTTCGACCACCTCATTAATATCCCCCTGCGTCATGGCGTGCCCTGTTACTTTCCCAGGAAATGCCATACCCGATGGACTATAGCCAGGCGTATCGCCGCCAGGTTCGACCCCTGGTTTTCGGATACCTCCAACATGCCAAAGCTGAGGTGCTATTTTACCCCCTTCGGCATGCACAGCATCGATTACTTTTTTCCATCCTGCTAGTGATTCTTTGCCAGACATCGAAGGAACATTAGGATACCCACTTGCAGCTTTATGACCTACCGTTGTACCTTCGGTGATAATCAATCCTACACCGCCTGCCGCACGCAGACGATAGTACCCCACTACTTGATCCGAGGGAATATTACCTGGTGACATGCTGCGTGTCATAGGTGCCATAACAACACGGTTTTTTAAACGTAGGCTTCCATAAGAGTAGGGTGTAAATAACTCTGTCATTCGTGATTACTTTTTAGTTTGAAACTTTCTTTTACTATTAACCTTATGAACTCAAGTTATTCTTCGAAAATAAAAACCGAAGGTACTTAATAAATACTTTTGCTTACGGAGTATCACTTTTTTGCATACCCTTAGCTTCTGCTCTACCGATAGCTCTAGAAATACCTCTATTCCTTGAGATTTGCTTATCTATGAATATCAGCAGACAACGATAGACTATTTTTGTGTCCTTAAAAAAGGAACACAAACCAGATATATTTTAAATAGAAATTTAAACTCTTCAAAGAATTTATAGGTTGTAAGATGTATTAGCACACCAAAAAGTTAATGTCTGGTAATATGCAGTAGACCTGACACTATCCAATGGCTCATATGCCATAAACTCACGAAACCAGTACTATGAAAAAAGAAGACCTATCCAAACAGACTGACGAAGAACTATTAGAGGAGAAAAAAAGCTTAAGAAATCCAAATTATTTCATGCCGCATCTATTGGTTTTCTTGCAGGAATACTCATATTCGGAGCAGTTTCCTGGAGCTTTTCTTCCGAAAAATTTTTGGGATTCCTAATTCCAATGTTGATTCCTATTTTTTTAATTTATAGATTACTTAAAAGTCCAAATAATAACAAGGACTTAGAAGAAATATTAAAAGAACGCAATTTAAACTGAAAGATATAAATGCTA
>JAHEBN010000142.1:8651-12038 GCA_024645245.1 Jiulongibacter sp. | reverse complement strand
GGTAAAAGCTACCAAAGATTCAGTTCAACACTGCTTTCATCGCATGGCCGCTGGCCACGACGAAAGCTTAGCTGTTAGCAACTGGCATTATTTACTTAATGCCTTTAATATTCTTTCTTCGTTAATTACTATATCTCTAAATAATACGTGTGGAAATTCCTCATATTTTGAAGATTTAAATGCCTCGTGTATTTTGGAAAGTGTTGAAGCTGTCAATAATGATAGATTCATTTCTGTATCCATTTCGCAGTCGTAAACAAAATCATCACTAAATTCAGGTGCTACAAGTAAGATTTTAACTATTCTCAAGTTATTTTTTAACGCTAAATTTTGGTACGATTTAAGTTGTCTTGAAACAGAACTAAATTTATTATAACCCTTTTCCTTACTCGTTTTGCATTCAACTATAATGATTTCATTTTTTTCTAAATTCAAAAGAATATCCATCATATCCTTTTGTGTGTTCAGTTGATTTTTAAACTTATCATCTACGTTAAATGCTAAACCTTTAACGATGATTTTGGTTAATTCTTCAAACTTAAGTCCTAGCTCACTTTCCTTTATTATTATTCCGTTTTCCTTTAGTAGATTCAAATTGCGGTAAGCTACATTTTCATAATTTTCTAGGTATAGGTTTTCAACATCTTTGTAATGGTCAAGAATATTTAAAGTGTCGTCTCCTCGCTGTTTTACTCCGTTGTCTTTTATGAATTTTGTCAGGTCAGGCTTTTCAAGTAAATCCAAAATATCTCGTGGCTTTATATTGTAATCAAGCAAGTAACTTGCCGTCAAAACATATTCGTCCTGAAGTTCAAATTGTTCTTTTAAGTCCTTATTCAGATTTGGTAACGATACATTTAACTCCGTTAGCATCTTATCAAAGCCATCAAGTGAAATACCAACCTTTTCGTCTTTTTCTACATTTTCAAAATATTCAATTAAGCTGCTAATTTTATCTTCTAAAGTACTTCCTTTTAAATTTTGGATATTTAAACTCTTTTCACAAAGTTCATTTAACGTTTTTTTCTTTTCGGTTAGGGTAATGCCTTCTTTATAGATGTCGTTTGAAAGTAACTCTGTAAAGGAAATGCCTTCTTTTATTATTTTTTCAATTTTTTGAGAAGAGCTCAATTTCCTATCAATGTTATGATTTTTAGCTATTTGGTTAATTATTGGTTCTCTTAGTAGTTTTAAGGTTCTTCGGTAGAATTTGTCGGCAACTTCTTTTTGCCTTACTTTCCTTAATAGCCTAACCATTTCGTCTGCGACATAAATTGTATTTTCTTTTTTTGAATAAAAGGCTATACCAAGATTTTTGAGATTATTAATTACATCTTGGATTTCAACTTTTTTAACTGGTAGTATAGAATAATTTATTAGCTTAATTTCTTCTTGAGATAAACCTAATTGTTTGGCTAAAGTCAAAATGATAGATAACTCGTCAGAAGTTATTTTGGCTTCTCGGTTGTTTGCAATGTCATTTGTATAAGCGACTGATAAACAAGACTTATAAATTTTATAATCTCTTTTCCTTGAATCACTCAGTTCGGACTTATCATTTTCTAATTCCGTGTTAAGTGTTTTAATCTTGATTTTTAGGTTCTTGATTTCATTTTCATACAATCTTGAAAACCAATCTTGTCGCATTATACAATTTCCGTCACGAATAATAATGTCAATTAGAATGTCTAATTGTGAATTAGCTTCTTGAAATTCGCAGTTGATGTGGTCGATGAATTCTGTAGCTATTAATTCGAATATGTTAGAAATATTTTGATTGTCAACTGTTTTCAAACTCTTGTCAGACGAACTCAATATTTTCTCAATTTCCTTTGCGTTTTTAGGATTTTTTGAGATAATATTATCAATTATTTTAATAAAAGAGTTTTTTTCTAGAGAACCGAGCTTGTCTAATATCTTTTCTAACTTCATATTTCTTGTTTTTTCTTTTTGTTCGTGATGTTGTTTTCGCTTGATGCTAACATTAGTATTTACTCCCTAAAGTATGCAATGTCGTCTATATCGTTATTGCCGAAGGCATCAAAAGCTGCTGTGAACCTAATTTTATCAAAAATATCCAAATTTTCCAGCAAGTCAAGCAGCATATACCTTGATTTATTTAACGTAAGTAAAACCTAATTCTAAATTCCACTTTACCAGCAATTACCTCTATTCTAAACAAAAATATCCAGCACCAAAACCCCCAGCAAGCCTATCACCGAAACCAGGGTTTCCATCACCGTCCAGGTGCGTAGGGTGTCTTTTATGGAGAGGTTAAAGTATTCCTTAAACAGCCAGAAGCCGCCGTCGTTCATATGGCCCATAATCAGGCTGCCGCTGCCTATGGCCAGCACCATCAGCTCGGCACTTATGCCTGTTTGCGAGGCAAAAAGCGGTGCCAGTATGCCCACCGCCGTTAAGCCCGATACCGTGGCCGAGCCCACACAAATGCGTATAAAAGCGGCTGTGCCCCAGCCCAAAATAAGCGGGTTTATGTTTACGCCTTCGAGCAAAGAGCCAATATAGGTACTCGTTCCGCTGTCGGCCAGTATTTGTTTCAGTGCCCCGGCACCTGCAATTATCAGCAGTATCACCGATATACTTTTAAAGGCATCTTCCATGGATTTTGATACCTGCAATATGCTGTTTCCCTGCTTTACGCCCAGGTAATACATGGCCAGCAAAACCGAAATCAACATGGAGAAATAAGGCTCGGCGATGAGTTTTACCAGTTGGTTATCGGGAAAATAATTTTTAATAACCGAAAAAGAAGAAAGTAAAATAACGGGCATCAAAGCCACGATCAGGCTGGTGGTCAATCCGGGAGGATTCGGATGCTCTTCAGCCGCATTTCCAAAAAGTTTGGCATCGGGCACTACCTTAAAGTTTTTCAAAGTTTTGGCAAACAGGGGTCCGGCAATAGCGATCGCCGGTATAGAAACAATAATACCGTAAATCAGGGTTTTGCCCAGATCGGCATTCAATTGCAAGGCAATGGCGGCAGGGGAGGGGTGAGGCGGCAAATACCCGTGTGCCACCGAGAGCGAGGCCAGCATGGGTATACCCACATACAGCATATTGAAACCCGAGCTTTGGGCAATGGCAAATATCAAAGGAATCACGATGATAAAACCGGCATTGTAAAACAGCGGAATACCGATCACAAAACCCGCCAGGGCAAGGCCCCACTGCAGGTTTTTCTTACCTACCAGGTTGAGCAAGGCGTCAGTTATTTTTTTCGCGGCACCGCTATCGGCTACCAGCTTACCCAGCATGGCACCAAAGCCAATAATTAGGGTGAGCTCACCCAATGTGCTGCCCACACCGTGCTGTATGGCCAGGCCTACCGCTGTCACATCCAGTCCGCTGGCCAGACCGATGCCTATA
>JAHEBN010000142.1:2576-8641 GCA_024645245.1 Jiulongibacter sp. | reverse complement strand
GAAACCAGAATAAAAGAAATAAAAGTGTCGAGTTTTACTACTGCTATAAGCAGGATAAGTACCAGAATTCCAATCAGGGCAATGATTAAGGGCATAATTGTCAGGGTTATATGATTAGGGCATTTTTCAAGGAAGAATGAATGCTTTTTAAAGGATTGATTTTTCAAAAATAGGAAAATTACTGACTAAAGATTTTGATTTTTAAAACAAAAAGCCGGATTCCGCGTATTATTATTTCAAGTTTCTCAATTATAATTGGCTTAGGGCAGTAGAAAATGTTCCTTATTGTAAAAAAAGAAGCTTGTTGGTACAGCTTTTTATTTGCCTGTTACGTACTTTTAGAAAATGATTTTGACCTTAATAAACTTATGAAGTATAAAATTTTACTCTGTTTATATCTTGTATTTTCGGCCAATCTGCTTTTTGCCCAATCTACAATTACCGGTACGGTAAAAGCCGAAGGGGAAGATTTCGGCCTGCCGGGTGTTACGGTCCAGATTAAAGGTACCACGCTGGGAACCCAAACCGACGCCAACGGGAAATATTCGGTCTCGGTAAAGAAAGGCCAGACGCTGGTCTATTCCTTTATCGGTATGGAAAGTCAGGAGGTTTTGATCAATAACCAAACGCTTATCAATATAGATTTGGCCGAAAAACCGAATCAGCTGAGTGAAGTGGTGGTATTAAATGCCCTGGGCCTGGAAAGAAAAAAGGACGACGACCTGAGCTCATCCACCCTGATAGATGCCGGAGCGGTAAAAAGATCGGGAGAATCGGGTGTGATACAGGGTTTGTCGGGAAAAACCTCCGGCCTTACCATTGTGCGTAACTCGGGTGATCCGGGTGCCGGAGCTTACATACAGATTCGCGGTCAGAATACCATTTCGGGTAGCTCCTCACCTTTAATTATTCTGGACGGTATTCCCATTTCCAATACCAGCCTGGGCGGTGGAGTAGATGGCGTGGTGGAGCAGTCGCGACTCAATGACATCAACCCGGAAGATATTGCTAATGTGACCATCTTAAAAGGTGCTGCTGCTGCGGCAGTATGGGGCACCGGAGCGGCAAACGGGGTGATTGTGATTCAAACCAAAAAAGGAAAAGCCGGCGACAAAAAAGTGACGGTGGACGTAATGAATATGGTTTCAATGGATGTGATCAACCGGGAATTTGAAAAACAAACCAAATTTGGACAGGGAAATCCTTTGATATGGGATACGGGCAGATCCAGCGATGCCTATAAATACATTTGGAATCCGACAGTGCGGGAGTCCTGGGGAGATCGAATAGCTGATCGGGTTGGTGGAGATGATGAAGTACGGGCCGGTAACAAGCGTTTTGAATCTATTGATGGAAATGTATATTACCCGATTCTGACCAAAAATTCCACCAAAACCTACGCACAGGAAAACCGCGATCAGGTTTTTCAGACCGGTTTCACCTGGAATAAATCGGTTAGCATGAATTTTAATGCCAATAATACCAATACTTTTTTCAGTATTTCTAATTGGGATCAAAAAGGGATTTTAAAAGCCAATTCGGATTACAATAGAACTACAGCTCGTCTCAATACCGAAAGCAAACTTTCTGAAAAGATTAAATTAAAGGTAAATAATTCATTTACGCACATTACTTCGAACCGCATACAGCAGGGCTCCAACCTCAATGGTTTTTATCTGGGCTACCTGCGTACTCCGGCCGATTTCAACAATACCGATTACATAGGTACGTATTATAATAACGACAATGTGCCTTCATTTAACGCTCATCGCTCGTTTATAGGCAATCAGAATAACCTCGGTTATTTGGGCGAGGGAGCTCCGTTTTATTCCAATCCGGGTTGGACGATCTATCAGCAGGAAAACCCGAACGAGTTGACCCGCTTTATCCTGAATCCGGAACTGAACTGGAAACTCATGAAGGGGATCAATTTTACGGCCAGATACGGGTACGATTATTACAACGAATCGCGGGAAACCTGGTTTCCGGTTAATTCATCCGGTGATAATTACCAGGGCTATTTTGGCCGCTCCGTGCTGAACGAAAGAAATACTTCCATCAATGCATTTTTGGATGGAACCCATATCCTCAACAGCCATTTCAATTTCAGTTGGATAGGCGGGGTACAGTTTGAAGATGGATTTTTCACTTCTCAGGGAGGAGGTTCTTCTATTTTTACCAATCCCTTTACCGGCAGGTTAAGAAACTTCGGAAATGCCGAAGCAGCCAACGAAACACCAAGCCTTACCCGCTTGCGTCAACGAAAATCAGGTACATACGCGGTATTGAATGCCGAATTATACAATCAGTTTTATGTGGAAATGACCGGAAGGTATGAGTTGCCTTCTACCTTAACCACACCGGTTTTCTATCCGAGTGCTTCCCTGGGTTGGGTATTTACTGAAAAATTCAAAATTCCGGCGATATCGTTTGGTAAAATACGGGCCAGCTACGGCGAAGTGGGAATTGAGCCGGTTTCGTATGCCAATCAAACCGTATTTGGTCCTTATGACCGCGGAACCTCCTGGGGCGACGCCCTTTCGGCAAGTGTGTACGGAAACCCGTATGCCAGAAGTGGCAATTCCGGCAATCCGAATTTGCAACCTGAGCGTGTAAAAGAAGTGGAAGTGGGCGGTGACCTGCGTTTTTTACAGGATAAAATATCTTTGGGCGTAACTTACTACAGCCGCAAAACATCAGATGCTTTATTGGCGGTGGACCTGGCTCCTTCGTCTGGTTTTAACAGTGTCTGGCAAAATGCGGCCGTAATTACAAACAAAGGCCTGGAAATGGATTTGGGAATCCGGATTACGGAATTTAAAGGACTGGACTGGCGAATTGATGCCAATTTCTCCAAAAATGCCAATATGGTGGAATCGCTCACAGGCGTGAAATCGGTATTTCTGGATGGTTTTGCAGGAACATCTTCGCGAGTGGTGGAAGGTCAGCCTTTCGGAGCTCTTTGGGGTGGAAAATGGCTGCGAGACGATAATGGGTATATGGTTTTAGATATAAATGGTTTTCCGCAGGTAGATACGGAAGAGGGCGTTATCGGTAATCCAAATCCAAAATGGAAAGGTGGTATAGGATCGAGTTTGGCCTGGAAAGGCTTTAATTTCTCGTTTCAGGTAGAAACCTTTCAGGGAAATGACATTTGGGCAGGTACAGAAAGTATCCTGAAATATTTTGGAATTCATCCGGAAACGGCCAATGAGTTTATAACCGAAAGTGAAATGCGTACCGTTGATGGTAGATTGGTACCTGCTGGCACTATAGTTAGAGGAAATCTCGGCAACTTCGGTGCGGGTGATGTTATTCTGGATTCGGAGTGGTACACCGGTAATGGTGGAGGTTTCGGCCCGGTGGCCGAGCAGTTTATTGTAGATGGCTCCTGGACCAAATTGCGTGAGCTTACTTTCGGATACAGTTTTCCGGGTTCTTTAATTCAAAAGGTAAAGCTTCGCACGGCCAGCCTGAGTGTTACGGGTCGCAATTTATTTATCTGGTCGCCTCTGAAATACGTGGATCCCGAAGTAAACCTTACGGGTGCTTCGAAAGGCCGCGGACTGGAATATTTTACCAATCCGGGCACGGGCTCTTATCTTGTTACTTTAAAATTGGGAATTTAATTTTATGAAAATGCCTGTTATAAAATATTCATTTCTTTCGCTTTTACTGCTGGGTAATTTCAGTTGTAAAAAATACGTGGAGGGTTTAAACGACAACCCGAATAGCTTTACGGATGCTCCCGGTGAGTTGATCATTGGTCAGGCCGAACTGGCCTGGGTGCTCATGGGTGAGGGCGAAACGGCCCGTCTTTCGGGTGTTTTTACCGATCAGTTTACCGGTTTTAGCAATCAGTTTACCAATTTCGATTCCTACGACATGAAGTCTACGGATTACGACGGTATCTGGAGTAATGCCTACTCCGGCGGTATTGCCCAAACGCGTATTGTGCAGCAAAAGGCCCTGGAATCGGGTAATAAAGTACTGCTTGGTGTTTCCCAAATCATTGAGGCCTCGCTAATTTCTGAAATCGCGGCACTTTTTGGCGATGCACCCTATGCCCAGAGCTCGCAACCTGTTGAATTTCCCAATCCCGCATACGATGACCAGAAGAGTGTTCTGGAAACGGCCCAGGCATTATTCTCGCAGGGAATTGAAAATGTGGGTAATGGCCGGGTAAAAGATTTTTACGGCAGTCCGGTTTTTGTTTCCAATAACGCTACCTGGGCACAAGTGGCACATTCGCTAAAAGCCCGTTATTACCTGATTGCAAAAGATTACACCAAAGCCCGGGCCGAAGCCAAGTTAGGCATTTCGGCGGTTGACCGAAGCCTGATGGTTTTTCATTCTGATACCGATGGACAGCGTAATTTATTCTACCAGTTTGGCGTGGAGCAGCGTGGGGGATACCTCACAGCGACCCGTTCTTTTTTGCGAAAAATGATCAACTTGTCCGATATCACCGCCGACCGTATTTTGTACACACCGGGTGAGCAATCGCGTTTTGCCAAGTATTTTGCCGGAAATGAATTGAACTATGCCGATAACGGTTATTTCGGGAAATCGGCCAGTTATCCTTTAATAGACTGGATTGAAAATCAACTTATTCTGGCGGAATGCGAATTCCGTCTTGGCAACGAAGATGGGGCACGCACAGCCTTTAATGCCGTAAGAACTGAGCTTGGAAAACGCTATAGCGATGATTTCCCGACGGTAACTATCGGAGGAAATACACTCCTGAAAGTTATTTTAGAAGAAAAATACATTTCGCTGATCGGCTCTATTCAGGTTTATCACGATGCCCGCCGCACCAATAATATTCTGGGGATTCCGATTAAAAACAGTACTACGAATAAAATCCCGCAGCGGTTTTTATACCCTCAGGTAGAAATTAATACCAACAAGAGTTTTCCGGGAGTTATTTCCCAGTTTACAGCCACCAAGGTAAACTCCTGATATAAACATATTAAGAAAAAAAGGTCTCATTTGGAGGCCTTTTTTCGTTTCGGGCTATTTCTCACTACTTTTGCACTTTATTTATCAAAGCATTAAATTTTCAGAATGTTAACCATTCATAATCTTTCTTTTTATTTCGGTGGCAGGGCCATTTTTGAGGAGGCCAGTTTACAAATCAAACCCAAGGATAAAATCGCACTGATAGGCCTGAATGGTATGGGCAAGTCTACTTTGCTGCGGCTTATTGTGGGCGAATATCAGCCCGATGGCGGCACCATAAGCCGTGCGGGTGATTGTTCGGTGGGTTTTCTGAATCAGGATTTGCTTTCCTACGAAAGTGAAGAACCTATTCTGGCTGTGGCCATGCAGGGCTTTGAGCGGGAACTCGTACTGCAAAAACAGATTGACGAGGTCTTGCACCAAATGGAAGTCAATTACGAAGATAAGCTGGTTGATAAATTAGGATTGCTTCAGGAAGAATTCGATATTTTGGGCGGTTACTCCATACAAGCCCGTGCCGAAGAAATACTCGAAGGTTTGGGTTTTAAAACAGAAGACCTCAATCGCCCTTTGAAATTGTTTTCCGGCGGATGGCGTATGCGGGTGATGCTGGCTAAATTGCTTTTGCAAAAACCTGCCTTACTTTTACTCGATGAGCCTACCAACCACCTGGATATGCCTTCTATTCAGTGGATTGAGAAATACATCGCCAATTACGAGAATGCGGTAATAGTGGTATCTCACGACCGCGAGTTTCTGGATAATGTAACCACTACCACGGTGGAGGTCTCTCAATCCAAGCTTTGGGTTTATCCCGGAAACTATTCTTTTTATCTGGAAGAAAAAGAGCTGAGAAATGAAATCCAAAAGGGAGCTTTTGAAAATCAGCAGGCTCAGATACGTCAGACGGAGCGGTTTATTGAGCGATTTAAGGCAAAAGCCACCAAGTCGCGTCAGGTGCAGTCCAGAGTAAAGGCTTTGGACCGTTTGGATAAAATTGAAGATGTGGTGGATGATGCGGCGAAAGTGCATTTCCGCTTTAAATTCGGAACTCAGCCCGGCCGTCATGTGATGCGTTTGGATCATATTTCAAAGGCTTACGG
>JAHEBN010000142.1:0-2556 GCA_024645245.1 Jiulongibacter sp. | reverse complement strand
TTTGTTACGAATTATTGCAGGCACAGAAGAAATAAATGGGGAAAGAGCACTTGGCCATAATGTCAATTTCTCTTTTTACGCTCAGCATCAGTTGGAGTCTTTGCACATAAACGAGTCTTTGCTGGAGGAGTTAAAATATGCCGATCCTACCAAATCAGAAACGGAATTACGTTCGGTTTTGGGTTGTTTTTTGTTTGGGGGCGAAGATGTCTTTAAGAAAATCAAGGTGCTTTCCGGAGGGGAAAAGTCACGTGTGGCTCTGGCTAAAGTTTTGATTTCGGAAGCTAATTTTCTTTTGCTCGATGAACCTACCAACCACCTGGACATGCAATCGGTGAACATCCTGGTGCAAGCCTTGAATCAGTACGAAGGTACGTATGTGGTGGTGTCGCACGACAGGCACTTTGTAAGCCGCGTAGCCAATAAAATCTGGTATATCGATGAACAGGAAATAAAGACCTATCCGGGTACATTTGAAGAATACCTGTGGTGGATGGAAAAGCGGGAGAAGGAAGGACTTACTGCTCAAAAAGTGGAAAGTAAAAAGGTGGAAACCAAGGTTGCCGAAAAACCTAAACCGAGTCAGAAAGACCAGAATCTGCTTAAAAAACTGGAAAGAGAATTGGCGGAAGTGGAAGACCTGATTTCTAAAATGGAAACCGAAAAAGTCGATATTGAGCATAAAATGGCTGATGAGGCTGTTTTTTCGGATGAAACCAAACTACAAGAACTAAACCGGGCTTACGAAAAAATTAAGGCAGAACTGGCAAAAGCCAATGAAATTTGGGAAGAAAAAATGATGGCATTGGAGGAATAAGGAAATTAAGCCTTTTTGCGGATCCTGTTTGGGATAATTTATAGGTCGGTAATACGTTTTGAATTCATAAATCGATAACATTGAAGGGTCAATCGGGTTTTTATTTTTTATTTTTTACCATACTCAGTCTGGCTGGATTCGCTCAGCACGAAATATTGCATAATTACATACAGGACCCCGAAATAAAGACCGTTCAGTTTTATGTTTACCGGGAAAATGGTGGAGCCGATCGCTTGCAACCTGCCGTTAAAAACTTAAACAGTTCGGAAAAATTGGTATTGGAATTCGATGATTTGCGTGCTTCTTACCGGCAATATCACGTCAGGATTATTCACGCCGACTACGATTGGACCCAGTCTACTCTTACCGAATTGCAGTACCTGAGCGGATTCAACGATCAGATTATCAATACATACGACGTTTCGCAGAATACTAAAATTCCGTATTATCACTACGCTTTTTTGTTGCCGGAAGTGAAAATGTCTGGTAATTATGTCATTCAGCTATTTGAAAATTACATAGAAGGCGAGCCCATTATGCAATTGCGGTACCGGATATACGATCCACAGGTAAATGTTCTGGCAAATGCTATCCGACCCACTGATCCTTCCATGTGGCGTACCCATCAGCAGTTGGAAATGGAACTGAATTACGGCAAATACCCCGTACGAAATCCCATGGCCGATTTTAAGCTATTTGTACGTCAGAATTTCGACGATGAAAAAAGTAAAGAAGGTTTTCAACCCAGCTCGGTAAATCAGTCCAAATCTCAGCTTTTGTATCGCTTTTTTAAGAATGAAAACCTTTTTCCTGCCGGAAATGAATTTCGTTTTTTTGATATCCGTAGCACCTATACGCGAGGCAATTACGTAAGCAGTAACCGATCCGGAAATACCGATGTGGTCCAAATTAACGAACAATTTTCACGGGCCAATAAGGCTTATTTAAATGCTTCTGACCTCAACAGCCGCTATGTTATTGAAAATCTGGAGGGTTTTCCTGCCGAAACAGGGAGTGATTATGTAAATGTTCAAATTCAATTAAAAACGCTGGAACTGGCACCTGAAACCGATTTGTATGTTTACGGTGCTTTGACCAATTACCAGTTTTCTCCGGAAAATAAGTGTCAATACCAACCCGATAAAGAGGCGTATGCCTGTCAATTACTCTTAAAACAAGGGGTTTACGATTACAGTTTTGTTACACTCGATGCATTTAATCGGGAGCCTGATTTTAGTTTCTTTGAAGGTAATTTTTCGGATACCGGCAATTCCTACGAAATTTTTGTCTACCACAAACCGCCTTCGGCTAGAGCGTATTTACTGGTTGGGTATTTTTTGCTTGGGAATAGTAGGTAGGGGGGGTGGTTATTTGTTATTTGTTAATGGTTATTTGTTATTGGTTATTTGTTCTTGGTTCAAGGTTCAAAGTTCAAGGGTTTTGTTGTAAGGTTCTTGGTTTTTGTTGTAAGGTTTTAAGGTTGGAAAGTTTTAAGCACGAAGTGCGAAGTACGAAGTTTTCGTTTTGAGTTGTGCAAATATGAAATTGTCTAGTTGTCTAGTTATCAAGTTATCGAGTTATCGAGTTTGGAGCTTTTTTTGTTGTAAGGTTTTAAGCACGAAGTACGAAGCACGAAGTTTTGGTTTTGGTGGTTTTTGAGTTGTCGAGTAGTCAAGTTGTCGAGTAGTCAAGTTATCTGGCTGTCTAGTTATCTAGCTATCGAATTTGAAGATTTGTTT
>JAHEBN010000141.1 GCA_024645245.1 Jiulongibacter sp. | reverse complement strand
TTTAAAGGGTGTTTTAAATTTGAATTAATAAAAAATAAAATTCTAATATAAATAAAACTAAAATGAAACAATTTAAGAATTTATACCTCTTGGTTTTCTTGTTTTTGTTAGCCTCTTGTGCTACAAATTCAAAATTCCCCGTATCGAGTGTAGTGCCCGCTGCAAATATTACGGCTAAAAAAGGGCTGGATAAGCAGAAAAACTACACCCTCGAAATTACCACAAATAACCTGGAAAGTGCAGATAGAATGGATCCTCCGGGAAATAATTATTCCATATGGATTACGACCCGAGAAAATGGCGTAAAAAATATAGGCCAATTGACGGTTAAAAATGCTGAGAAAAATATTTTTAAAACCGTGACACCATTCGATTTTGATGAAATATTTATAACAGTCGAAGACCAGGGGAATTTGCAATATCCGCATGGGATTGAAATTGCCAGAACTAAAATCTGAGATAACAAAAACTTTAATAAAAATACAAAAATGGCAAATAATAAAGAAACCAAAAGTAAGTCGGATAAGACCTTGCCCGCAAGCACTCCTAAAGAAAAAAAGGCATTAAAAGCATTGAAAAAACAAGATAAAAATAACTACCAAAATGTAGTTCTATAAAATGGTTGAGGTAAAAAAGCTCGGTATTATTCTTCAAAAAACTTCCAATTCTTTTGAAAGCGAAGGCGTATTAAATCCTGCTTTAATAAAAGAGGGGGATGCAATACACATGTTTTACAGAGCAGTAGCCACCGATAATTATTCCACCATCGGATATTGTAAACTATCCGCACCTATGGTGGTGGAAAGCCGAAACGACAAACCCTTGCTTTACCCGCAATCTGACTATGAATTTCAGGGTTTGGAAGATCCCCGAATTGTGAAAATTGAAGGTATCTACTACCTGACTTACACAGCTTTTGACGGCATAAATGCTTTAGGGGCTTTAGCTACCTCAGCAGATTTAATTAACTGGGAGAAAAAAGGAATCATTGTGCCTCAGGTTACCTATGAGGAGTTTAGGCATTTGGTTGAATCTGAAGGCACTATACGCGAAAAATACATTCGTTTTAATGAGCATTTAATCAGTCATGAAAAGCAAGACCGCAAAATTCTTTTATGGGATAAAAACCTGATTTTTTTCCCAAGAAAAATTGATGGTAAGTTTTGCTTTTTACACCGCATTAAGCCGGATATACAAATTGTGGTACAAGTTGAGAACTTGGATAACTTAGACGTAGGATTCTGGCAAAATTACTTTTTCCATTTTGACGAAAATGTTGTGCTTTCGCCCATATTCGATCACGAAGTGAGCTATGTAGGTTGCGGATGTCCACCTATCGAAACAGCCGCGGGATGGTTGCTTATTTATCACGGTGTGCACGATACCGTTAAGGGCTACGTCTATTCCGCCTGTGCGGCTTTACTCGATTTAGAAAATCCGAAGATAGAGATTGCCAGGCTACCTTATCCATTATTTTTTCCGGAAAAAGTATGGGAGCTTAAAGGCGAGGTAAACAATGTGTGTTTTCCTTCGGGCTCAATTTTAGAAGACGATACCCTCTATATTTATTACGGTGCTGCCGATGAACGAATTGCAGTAGCAGCACTTAGTATGAAAGAACTTTTGGCTGAACTGGAATTAAATAAAAATTAAGAAAACGCTTTTATGACGACGGACATTATTTCAAATCGCACTGTTTCGGAATTTACCTTTCGCGAAACAAAAACTGAGTTTTTGACACACAGTCCGAATGGCTCGATTGAGAAGCAGTATAAACTTCCCGAAGTGCTTTTTATCACATCTTTCCCGCCAAGAGAATGTGGTATTGCCACCTATTCCAACGACTTAATGGAAGCCCTGACCAGGCAATTTGAAAACTCATTTACCTGCTCGGTATGTGCATTAGAATCAAAATCTGAGAAACATACCTACAGCCAGAAACCCAGGTTTATTCTAAACACCGACCAACGAAATGCATTTGCCAAAATAGCCTTCAAAATAAACAATAATGAGAATATTAAACTCGTGGTTATGCAGCACGAGTTCGGTTTTTTTGCAGAAAAGGAAGAAGAATTTAATCAGTTTTTTACCTGTATATCCAAGCCAATCGTATTTGTTTTTCATACCGTATTGCCAAACCCGAATCCCGAATTAAAGGCAAAAGTGAAAGAAATGGCAATTATTGCCTCATCGGTGGTGGTTATGACTGCAAATGCCTCTGCCATTTTAGTCAAAGATTACGGTGTTTCCTTATACAAAATAACCATAATACCTCATGGTACTCATTTGGTGCCACCCCTTAACCGGAGTAAATTAAAAAAACATTACGAACTGGGTCACCGAAAAATACTTTCCACTTTCGGCTTATTGGGTTGGAGCAAAAACATTGAAACCACCTTAGAAGCATTACCCACCGTAATCAAAACACATCCGGAGGTTTTGTTTCTGATTTTGGGAAAAACACACCCCTCGCTGGTAAAGAAGGAAGGTGAAAAATACAGGACTCTACTCGAAGAAAAAGTAAAAGAATTACATTTAGAAAAGCATGTACGGTTTGTAAATGAATATTTAGAATTGCCCGTACTCTTAGAATACCTGCAACTTTCCGATATTTATTTATTTACGTCCAAAGACCCCAATCAAGCCGTGAGCGGAACCTTTTCTTATGCATTGAGTTGTGGTTGTCCGGTAATTTCAACACCAATTCCACATGCCAAAGAGGTATTAAGTAAGAACAACGGAATAATTATCGATTTTGAGAGCCCTGCACAATTGGCTCAAGCCATTGTGTTGTTGCTTGATAATGAGAAATTGAGAGTCGAAATATCATCCAACAGCTTTCATAAAATGGCTTCTACCGCCTGGCAAAATTCAGCAATAGCACATGCTTTACTTTTTGAAAAATTAACTGAATATGCATTTCAATTAAATTACAAAATCCCGGAAATTAATTTGGATCACATCAAAAAAATGACCACCGCATTTGGCATGATTCAGTTTTCTAAAATTTCAGTGCCGGATATCCATTCCGGTTATACTTTGGATGATAATGCCAGGGCATTGATAGCCATGTGTCAGCATTATGAATTATTTAAGGAAGAAAGCGATTTAAAGCCCATAAATACCTACCTGAATTTTATAAAACATTGCCTGCAACCAAGTGGCTTGTTTTTAAATTATGCCAACGAACAAAAGGAGTTTACCCCGCAAAACTACACGGAAAACTTAGAAGATAGTACAGGCAGAACCATCTGGGCATTGGGGTATTTAATTTCAATGGATAAAATTATATCCCCAAAATTAATTCTGGAAGCTAGTGAATTACTGGAAACTGCAATACCCTATTTAGATAAGATTTATTCTACCAGGGCAATGGCTTTTATCATTAAAGGCCTTCATTATCAGAATGAACAAAAGAATTTACCTCTGTTGCAAAAATTAACCAACCGACTTGTACAAATGTATAAACACGAAAAATCATACGATTGGCATTGGTTTGAGCATTATATGACTTATGGAAACAGCCTTTTGCCCGAGGCTATGTTATGTGCATTTATCAGTACCGGAAAAGAAGAATACAAGAAGATCGCCATGGAAAGTTTTGGTTTTCTATTATCTAAAATATTTGTGGATGGCAGAATTAAGGTAGTATCTAATAAAGGCTGGCACATCAAAGACAAAATTGATGAAAATGTAATTGGTGGCGAGCAGCCCATAGATGTGGCATACACCATTATGGCTTTGGCACAATTCTATTTTGAATTTAATAAAGATGAATATAAGCAAAAGGCAAATCTGGCATTTAATTGGTTTTTAGGCGAAAACCATTTGCACCAAATTGTTTACAATCCCTGTACCGGCGGCTGTTACGACGGTGTGGAAGCCTGTAATGTAAACCTGAACCAGGGAGCCGAATCCACACTTAGCTACCTGATGGCCAGGCTAACAGTGGAGAAATTGGCAACCTACGATATGAGTGTGCACATTTCGGAAGGATGTAAGGAAATAGAAGAGATGGCGGAATCAACTGTTTGAACATTTTTCTTGAAAGGAAAAGCAGAAAAAAGGTTCGGTTACGGTAAAAATTTCGTATATTAAGGTATGAAGCAAGGTCGACAAGTGAGTGCTTTGAAAAATAGAAATCGCCTTGTTAAAGGAAATAAATTTTTCACCATTTAAATTAAATAATTATGAAAACAAAAGCAGAATTAGAGAAAGGTATCATAAATATCACCCTTAAAATTTACACGGAATATCCGGAACTGGTGAAATATATTTCGGAGATGCCCACAGATATTTCGACCAAGGAAAACTCAGGAATTCAGGCTGCAGGTTTTAAAGATTATTTTAATTCACTGCAAGAGGTGGTTATGGAATATGCCAAAACGCATAACATGGATACCAGCTCAGGAGCATTGGAATTTCCGGGTTACCCACGCTACCCGGCTTCGGAGGATATTTATTCAAAAGGGAAAAAAGAAATGAGCTTAAACCCAAGTGATCTTTCAAAAAGAAAAGCCCCTAATGAAGAAAAAGGAACCCGGAATGAAAAAGAATTTGATGAAGACATGACGGGTGAAGATCTGGATGTACCTGGCTCAGAATTAGACGATCAGCAAGAAAGTGTGGGTAGCGAAGACGAAGAAAACAACTATTACAGCATAGGTGGCGATAATCACAATGACCTCGAAGAAGATAACGGATAAAAGAATTTAATAAAAAACAATTTCAAAAATGATCATACAATATAATACAGATAAAACCATCAGTGGCAAAGAACGGAACGAGGATTTTTTTACAGCTCAAATTGCATCAGAACTGGAAAGATACCAATCACACATTACCCGGATTGAAGTTCATTTAACAGATCAAAATGGCAAAAAAGAAGGCCTGAACGATATCAGATGTTTATTGGAAGCCAGGCTGGAGGGCAGGCAGCCGATGGCGGTTTCTGATCAGGCCGATACCGTAGCACAGGCTGTATCGGGTGCACTTGATAAATTAAAAGCAGCATTGGATACCATATTGGAGAAAATGCAGAATCATTAAAAAAAATACCATGAAAGCAGAAATAGGGATAACGGATAATAACAGGCAGGCGGTTGCAAAAGAATTGGCTAAAGTTTTGGCTGATGAAAATGTACTTTATGTTAAAACAAAAAATGCTCATTGGAATGTAGAAGGGCCGGATTTTTCGGAAAAGCATATATTCTTTGAAAAACAATTCGGGCAATAAGATGAAATGATAGACAGCGTGGCAGAGCGTATTCGCTTTATCGGACATTACGCACCGGCAACTTTAACATCCTATATGAGTTTAACCCATCTGACAGAAAAAAATCAATATACCAATAACAGTCAGGGTTTTATGAAAGAACTTTTATCAGATCACGAAAGCATCATCATGATTTTGCGGGAACGTATTAAATCTTTTGTGAATGATTATCACGATTCCGGTACAGGTGATTTTATAACCGGACTTATGGAAAAGCACGAGAAAATGGCTTGGTTTTTACGCTCACATTTAAACAATTAAAAATTATGATGCATTACGAAAATTACCACTTAGGTGGTATGCACCTTATTTGGTGGTTTGTAGGAGTCGTTATACTTATTTTGATTTTTGCTTTCCTGTATAGTAGTCCGGCTCAAAGTTCAAAAAAAGATACTCCTCTTGATATTCTTAAAAGAAGATTGGCTCTCGGCGAAATAAGTAAAGATGATTTCCACGAAAAGAAAAAAATGCTGGAAGGCTGATTAAATCATGACCAAACCTCATATTGTTATACTGGGCTGCAATTTTGCAGGTCTTACTACTGCACGTTATATTCATGCCGTAGTTAAAGACAAAGCAGATATTACAATTATCGACCGTAAATCTCTATTGACTTTCGTGCCCAATATTCCTTTGCAGGTTTTGGCGAATGTTAATCCGGCCATTGATTTACAATTTAAATTCATGACTTTTCTGGAGCACGACGGCAGTGAATTTATTCAGGCAGAAGTCACCACAATTGATCCTGAAACCAATACTGTTTTTTACCAACCTAACGAACGTTTAGGGCACCCCGTTCGTAAAATCAAATACGATTACCTGGTAGTGGCCTTGGGCAACAGATTGGCCTATGATAAGATTGACGGTTTTGATGAATTCGGTCATAGCGTAACAGATGTTTTCCTGGGAAATCGTTTACGAAATTACCTGCATAAAGAATACAGAGGCGGCCCGATTGCCATTAGCTCGGATATTTTTCATCAGGGCAAAAGTGATAAATTACCGAAAGATATGCCGGTGGCTTTAACGGCCTGTGAAGGTCCCCCGGTCGAAATGGCCTTTTCGCTGGCTCATTGGTTAGAGAAAAATCATAAGGGTGAAACCTCTACTATTTACCTTTCTACGCCTGCTGAGGTAATAGCAGAGGACGCCGGCGAAACCATCTTGAATCAGCTCGTGCCTATGATGGGCAATATGGGTTATAATTATCGGGCTAAAACCAAGGGTATAAAAAAAATACATAAAGGCGGCCTGGAATTTAATGATGGCTCTACCCAAGAGGCCGAAATTGCCATTCTTTTTCCCGATTGGCAGGCTCACGATTTTCTGAAGGAATTACCCTTTACAGACGATATGGGTTTTATAATTACCGATTTATATATGAGAAATCCGGATTATCAAAACATTTTCGCGGTGGGTGATGCGGCATCTATAACTGTGCCCAAAATAGGTTCCTTAGGTCACATGGAAGCTGAAGTGTTAGCTAATACTTTAGGCAAGGAATTGGGAATTATCCAGGAAGAGGTTAAGCCCATGGAATTTGAGCTGCTTTGCATGGGCGATATGGGAGGTATAAAAGGGTTTTATATGCGTACCAATGAGTGGTGGGGTGGCCACGAAAGCCACTTGGAAATGGGTATAACACCCTATGCCTTGAAAATGGGTTTTAAACAAATGTATTATACTTTGGGAGGTAAAATACCACATTGGGGATTAGCATTAAGCGAAATAGTGGCTGATCATACTTTTATTTAATTCGTATCATATACGTAAGTTTCTCACCTACGGAAGCCCCTAAGCCACCACAGCTCCGACCCTTAGTGAGATTTCAATGACCGCCTCCAAATTGTTTATAAAGGTAGACAGCCTATAAAATTTAGGCTAAAACGATATTTATAAGAAAGATGTAAATCCTTTCCATAATAGTATAAGGGTTTACCTGCACATTAACCTCACCTTTGTAAGGCAGTGGAAATTCATTTACAATTTTAAAAATACCACCATGAAAAGTAATTCAAAAAACATCAGTAGCTCAGTGCTTTTATTAAGTATTATCCTGCTGATGTTTCCTTTTAAAACAATCGCACAATATAAGTGGAGCTTGAACTTGCGACCTGCGGCAAATTTTGCAACTCTCAAACTAGGCGATGCAACTTTAGAAAAAGGATTTGGAGGAATAGGTACCATTGCCTATCAATTTGTTCCACAGCTGGCCATATACGCCGGTTGGAGTTGGAATCAATTTAGCACGGATCATTTATTTGAATACAACAATATCGATGTTCAGGAAACAGGATATCGCACAGGACTTACATTTACCCAGCCATTTGGCAGTTCAAAATTCAAATACTTACTTGGAGGTGGTGCCTTGTATAATCACATCGAAGTAGAAAATGCAGACGGCACCATAATCGACGACTCTGGTCATGGATGGGGCTGGCAAGCAGAAACAGGACTGGTGTTTCCCCTCGGCAACCACTTTAATTTAGCACCAACCGTCGGCTATCAGGCATTGAAAAGAAACCTGAATAATGGAAATGTGGCCACTTCGGTCGATTTGAATTATGTTTCGGCTGGGCTGAAGTTGTCTTATTTATTCTAAAAAATGGGTACAAAAAATCCAATTCAGTCCGGATTAATCCCGTATTAGTCTGAAAAAATTAAATAAATCGCAACGCGTAATGGGAAGCCTTTTTGTGGCTGATCATAACGAAATAATAAAACAATAAAAAAAATGAACACAAATAAGAATTTAGGCATCTGGTTGGATCATTCATCTGCTTTTTTAATCGATATGAATCCGGGTGTTAAGATGCATGCCATAAGATCAGAATTTGATTTTGACGTGCAGGATACAGCCATTCGCAAAAACGAAAACCTGATGCATAACAAAAGACAACAAATGCAGGAAGCTTATTACAAAGAAATCGGAGCTGCAATTTTAAAGTATGATCAGGTACTTCTTTTTGGTCCAACCAATGCAAGAGATGAGCTAAACAATTTCCTCGAAAAAGATTCTCACTACAAGGATATTAAAATTGATGTTGAACCAGCTGATAAAATGAGTGATCCGGATAAATATGCGTTTGTGGAAAAACACTTTGAAAAAAAATAATTCCAGGGAGTCACAAAAGAGTATTTAATTTTATTGGTATTTTGAAACAAAGATAGTTAAAACGAAATTTCTATTAATTACTGCTAATTAAATTAATATCAAATTTACTTCATAAACTATCCTATTGAAATTGGTGGAACACCATATAAAAGTGAAAGACTTATCTTTCTATGTAATCGACTATTTTAAACTTGTTCATTAACGCACAAAAATGTCCGAATCTGAACATTTTCAACTTATGAGCTTATAGCTAAATCACTAATAAACAATATTTTATACAATTTGGAATAAGCTATGTAACAATTGAGCTAAAATCGCTTAATTTTCCTGAAACAGAGTACCTATGATCAAGTATTAAAGAAAATACCATAAGAAAAGGGAAGCTGGCTTTGGCAGACCCTTCCATATTTGATGTTTTTTCCATAATTTTTTTGAAAGGAGACCCTCAAACCTCGCTTTTAAAACCAAATAGTGTAGTGCTGACCGAAGAACAAGCTCAATCCTATTTTGGAGAGCAAAATCCTATTAATCAAACTATTGAAATATAAGATATCGGGATATACGCCGAAAATGGCTACAACAGTTTAGCTGGAATTTACACCGTCAGTGGTATTATTAAAAAGCTTCCCCCGAATTCACATTTTCACTTTGATTTACTTATTTCTATGAGCTCAAATCCTTTGGCCAACAGTCAAAGCTGGCTACAAGGGCAATATCATATCTATCTTACCTTAAATCCAAACGCCGACCAAAGTGCATTACAGAATAAAATAAACAAAATTTCTGATAAGTACCTTTCACCTCAAATTCAGGCAGCTATGGGCCAGAGTTTGACTGAGTTTCGAGCCAAAGGCAATAACGTTGGACTTATTTTGCAGCCTTTAACCGACATTCATTTGCATTCGGCCCTTCGGGGAGACTTTGAGGCTGGTGGCGACTTTAAAACAGTGGCGATATTTGGAGCGGTAGCTTTATTTATGTTGCTTATTGCCTGCATCAATTTCATGAATTTGAGTACTGCATCTGCCGCAAAAAGAGTGAAAGAAATAGGAATGCGAAAAGTACTGGGATCAGAAAAAAGCAAGTTGATCTTTCAGTTTATATCAGAAACTCTGATTTCCACTGTTTTTGCCATGGTTCTTGGAATAATATTGTTTTGGGCAGCATTGCCTTTTTTCAATCAATTGGCCGACAAAAATATACAGATATCAGAACTTTTAAATCCAATTTATTTATACGTACTACTATTCCTAACCTTAACTATTGGTGTTTTAGCCGGTGGATATCCTGCCTTTTTTATGGCTTCTTTTAAGCCCTTAAATGCCCTCAAAAATCGTTTTAACTCAGGTAAGAGCAAGGGTGTTAGAAGCAGCTTGGTGGTGTGTTTCAGTTTGCCATATCTGCCACGCTTATAATAGGTACAATAGTGGTCACCAAACAAATGCAATACATTCAGAATGAAGATATTGGTTATAACCGCAATGCTTTAATAGTAATACGCGAAGCTGGATATTTGGGAGATAAACTCGCAACATATCGCGACGAACTTAGAAAGGATCCACAAATAAAAAATATTACAACTTCTGCCTATGTGCCCGCCGGGCCTACAGACAACAATATGACATCCGTGCAGAAAGTCGATGACCCTGTACAAAGATTGAGAATTCGGGTATATGATGTAGATGAAGAATATATCCCTACCCTGGGTATGAAACTACTCAATGGCCGTAATTTCGCTACCAATCAAGATCAACAAACCAACAATGCAATTATCAATAAATCAGCCATTAAGGCTTGTGGCTTCCCTGCAAATCCCGTTGATCAAACCTTGACCAGAAATGGTGAAACACAAGAATTGCTTACCATTGTGGGCGTAGTAAAAAATTTTCACTTGCGGCCCCTTCGTGAGCCCATAGAGCCATTGATCATGGAATACAAACCCTACTATGGATTGATTCTAAAAGCCGAAAACCATGACATCCCTGGTTTATGGAATCCAAGTGGAATAAAATGGGTACGAGTGAGACATTCCAATATGCCTTTCTCGATGAACTTTTCAATGAAACTTACATCAAAGAAAGTAATATGAACGCTATTTTGAGAGTTTTTGCACTGCTCACCATATTTGTAGCATGTTTAGGGCTTTTTGGCTTAATTACATTTACTACTGAACGGCGTTTTAAGGAAATTGGAATACGGAAAACTTTGGGTTCTTCGGTTCCTCAAATCGTGGGCTTGCTATCAAAATATTTTTTGAAACTCATCGCTATTTCATTACTAATCGCCTTTCCATTAGGCAATTACACCATGAACAACTGGCTACAAGATTTCGAATACCGAATTGATATTTCCTGGTGGGTTTTCGTTTTAGCTGGTGTTGCAACAGTCTTAATTGTCTTTATTCCTATTAGCTTCAGAAGTATTAAAGCGGCTATGATGGATCCGGTGAAAAGCTTGAAAAGTGAATAATTTAGGGATTAGGTTTTAGGGAATAGGGATCAGACAAAAAAAGGCATCAGGTAATAGGCATCAGGGAATAGGTGGTTGGAAACAGCTATCGGAAAATAGGCAAAAGAGAATAGCTATTATTTGCTCTAAATGGTAGACTGAAAACCCAAAATTGAGAACTGAAGAATGAGGACTGAAAACTGAAGACATTCCACAAAATCCTACTCCCTAATCCCTAATACCTAAAATCTCACAATTTCAACCGAATCCCCTTTTTCGCCAAAAAGGCAGCAAAACGAATCATTAAAAAAGCCCAAAGCAAAGAGCCCAGAACAGCTATTATTTGAGATTCATCTTGTTTATAAACAAGCACTTGAAAAGGTAAAGACCAGATTAAATAGTAAACAATATCCGGTGCCAGATAAGTACTTAAGGAATTTTCGCCGGCTGGTTTAAATACGGTGAAATATTTTGACTTTTCTTTAATATCTATCATATAAAATAAAATGGAAAAGACTAAAATGCTGATGCCTGTACACAACATTCCCCAGCTCGGTGTTGCCCTTATTTTGGATAAAATAAACCAATTATGCAAAATAAATGCAAGAACCAAACAAGCTAATCCAATGGGAACTGTACGTTGAAGAAAACCAAAATAATCGGTTCGATACTTTTTCAATAAAATACCAACTATAAGTCCTGAAATTACGATCAAAGGCACATTTCCTCCTAAAATTACCCCAAAAACGGGTTTTAAAGGATTTAAGAAGCCGGTCATACCGGATTGCGATAAAATATTCAATCCTAAAAAAAGAAACCAGATTAGAACTGTTGGGAGTAGTAGGTCCCGAAGAAATAAATAAGTAAATGCCGCTGTAAAATATCCCCAACCAATAAGACCTAATATACCCCACCAGCCTTTCTCCAACCAGGTCGGGTTTTCGATGCTTCCGCCTTTGAAAATAATAGCTAACACTATCATTATAGCAATGCCCGCATATTTCAAATAATGCAGTTTACTGCCTTCCGGGTATTTATTCCAGATCAGAAATACAGAAATATAGCCCAAAACCACCCAAATAGTTTTACTCAATCCGGTCAATTCGGCATTGTAGTTTTCAGATGCATTATACATAAATACACCAATTATAAGTAAACTGAGGGTTCTGATCAGGATGTGCTTACTTAATTGAGCGGTTGTTTCCTTCATTTTTGCTCTGGCGGCAAAGGCAAAAGGTATTGATAGGC